>JBBKWA010000280.1:0-30242 GCA_037968695.1 Saprospiraceae bacterium
GAACATGCCCATAGAATCACAAAGGGTACAGGCTGGCTTGAAATCATGGGATGTGGCATGGTCGATCCTGCAGTATTGGAAACATGTGGTATTGATTCGACCAAGTATTCCGGTTTTGCTTGTGGTATGGGTATTGAGCGACAAGCCATGATCAAGTACCGAATTAATGATATCCGACTATTGTTTGAAAACGATGTTAGATTTTTAAAGCAATTTGCTTCAGTGATATAGCAAATGGTCAGAGTGAATATAACTTAACAACAAGATTAATGAAGGTAAGTCTTCCAAAAGGTACGCGCGATTTTTTGCCATTGGAATTGGCAAAGCGGAAGTGGATGTTTGGCATTATAGAAGATGTCTTCAAGGTCTAT
Organism: Saprospiraceae bacterium; assembly: GCA_037968695.1. Classification (GTDB taxonomy): domain Bacteria; phylum Bacteroidota; class Bacteroidia; order Chitinophagales; family Saprospiraceae; genus Opimibacter. Next base: position 372 of record JBBKWA010000280.1, read on the forward strand.
GGCTATGTGCCCATTGAAACACCAGTCATGGAAAATCTCAGTACGCTGACTGGGAATTATGGAGAAGAAGGTGACCGACTTTTGTTTAAAGTCTTAAATAATGGAGACTATCTCCAGAAATCGGATGAAGAAGCTTATCAATCAAAAGATAGCAACAAGTTTACCTCCTCTATTTCAAAACGAGGTATGCGTTATGATCTGACAGTTCCTTTTGCAAGATATGTAGTCATGCATCGGAATGATATCACCTTGCCTTTTAAGCGCTATCAGATACAGCCTGTTTGGCGTGCCGACAGACCACAGAAAGGGCGATATCAGGAGTTCTATCAATGTGATGTGGATGTGGTAGGAAGTAAATCAGTTTCATATGAAGCTGAACTGGTGCAGATTTATGATGATGTCTTCGATGCACTTGGTATACCCATTGTGATTCGTATCAATCATCGCATGTTGCTTTCCGGGATTGCCAGAATCGCAGGAATAGGGGATCAGTGGGTTGACATGACGATGGCCATTGACAAGCTGGACAAAATAGGCAAAGAAGGTGTTAGAAAGGAACTGACAGAACGAGGTATTTCAGCAACGGCCCAGGATAAGATTTTCGAATTTTTAGCACTAAAAGACCTGGCTTCTTTTCGTTCGATGATCGGTGACGACGAAGCTTCAAAGGAAAGCTTGGCAGAGGTAGAGAAAGTGTTTAGTTATTTAGAAAGTCTTCAACTTAAAAATGAGCTGCAATTTGATATCACATTGGCCAGAGGTCTTGGTTACTATACCGGATGTATTTTCGAAGTGACCGCATTGGATGAAGATATGGGAAGCTTAGGTGGTGGCGGCCGGTATGACAACTTGACCGGAGTTTTTGGATGGCCAGATGTTCCGGGTGTTGGTATTTCTTTTGGAGCCGAGCGTATTTTTGATGTTTTGGAAGCGAAAGGATTATTTCCAGCTGCATTGCAAAACGGACCAAAGGTATTATTGGCCGCGTTTGATGATGCTTCTCATGAATATGCTTTTAAATGCGTGTCCCATTTAAGAAAAGCGGGTATATCAGCAGATCTTTATCCGGAACCGGGAAAACTCAAAAAGCAGTTTAAGTATGCAACAGATATTGGTTGCACGTTTATCGCCATTGCGGGTGACGAAGAGATGCAAAACAATACACTCAATCTGAAGGATCTTGACAGTGGCGAACAAGCCGCCTTACCGCTTCAGGAAGTTATCGATCGGCTTAAATAGTATTCCTTTTTAATTCCCTATATAAACAAATGCCTTGCTCCATTGAAGGCCTCTGATGGTATGCACTGTGGCTAAATAAGTTCCGGGTATCAATGAGGATAAAGCGTATTGTCCGGGACTACTGATTTCGACCTGTTCGATTAGCTTTCCATCGATACTAAAAAGCGACAATGTTCCTGATAAGTCTTTAGACCATGAAATCGTTGTCTGACTTATAGTGATTCCTCTTTGATAGGGTAGGTTTGATGCTTGTTCTTCCTGCTCCTCAATCGCGAGAGTGCTTTCTGCCTCGTAGGCACCTATGTCATGTTCAGCCCCCTGTGGACGCAAGATGCCTTCAATGTCTTCATCCACGCCAAAGGAAAGTGCAGCACTTCCAGTATTAATGGCTTGAGCATCACTTTTAAGGTGGAAATCACCCGTTGCGGGAGATTCGAAAATATCACCCAGTGGGTCAGCAAGCATACTATGCGCATCATAGCCAAGCGCCTGCCATGCTGCCAATGTCATGGACTGTCCATCGCCATCATTGCTTAAACTGTTCACAACAATATTATAATCCGAATCAAATCCGGGGACAGCATCTCCGTCAAGTGCTATACTGCCACGCCATGGATGCTGATTGATCAAAATGTTATTAAAAACTTGCGCCCCGGAAGATGCATTGACGGCCAGAATACACCAACGGGCATTGGAGGCATTTATGATTGTATTATGAACTATTACGGCATTGATGGAAGGTTCCGCCCCATCTTGCTGAAATAGCGCAATGCCCGTCGCGTGATTTTCGTATAACAGATTATTGAAGATAAATGCACCCTGCACCCCGTCAAGATTTATCGCTGCGCCTCCCGACACGCCATTTTCATATATGATATTCCCATAGATTTCGGGATCGGTACTGATGCCATCTCCTCCCTGACTTGCATCTGCATTGATCTGGATACCTCCCCTGGTATTGTGATGACTACTATTATATCGAATGATCGATCGGTCACTGCTATTCGATACATAGATGCCATGTTCATCAATCGAGTTTAAACATTCGTTGTACTCAATAAGAATATCATTCGTAAATCCAGTAAATATTCCCCTTTCAAAATTATTGTCACAGTAGGTGTTTCGAACAATGCAATTATGCGCATTGACTAATCGAATTCCATTTCTTGGAGAGTCAATGACCCTGAAACCATTGATTTCAATGTAGTCTGCATTTTCAACGTTAATATTGTCTGTAGTCACAGGATTTTCTGTATCAATGACACAGTTTGATGAAGCAGTAATAAATACGATTGGGTCAGTAGAAGTGCCGGTAGTCCTTAAATCAAAACCAACATATGTTCCATCGGCAACCCATACTGTATCACCTGCAGCTATTTGATCTGCAGCGTATTGAAGTGTTAGCCAGGCCGCAGCCCAGGAATCACCAGAATTGGCGTCGCTACCAGCTGGAGAAACATATTTGGTAGCTGCCAGCGCAGAAAATGAAAGGTAAAGGTGAGCGAATAAAAAGGCAGTAATTAGCCTGAAACGAAAAGTGGTTTTCATAGTCAACCGATTTTAAAGGATTAAATCGGGTGTGAGCAATTCAAAGTTAAGACTTATTGCCATTCGATGTATATCTGTGTAAAATCCTTTCTAATTTGACAGGATAGGGTTTAATCCAATAGCTTCCTATCCTGAAGAATGTTTTTCAGCTAAAAATATTTTTATGTCAGCTTTTGTAGAGAAACCAGTCTTTGCCTTTAAATAAAAGGTTACTTCCCGGTAATCACTATTTTCTCGTATACAGCCTCCAGCCCATCACTAAATCGAACCAAATAGATTCCTGCCACTATATCTTTAACTGATAAGTAGTTAGTTTGATTAGATCGTATTTGCTTAATGACAACACCTTGCATGTCTACTATAGAGATGTCAAGATCCTGGTCAGTTTGAAAAATCAAAATATCCTGAGCCGGATTAGGGTACCAACGCAATCCTTCGACAATATCGCTGATGGACGTTATATTTTGGACCATTATAGCGTTGGTCTCAATTAGACAACCATTTTGATCCATAATAGAACCACTGAAAGCACCAGCTGGTAGATTTGAAAAGATACCAGTGGCCTGATATGATATACCACCATCCAGAGAATATTGTAGTGGCGGCGTGCCACCACTGGCGATGATTTCTATAATCCCATTGCTTTCACCTCCTGTTTCATTAACAACGATGATAGAATCTATGGTTATTGAGTCTGGTGAAATGATCGTGGTTTCAAGTATGAACGTACATCCTTGCTGGTCAACAATAGTGACAACATAATCACCTTCACAAAGTCCATCAACTATCATACTCACACTACCGGTATTCCATAAGTAATTATAAGGTGGTGAGCCGCCGGAAATGAGGAGTTCTGCAGATCCATCGCAAAGGCCGTAACAACTTACGTCCTGAGTAAACACAGTGGCTAAAATTGCTTCAGGTTCAGTGATAACATAAGATTGAGATGCTGTACATCCCATGCCATCCGTAACCGTGATATCATATGCTCCTGGAGTAAGATTATTGATTTCAGGAAGTGTATCGTTATTTGACCATTGATACCAATAACCGGGTGTTCCTCCTGTTGATAAGGTGGATATAGTTCCATCGCCATCACCAAAACAGGTGACATTGGTCAATCCAATTAATTCTATTTCAATCGGCGGGGTACTGGATAATACTTCCAATTCACGTACATAGAAGTAACCGTTAGCTAAAGGGTTTCCGCCATTCGTAACGGTATACAAACTCAATACTTGTTGACGGCCAACGGTACCGGTAAATTGCAAGCCAAATCCGAGATTGTTAAGATCACCATGTAATTCTCCATTGGTTATATAGACTTCACCTGACCAGGGCGCTTCGGGTTCAAAAACTATTGTATCATTGACGAAATCTACTTCTCCGGATATGGCTTCGGCAAAACTAAATTCAACGACTTCCGGATTGCCAAAAACACCTTTCGTGCTAAAATTGGCTATAACACTATCGCAGGTTAGATTAAAATCAGCCTCAATACTATCTGTAGATCCGAATGTGAGATTCTCCCATTTTCCTCCCCATACTGCGTTATATGTCCTGAAAGGAAGATCATCTTCAAATTGTATATCTGTATAATTGGTGTCAGGGGCAAAATTAAGGAGTGCGTCTCCGGAAGCAGAGACAATCATTCTGCGCCAGGCATGATCAGTTGGAGGTGGATCATAAGCTTCGCTTCCATCTACATCTACATAGAAATCTATCTGGTAGTCCCGTTGATCTAATAGAACATATAAGTCAATTGAAAATGAGGCATCGGCAATGGCGTTAATGGTTTTGCCGCCAACGATATAGCCAGTATTCATTTCCGTGACACGGATTTTAAATGTTTCGCCGATATAGGCATCCATTTGGTCGGCCTGAAATTTGAGAATGAATTGTGCGTTTGAGACGCTTGAAAAAGCTACCGCACAAAGAATGAAAAGCAGTTTAATTGATTTCATGCTGAGGAGGTTTTATATAATGCAGTAAACCAAGTTAAGAAAAAACAGGCAGAATAGCAAATTAGAAAAGGAGGAGAGGCTAAGGTGTTTCAAAAAAAAATCAGCGCGATAAAGCGCTGATCTTCTTGATACGAATTTGGATATTGATAGTAGTGGATATCAAGTACCCGATTCCAAAGATATACCACATGTTGAATATTCGTGCATCTAAGGAAATATTTTTTTAAACCACCTGAAATTGATCTCCATTTTTAATCACGCCTTCTCTAAGTACAATTGCGCCCCAACCTGCTTTTTCATGAAGCGCTTGTAGTGCTCCTTCGCCTAGATTTTCATCCATGCGATAACAAGGAGCGCAGTAACAAGTCACTTCCAAAAGGACATCGTTGCCAATCGATATTTTCTTGCCGATCATATTTTCATTTGGTAATGTATCGACACAGATGTTTCTTCGGCAGGCAATATGTGGATTACCCTTGAAACCAACAGTAGCAGCTACTTCAACAAGGGATTCACTTGATATGATGGTAACTGTTCGCTTGGAAAAAGGTTTGAAATGATGATCCCCATGGATTCCGGTCTTCAATACGTTTGCTTCGACCACCGGCAAAGGAGCTTCTTTCTTTTTTGGTCGGATGATAATCGATTGGACTATTCCCATTGCTTTAAAATTCTAAATTATATTTGTTTCCATCGATGAGATAATCAGCAATAATCCTTCTGGCGCGAATGATATTTTTAGCTGGGTAATTACTAAACCGTTTTATCCCTTTTAACATGATTTTTAACTCATCGCCAGTCGCAAAAGCCATTAATGCATCAGAAGCAAATTTATGAATTCTTGCCTGGCTTTCACTGATCGTGAGTTGCGTAATCGCTTTAACCACTTCTTTTGGATAGGCGATGGAGGTCGAATCTAATTTTTCTGCCCGTAATAATTGTGATTCCGCAATGAAACACTCGATGGCTATGTCTGCGATATGCATGACGATCTCCTGCTCTTCACGGAGGTTATGTTTTCCGTCCATCTGGTATTTTACGGCCGCACCGGCAACGAGCAACATGCTTTTTTTAAAATGATTAATGGCCTGGTGTTCTGCTCCCCATGGTCGTTCATCTATTGTCCTGTCAGGCATGGTCATTAATTCTTTTTGTACAGCCCATGCTGGACCGACAAGATCCAATTCTCCTTTTAATGCTTTTTTGATGATTCGGTCAACAAGCAAAAGGCGATTGATTTCATTGGTTCCTTCGTAGATTCTGTTGATGCGCGCATCCCGATAAGCACGTGCTACTGGATATTCTTCCGAATAACCATTACCACCAAATATCTGAACCGCCTCATCGACCACGTAATCGAGATATTCAGATCCGGCTATTTTTACGATTGCACACTCAGAGGCAAACTCTTTAGCAGCACCTAACATGGCCATTTCAAATGAACTTCCATTTTGCAGGAATTCATCCTTTTGTTTGTCCATCATATTGGACAATCGATAAATGGCTGATTCAAGGGAGAATATTTTAGCAGCCATTTCACCAAGTTTGTGTTTGATAGCGCCAAAGCTGGAAATTGGTTTGCCAAATTGATGTCGTTCATTGGCATATTTAATGGCGGTATCAATATTTCGTTTGCAGCCTCCCATTGCCATGGAGCCTAACTTAAACCGACCAATATTGAGCGTGTTAAATGCAATCAAGTGCCCTTTTCCAATTTCGCCAAGTACATTTTCTTTTGGGATAATGGCATTTTCAAAAAACATTTGCCGTGTAGATGAGCCCTTTATGCCCATTTTACGCTCCTCAGGTCCTAAGGTCAGGCCTGGAGATTTAGCATCCACGATAAACCCGGTGAAATGCTCACCGGATACTTTTGCGAAAACAGTAAATACATCTGCAAATCCGGCATTCGTAATCCACATCTTCTGTCCATTGAGGATATAGTGTTTACCATCATCTGAAAGATCCGCACGTGTTTTCGCGGCCAATGCATCTGATCCTGAACCGGGTTCTGTTAGACAATACGCCGCCTGCATCTCTCCTGAGCATAGTTTTGGCAGATATTTTTTCTTTTGTTCCTCTGTACCGTAGTACAACAAAGGCAACATCCCTATACCAATATGAGCAGCAAAAGTAGTATCAAAGGAGCCACCAGCCTTTCCTAATTCATCAGCAATGAGGGTATTTGCGTTTGTATCCAGTGGCTGGCCACCAAATAGTTCCGGAATGTGCGCTCCCAGAAGACCTAATGCACCGGCCTCTTCCATAAGGGCTACCTGGGCATCCAGATCATGTGCCCTTTCTTTGATATTAGAGACAAAGTCATGGCACATCCTTCGAACCATTTTATGCTCTTCGCTGAAATCCTCGGGAATGAAAACATCGCCGAAGTGCGTATCGCGGATGATGAATTCTCCGCCAGTCAGTGCTTTTGATATTGCCATAGGTTTAGGTTTATTGATTCCTTTGGGCAATGGTGTGTTAGTAGTCAACACGCTATTCCGGGAAATAACGATGCCGGGGTTTTAAAGATTGTTATAGAAACATTTCAAAAAATCTTATTTATTTCCTTTTCCTGGAATAGTGATGTTGATTTGATATGACGGAGAAAGGGTAAGGCCCTGCTTGGTCGGCTTAGCTTTAGCAGGCGTGATTTGATATTGGATGGTCATCCCTTGGGAAGGGGTCGGCAAAGGATTGTTTATCGCTTTTTGATGAAGTGTTTTAATTTCTTTTGTACCGCTCCCTGGAAGCCTAAAATGAATATGGACTTTTCGGCTGTACTTTGATTTTATTTTTCCATGCTCAGGGACTTTAAAAACTAAACTTCGGACAATTCGCAGCGCTTCCTCATCACACCCATGTCCTATTCCTGAAATGACGCGGGCCTCCATCACTTTTCCTTTGTAATCTACGGTGTATTGAAGGCTTACCCTTCCTTCAATCTTACTGGTTAAGGCCTCCTTGGGATAGCGAAGTTCTTTTTTTACAAAAGCATCCATCGCCGCACGACCTCCTTCAAAATAGGGTGATTTGACAAAGTCTTTGTCCTTCTTTTCCTTCTTCATATATTGATAAACAAATCCGTAGCGAGATCAGTTGTGGGATCTACAGCATATTCACTAAAATCTGTATGTCCATTTTCTCTTAACACCTCTTCATCAATAAAAAACTCGCCGGTGGTTTCTCCTGATGGAAGAGAGAGTATTAGAGCAGCAGCATCAGCGACAATCGTTGGCCATCGTGATTTTTGGATTAGGGATTCTCCACCAAGAAGATTTTGAATCGCAGCCGTGGCAATAGTTGTCCTTGGCCACAATCCATTAGCAGCGATTTTATGCGGACGCAATTCCTGAGAAAGGCCTTTTATTACCATGCTCATACCATATTTACTCATCGTATAGGCTGTAAAATGTTCAAACCATTTAGCGTTGAGGTCCATTGGTGGGCAAAGGCTTAATATATGTGGATGGGTGGATTTTTTTAGATAAGGAATGCAGGCCTGTGACATGAGGAAAGAACCTCGCACATTAATCTGCTGCATCAGATCAAACCGTTTGGCCGGCGTATGCTCGATGCCGGCGAGATAGATTGCACTGGCATTATTTACCAGAATATCAATTCCACCAAAATGTGCAACAGTGTCTTTGACGACCTGAAGAATCTGCTCTTCTTTTCTAAGGTCCAATACTAAGGGTAGCGCACTGCCGCCCATCGCTTTAATCTCTTCTGCAGCTTCATAAATTGTACCGGGAAGCTTTGGATGAGGTTTTGTAGTTTTTGAAGCGATGACCACATTCATCCCGGATAAGGCTAATTTTTTTGCAATAGCCAGTCCGATTCCCCGACTTCCGCCGGTGATGATTGCGGTTTTATTTTTTAGGACGTTAGACATGATGCAAAGTGCGGGACTAAAGAGGTGGTACTCTAACAAATATAACCAATTTCAACCGAAAAGTGAAAAGCTGCGAGTGAAGTGTTTATTTGAAAATGGATTTAATAGCCCCCATGAAAAGTATTATTTTCTTGCATGTGTTCATCACAATTTGACCTAAGGTGAAGACTTCTTTAAAATCTTTTTTTGCTATGAAATCCAGATGCATTAAAATAAAGTTTTGTCGTTTCACCAAATTATTGACCATTATAGAGGCCGTGGGGCATAAGCCCAAATCGCGATAGTGGGATAAACAGTAATCGTGCGAAATCGCACCTTGTACCATTCAGTTACCAAATAATAATATATTTTGGTTCTATCCTTTGCCACTTCGGCTGTACCTTGCACTTGTAAATGGATTGGGATTCTACTATAAATGGATTTATTAGTTACCTCACTTTAGAGAAAGGACTGTCTGCCCACAGTATTGAGGCTTATGCAAGAGATGTGAAGCGAATGGGTTTGTTCATGGTCAAGGACCTCGAAGTTAATTCTCCCTCCGTAGTAACCCCGCCTCATATCCATCAATTTATTCTTTTGCTAAATCAGGTGGAGATCAGTGCAAGATCACAAGCGAGGATGTTATCCGGGATGCGATCTTTCTTTCAGTATCTGATATTGGAGGGATTGGTGACAACGGATCCTACGGAGTTGATTGAGGGGCCTAAGATGGATCAATACCTTCCTGAAGTTTTGAGTTATGATGAAATCAGGATAATGATTGATAGTATCGATTTAAGCCATCCGCAAGGCACCCGCAATGTCGCTATTATCGAGACATTATATGCGTGCGGATTAAGAGTTTCTGAATTGACTGGTTTGCGTATGAGCCAGATCAATAAAGACCATGAGTTTATTCGCGTGGTGGGAAAAAATAATAAAGAGCGTTTGATTCCGATTGGAAAGGAAGCATTACATCAAATTGAGCTTTATCTGGAGGGCGATCGAAATCGCATGATGAATATAGATAAAACGGCACGGGATATACTCTTTTTAAATCGACGCGGAAAACAGCTTTCCAGAGTGATGATCTTCAATATCATCAAAGACGCTGCACGCAACGCCGGAATCACCAAAACAATTTCACCGCACAGTTTTAGGCATTCTTTTGCCACGCACCTTGTAGAAGGGGGGGCAGATTTGCGAGCAGTTCAAGAGATGCTTGGTCATGCCTCCATCACGACTACAGAGATTTATACACATCTAAATGCAGACTACCTACGTGAAACCGTGAATTCGTTTCACCCACTCAATCGTGGTTTTAAGTGATTAATATGGATTTTAAGTTTGATTATAAATGAGATTCAAGTTGCGCGCCTGGACATGTGTCACCTTGTTTGGAGCATACAGGCTAGTAACGGCAATCCCTGTGCATTAATCATATCCAAAAAATGCAATGCTGCAGCCTTCTATTGACCAGCTTTCCCTTATTCCTCCTAATACTGATATATTTGCACGATGTGGCACAACCGCCTTCGATCAGCCTGGTTATTTATTGTTCCTGTATTCATACTGGCGGGTTGTGCATCCCCCAGAGCGCCAACCGGTGGCGATAAGGACGAACATCCTCCTGTGCTCATAGAAGCGGAATCCACGCCTAACCAACAAACGAATTTTAAGGAAAAGGAGATAATCATCACATTTGATGAGTGGTTTACACTGAAGAATGTGAAAGCACAGCTGGTCGTTTCCCCTTTAATGCCTGAAGAGCCTGAGATTAAGCAAAAAGGAAAGTCAATCATCATTAATCTCCCTGACAGCCTAAAAGAAGAGACAACCTATACCATAAATTTTGGAAGCTCCATTGCGGATTTAAATGAAGGAAATGTGCTGGAAAATTTTGCTTTTGTTTTTTCTACTGGAGCGATTCTGGATTCCGTCTTTATTACAGGGAAAGTTGTTAGTGCAGTGACATTAAAGCCTGTTGCTGATGTACTGGTGATGTTACATCCGATCAACAAGGATAGTGCTGTATACAAGGATAAACCTGAGTATGTCAGCAGAACGGATAAAGAAGGCAGATGGAAATTGGAAAACATCAGATTGGATTCCTTCCGTGTTGTTGCCCTGCTTGATGGAAATCTCAACTTTCTGTACGATCTGGAAACAGAATTATTCGGATGGTATGAACTGCCCCTCCATACCAATCAGCCAAAAATATTACTACCTGAAATTATCCTGTTTCCTAAAGAAAGAAAAAGCGCCATTCGCGATGTACTTCACGATGCTCCCGGTTGGCTTAAAGTTGTGGTAGACGGACCAAAACCGTTAAAGAAACCATTACTTATCCCACCCATTGACAATGTCGTCACCGCCTGGGATGGGGATACCATTCACTTTTGGTACTCCAAAGATTTGGATTACCGGGGTGAGGCCGTGTTGAATAACGACACCTCCATAGTGCAAGCAGCAAAATCCACTAAAGCTAAACGACCGGGTATGCGCATCACAAACCTGACCGGGAAGTTACCTCCATTCGGAACAGCACGGTTGCATTCTGCTATTCCTTTTTCTTCAGTAGATACGTCCAGAATAACATTTGTAGTGGATTCTTCGAAATCAGTTGCTTATAACCTACGAATAGATAGCCTTGATCCTCGTGTTTTATTGGTCGAAAGTCAATGGAAACTAAATACAAATCACTATTTAACTTTTTTACCTCAAGCGCTGGAAAATGTGTTAGGAGATCAAAACGATACAATCAGAACTTCTGTACAAGTTGCCGATCTCGATGCCTTTGGAAATCTGACTATAAAAGTAAGTGGACTGGATTCAACAATGACCTATTTAATGAACCTTAAGTCAGGAGACAAGCTGATACAAACCTATTTGATTAAAAAGCTTAAAAACACAGTTTTGTTGAAAAAGAGTCTGCTGCCAGGGAAATATTCGGTTGAATTAATTGAAGATATCAACGAAAATGGGTTTTGGGATACCGGAGATTATCAGGAAAAGCGGCAACCTGAAAGAAAGATGATTTTTGAATTGGAAAGCCTTAGAGCTGCCTGGGAAGTTGAATCTTCCATCACATGGCAGTAGTGGAATTTAGGTTAAGGATTAGTGAAAGCGCCATTGAGATCATCATTTAAAGGGGAAGTACAGTATTTTGTGGACGCTTAATCATCAGATAAAGACAAGATCATGAGATTGTGGACGGATAAGTTGGTAAAATATTATGGACGACGTAAAGTCGTCGATGATGTTTCCATTGAAGTGTCACAAGGTGAAATAGTGGGCTTGCTGGGGCCTAATGGAGCCGGTAAAACGACATCATTTTACATCACTGTAGGGTTTATCAAACCTACTGATGGCCATGTGTATCTCGACGACCGTGAAATCACCAGCCTGCCAATGTACAAGCGGGCGCGACTAGGTATTGGTTACCTCCCACAAGAGCCATCTGTTTTTCGCAAATTGACCGTCGCAAATAATATAAAAGCAGTGCTGGAACTGACTTCCCTTAGTCGATCCCAGCAAAGAGATAAATTGGAGAATCTGATTGCTGAATTCAGGCTTGAAACAGTGAGAAATAATATTGGTGACAGCTTATCCGGCGGGGAGCGCCGGCGAACTGAAATAGCCCGTGCGCTGGCTACAGATCCTAAATTTATTTTATTGGATGAGCCTTTTGCTGGAATTGATCCCATCGCTGTGGAAGATATCCAGTCAATTGTGGCAGAGCTTAAAACAAGAAATATAGGGATACTGATTACGGATCACAATGTCCGTGAAACCTTGTCGATTACAGAAAGAGCGTATCTGATGTTTGAAGGAAAAATATTGAAAGCAGGTACAGCCGAAGAGCTTGCTGGTGATGAGATGGTACGTAAAGTGTATCTCGGGCAGCAATTTGAATTGAAAAAGAAAATTTTGTGATGAAGTGGGGTATACTGTTTTGTTTGGGTCTGATATTGGTTTCCTGTACTTCCCGTCCTGTCTCCCCGACACGAGAAAGCCGAAGGGCTATAGACACGATTTATAGGGAAAAGATATTAATGTTACAACCCAAAGTGGATTCGCTATGTACTTTTCTCCGCGACTCCATATATGCAGTAGCTGTTGATTCCATTTTAAATGAACGACAGGACCAAATGAATGCATTAATTAAATGAAGAAGTTGAATTTTTACATCGCTCTTGCCGGCGTAAGTTTAATGCTTTGTTCATGCGCCAAGGAGGTCCAACAGGAAGATCTGGTGCATGGCGCGGTGGAGATCAAAATAGCACAATGGCGATCCAATCTGCTGATGGAGTGTAAAGCGAATGCCTATACCGATGCTGAGGATTTTGTCGACTCTCTTCTGTTAGCCATTTCCCTGGAGAAGAAATTGGATACTATTCCTAAACCGAAGAAACCAGGCAAACCGATAAAGCCGGCCTTCAAAACAAAGCCAGATAGTATCGTTGTTAACCGAATTTACAAAGAAGAATAACCTACTTAGTTTTTTTGAGGAAGAGATATTAGGGGTTGTAAAGGCTAGTCACTAGTCGCATATAATCTAACATATAGATTTCAACGAATTACTCTTCACGTTGTTTGGCAATGGCTTCGGCCTCCATAATATAATCCATGTATTTGTAAAATTGTGTGTTCATTCTTTCTACACGCCAGGAAGGGAAGGTTTTATCGGAGAGGCCTAAAAAAAGTGTATTTAATCCGCCTCTTGAAAAGTTATTTGGAAAAGGATCGGGAATGATTTGAAGACTTCGGTTATATACCACCAAAGCATCTATCTTACTATCCGTTGTGCGTTCAAAATGTAAATAGAAAAGAGGTTTTTCACTGAGGTCTGCCACCGCCATTCCTTCAGCATCAAGATTGTAATATGAAGTTTTGTTTAGGTCGCGTCCATCATAATCATAGTAATAGCCAACAGGGCAGTAATCAAAATTATTTTTAAAGGCACTGATATAATTTGAAAACAAGGTGTCACGTTCTTGGATAGCCTTTGTGAGCTGTTTTTCAAGGCGTTCCTTGGTTTTAGGATCGGTCGATCGACTGACCATGGCGGTTAATGTGTCTATTTTGGGTTTATCGGTCGGAAATCTGACAATAAGGGTGCCCTGACGCAGTTCTTTAATGCAAGTAGCCGGATCCATGCTCTGCGATAGCAAGGGCAGAGAAAAGAATAAGGGTAGCATTAAAAGCACTATTTTGAAGATCGACCTGAAAGATGCATGGGTTGATCTAAATTTAGGCGTTCTATACCTGAAATCGTTCATAGAATTATATTTTCGCAACACGATAAAAATACAACGAGATTATGCATGAAAGGGTAGATATTGAAGCACTTAGTCAGGAGATATACAATGAAAGTGCTTTTGTAGATCATATTATGGAGGCCAGTGGTCGGGTTATTGTTGGCCAGCAGTACATGGTCACCAGGTTGCTTCTGGGTTTGTTGGCAGATGGCCACGTCTTGCTTGAAGGCTTGCCGGGACTTGCTAAAACATTAGCCATCAAGACATTATCATCCTGTGTCGATGGTAGTTTTAGCCGTATCCAATTTACGCCTGACCTGCTGCCAGCGGATATTATCGGTACTATGATCTATAATCCGTCGACCAGTCAGTTTTCTGTCAAGAAAGGACCCATTTTTGCTCAATTTATTTTAGCGGATGAGATCAATAGGGCCCCAGCCAAAGTGCAGAGTGCCTTATTGGAAGCTATGCAGGAACGACAAGTCACTATTGGAGGCGAGACCCACAAGCTCGTAGAGCCTTTTTTGGTGCTTGCAACCCAAAATCCAATTGAACAGGAGGGAACCTACAACCTCCCGGAAGCACAGGTGGATCGATTTATGTTTAAGGTAAAAATCGGCTATCCCGACAAGAATGAAGAACGTTTGATTATGCAGCGTAGCCTCTCCGGGGAAACAAAACTCGAATTAAAGCCAGTTGTCCATACGGATGATATTTTGAAGGCTAGAAAAATAGTTCGACGAGTGTATGTAGACGAGAAGATTGAAAACTATATCCTGGATATTGTTTTTGCTACACGTGAACCTGAAAATAACGGGCTTCCCGGTCTAAAGCCATTAATTTCATACGGCGCCTCGCCACGTGCCAGTATCAATTTATTGATTGCTTCGAAAGCAATGGCATTTATTAAAAGACGTGCTTATGTGATTCCTGAAGATGTACGCCAGGTCTGTCCAGATGTGTTAAGACACCGCATCGGATTAAGCTATGAAGCAGAAGCAGAAAATATCAGTCAGGAAGATATCATCACATCCATTCTCAATAGTATTGAGGTACCATAGATTTAACTTACCCTTATGAAGTTTATTTTCATTTTATTATTTACCATTTCTTTCCATTTGGTTTCTTCTCAAGCGGATATTGAGCACTGGATGACGGATCAATTGGGAACCATCGCCTGGAAGAAGACCTACGAAGGTGTCTTAGCAGATTATCATCCGGTCACTATTGTGCTTGCCTCTGATAAAAAGGAGATTGCAGGATATATTATGCACAGGGGTGACCAACAAAAGCACAGGCTTTTCGGACAGTGGGATAATGCCGGATTGTGTCAACTCCAGGAACGTGATGACAACGATCGATTGACAGGGTATATCACTGGGATTATAAAGGATGATCATTTGTCCTTGAAATGGATCTCCGTCAGTCAGGACAAAGTGTTTGATATCCAGGCTGCCACTGAGGGATTAATAAAAGTCAGTTCTTCAAAACCCATTACAGAATGGATACACCTTTCATCGGAACCGAAAATGTCGATTTCTGTACAAAAACCAGGGAATGGAATTGTCGTTGGTTTCGCCAATATTGAAGGGAGTTACGTTCGATTCGACGGCATTTGCCTTGATGGATCTTGTTCATTTTGGAAGACTTCATTCAAGGATACTCAAGGGAAAGAATATAATCTTCAGATGCGATTAAAGACCGCCGCCACTTATAAAGCGAGCCTAAATGATGTTGCCTATTCTGCTTCCATATTACATACTTCTCCTTTGGAGATTAGGCACATAGATAAGACAGCGGGATTCGTTGACTTTTCCTTTCCGGTATTGCAATGCAAGGCATACCAGGAGTGGATTGAAACATGTTGGAATAAAGAGACGGGAAAACTTGATGGAAATGAAGACTGGCACTGGAGTGATAGATTGGTCCTGCGATCTTCAGGCTGGATAGAAATAGTTGATGAGACAGATGATTATATCACCGGATTATTTACAAATGTCAGTAATGAAAGCAGCCGGCGAGAAGCTTTTCTTGTTTTCAAGAAAGATGAGGAAATGATTCCGCTGGATGGCTTGCTGAATTCTTCGGAAGATATAATAAAAGGATCCGCTTCTGCTTTTTCCTCCATCGATGATATCCGTGACGAACAATTTTATTCCTGGATTGAAGATGCAGGCTATTCTATCCTGTTACCAACGGAACAGGGCGTAGTCATGGCGACAAAATTTAATGCAGTTTTCGGAGATGATTTACGTCTCCTATCGATTCCGGAAAGTAAAAAACTAATCAAGAGGAAGTATTGGCGATATTTTGGATGGTAGTCTATTCTCTCTAAACAAGTATATTATTAAGTGGATACAACAGCATTACTAAAGCGCGTCAGAAAAGTAGAGATCAAGACAAGGAGCTTGAGTAGTCACATATTTTCCGGTGAGTACCATTCTGCTTTTAAGGGCAGGGGTATGTCCTTTAGCGAAGTGCGGTCATATCAATATGGGGACGAAGTCCGGGATATCGATTGGAATGTTACAGCCCGTACAGGGGAGCCTCACATTAAAGTCTTTGAAGAGGAACGTGAGCTCACCATTATGTTGTTGGTTGATATCAGCAAGTCTGTACACTTTGGGACGAAGGATTTATGGAAAGATGAGTGGATGGCAGAGATTTCCGCAGTGCTTGGGTTTTCAGCACTCCAAAATAATGACAAAGTCGGACTCATTTTGTTTTCCGATCAGATAGAGATGTATATCCCGCCAAAAAAGGGGCGCCAACATTTATTGCGTATCATTCGCGAGTTACTTTTTTTTGAACCCACAAGCAAGCAAACAGACATTAATGTTCCACTGGAATATCTGATGAATGTCATCAAGAAGAAATGTATTGCTTTTGTGCTGAGTGATTTTATTTCTCCGTCATGTGAACTGGCTTTGAAGTTGGCCGCCAAACGACATGATATTATAGGTATGCATGTCTATGATCCCGCTGAATCCAATTTGCCTGATGTAGGGCTCATACGATTTAGAGATCCAGAGTCCGGTAAGTCAAAACTAGTAGATGCAAGTGATGCAGGTGTCCGTGATTTTTTTCAAAAAAACTACAATGCCCGGTTGAGTGAATTCAAAGAAATGTTTAAGCGGGCAAAATGTGATACGATGTCGCTATCGATTGATCAATCCTATATTCAGGAGCTGCACAAGTTTTTTAAAAGGAGGGCATCTGCATGAAGGGTATCCTGATGACATTGATAGGTTTATCGCCCTTGTTCTGCATCGGCCAGGGAATATTATCTGTAGATCGATCTGAGATTAAGATAGGGGATCAAATAAGTGTAACCATTACAGCAGATTTTTCTGACAACCGGGAACTGGTCAATGTCGAAAGCGTTTGGCCTGATACCATTGCTGAAATTGAGATGGTTTCGGGACCGGTCTGGGATAAGCGCAACCCACAGTCTTATAGTGCCACTTGGAAAGTAGCCTTTTTTGATACCGGTTGGGTGAGAATCCCTCGACTTCTTTTAGTGATAAAAAGCAGGGACAGATTAGATACAGTGTTTACAAATGATGTCCCTATCAAAGTGCTTCCTGTCTTACCGGACTCTACCGGCCTTGAAGGCATAAAGGATATTTACGTTCAACCGTTCAATCCGGGATATTATAAAAAATATATTCCTCATGTAGTCATCGCAGTATTACTTCTTATAGCCCTGGTTTTTTGGTTGCGACAACGTAAATCGAAACACGTCGATGAGGAACCAGCACCGCTACCTCCTCGCCCTGAAGAATGGGCGACCAATGCATTGGAAGCGCTGGCAGCAAGAAAGCTTTGGCAGCAAGGAGAGGTTAAAGAGCACTATACGGAACTCACTGGTATTTTAAGGGAGTACCTTGAACGGCGCTTTGGGATTCACGCGATGGAACAAACATCAGATGAGATATTAGTACAACTGCGAAAGAGAAATTTATCCACGGAATTATTATCTGATACTGAGAACTTGCTTTCCATAGCGGACCTGATTAAGTTTGCCAAAGCAGACCCGGGGATGGATATCCATGCAGATACAATAAAGCGCGTTCACTCATTTGTGGGCGAGACTACGATGCGATTTCACAATGATGATTTAGAAAATTTAAAAACACCAATCGATGCAGATTTGGAATAATATAATTCTGCAAGCACCCTGGTGGTTACTTTTGCTGGGCTTAATTCCCCTCACAATGTGGTGGAGGCGAAGGCAAAGAGCTCAGTTTGGTGAAAAGGTCATTGAAATGCCAATAGCTTTTCATGGTGTTCCCGGATCATGGCGGACAGCACTTTACGCCATTCTTGAACCGCTTTTTTGGTTGTCGATCACCTTGTTGATTGTCGCAATGGCAAGGCCTCAGTCAGAACACGCAGAAGAAAAAGTGAATGGTGAAGGAATTGATATTTTTCTCGTGATGGATATTTCTTCTTCTATGTTGGCACGTGATTTTGAACCGGATCGATTATCCGTCAGTAAGCAGGTGGCTGTTGATTTTGTTTCCCACAGAACCTACGATCGAATTGGGCTTGCAGTATTTGCGGGAGAAAGCTATACGCAATGCCCATTGACAAATGACCACGAGGTACTTAAAGAATATCTTAAGGGTCTTGAATGCGGTGCGGTTGATGATGGTACGGCTATCGGAATGGGCTTGGCTGCAGCAGTCAATCGATTACAGGATAGTGATGCAAAAAGCAAGGTAGTCGTTCTTTTAACAGATGGGGTCAATAATGCAGGATATATCCGACCGGCAACAGCGGCAGGAATCGCTAAAGAATTTGGTATAAAAGTATACACGATAGGGGTAGGAAGTTATGGACAGGCCTTATCCCCGGTGCGGCGTCGAAAGACCGGAGAATATATGTTTGGCATTACGAATGTTGAGATAGATGAAGATCTGCTTAAAGATATCGCAAGAGAAACAGGAGGAAAGTACTACCGGGCAGCCTCTGCAGAAGCACTCAAGCAAGTGTATGATGAAATTGATCTTCTTGAAAAGACTGAAGTTGAAATAACGGTCTATAAACGGTACCAGGAGCTTTACTATTGGCCACTTTTACTTGGGGTGCTATTGCTCCTTGGCATCTTTTTCCTTAGATCTACGATTTTAAGAGCACTGCCTTACTAGGAAAGAGCAAAAAAAAAGGGAGCAAATAGTTGCTCCCTTTTTTTTTTACTGTTGTTTTATGATTGCGATATTTTCGATTGCTTGCGCATTCTCAGGATCGAGGGCTAATATTTGATCGTAATGTTTTAATGCCTTCTCATTATCTTCCTGCTGAACCCAATAATAGGCAAGATAGTGATGTGCCTCTATTAAATTCTTTATGGTTCTTTCATCCGGATCTACAGAACCAAATTCAATATATTTTTCATATGGAATTTTGGGGCGATATAGCTCCACCTCTGTTGTATCAGCTGCATCTAACTGTCTTCCGATTTTAGCCCGCATCCACCAGCCTTGGGCGTATTCAGGACTTTCTTCTAAGATCACTATAAAGGCAGAGTCTGCTTTCAGATTGTCATCGATATAATAATAAGCCAATCCGAGGTAATAGTTATCAACGATGGACAAAGGCTTGTCCGTACATTTAAGTTGATAGAATCGTATACTATTTTTATAGTCTTTGTCCGTATAATACTGCTTGGCAAACATGCCAATGATCTCCTGTGAGCGCTCAGGGACGAGTTCAAGATATTTCTTATAAATATGCCATGACTCATCCTGCATTCCTAAATGGAAGGCTGCTTTCCCCCAGTAGTCATAATCAGATGGGAATGCTGTACGCTCTTTTTTCTTACCGATTTCTGCAAATAGCATTTTGCTATTGTCATAGGAGGGCTGCCACATTTCTTTCTCTCCATACGCCCAAGCCAACCAACGATAGACCGTGTACTGGTCGGGATTAGTTTTGATGAGGGCCTCACCTTTTGAAATCGCGCGATCATAATCCTTAGCCTGAAAAGTCAGGAATTTGATCAAACGCACTTTTGCACCAATATCATCTCCTGTAAGTGAAACGTATTTTTCTAACAGGGGAGTCACTTTACTATACTTATTACTACGAATATAGATTTCGATCAGGTCCTTATACGGGAGCGCATCATTAGGTGATAGCTCAATAGCTTTTTGCAATTCAATGATCGCCAATGAATCCTGCTTTGCTGCAGACCAGATTCTTCCCATACTGATATAGGCGGAAGTGGTGGTTGGGTCTTTGGACACAGCCGTTTCAAAGGCGGTCATAGCTTCCCCATTATTGCCAATCAGCAGATAGGCATCGCCTAGTAGCGAAAGGTATCTGGCGTTGTTTACATCCATCGCTCGAGCTCTGGAAAGAAAGTCAACGGCTTTATTGCCATTTGGATTTTTGCTTCTCAAATAGGCTTCACCAATTAAAGCGATGACTTTGTCATCTTTTTTGCCTAGTCGTGATGCGGAACTAAAATACTCCTCTGAGTCCCCGATCTTTTTCTGGTCAAGTAATAATTTGCCAAGGCCCACCTTACATTCAGCGCAACTTGAGTTTATATCCAGCCCTTTATCATATGCTTTTTTAGCGGCCGTGTAGTTTTCTTCACGATAATACACTTCACCGATATAATAATAGATCGCACTGTTTTTTGGCTCATTTTTAGCAATGGCTGTAAAGGTGTTGAGCGCAGCATTGTAATTCTCATTCTGCAACTGTTTCAACCCCGACTCCATAGAAGGTACCTGGGTCTGCACGAGTGTCGCACAGGAGACAAAGGCAAAGGCAAATAATAGCTTTTTCATTTTAATACGATTTGTTCATTATGAATGTAAAAATGCAACATGAATATGATCTATTCTGTTCATTTTATAACTTTTATGTCGTTCATGTAATTTAATTCTATACTTCGCAAGGTTTGATACTTCGGGAGTAACCCGGCTTTTAAGATTATTTTTTGACCAATTTCTGCACAGAGAAAAGTAGCAAAGCCTAATCCAACATCATTTCTCCCTGTTTTACTAATAAAGTAAAGATCCCGTGTAAACGGATATTTTCTATCCTGAAGATTGTACTGATATGGCTTTACAAAACCGGCCTGTAGCGAATCAAGTGGTCTTGTGATACCCAGGAGATTAATCGCGGCTAATACTTCTTTGGTATACGCCATGTCGCTATCACTGATTTCGCTGTAGTCGATGATCCCAATAGCGTTCGGATGAGTCTTTATATATTCCAGCACGTCTTGCTTTGCGTCCAATGCGTAAAAATGTTCGGGTAATTTTTCCTGATTGATTAACCTTAACACTTCATGGGTAATTCCTGATTTGACATTTTCTATGACAAACAATACACCTGCATCTTTATCGCTAAACATCTGCACCATTTGCTCATAGGTATAATTGGTGTCTATGGCCGATGTGTCTACTACGAAAGCAATAGCACTGGTAGCAAAGACATAGTGTCTTGGTATCTGCTGTAGGGAATTCAAATAATTCACTTCTTCAGTTGTCAGCATGCGATTGGTCATGATGGCGTCCACGGTATCATCCAAGAAAGCTTTAAACATATCATGCTCATTGGCATAGGTGATCTCCAGATGGGCATACTGATACTGACGTTCAAATATTTCTTCTTCCTGCTCCACCAAATCTTTCATGACAACATCGGCCCATATATCGAGCGTACCAATCGTTGGCCCTTCCATGTCTTCCACTTTCTGCGAACAACCAAAGGCCGTGAGCAAAAGGAGAAGAACAATATATGTACCCGGGTATCGCATGATAACCTAATCTTTGGTTTTTGTATAAGGATGACGAAATGCCATGTTTTAATTACGTTAAGCCGCTGTTAAGTCAAGTTATTTTTTAATTAAGATAAGCGTATGGAACAAGAAGGTCTGATGCCCCAATCAGGATATCAGACCTTAGTATATTGACTTTTAAATCTTTCTAACTTTTCTTCAATGCTCTGATTACCCTCCATGAACCGTATACTACAAACAAAGCGTAAAGTATTTCCCCCCAGGGGCTGTAAGGGATAATATTTTTTAAGAACATAAAAATCCCTAACACAATATACGTTAGCCCTAATATGACCAGAAAGTATTTTCTAATCTTTTCCGGATCCATAGTTTATTGAAGGACGAACTTAATCGGCAATGTAAAGGTTACTGGAACGGCTCTGCCATTGTGTTTTCCCGGCTTCCATCGAGGCATACCATTCACGACGCGGAGTGCTTCTTCATTACAACCTCCACCAATTCCACGAACTACGCGGGCATCCTGAATATCACCGTTTTTGGAAACCACAAACTGAACAATAATTTGTCCTGAGATTCCATTTTCTCTGGCTATAGCAGGGTATTTAATTTTGTCGTAGATGTACTTGTACATAGCCTCTTGTCCATCCGGGAAAGTAGGCATCTGTTCCACATAAGCAAACGGTTTCTCATCAACAGGCTCTTCAAGCACTGGCGGTCCAGGAGGATTATCAGGTTCCACTAATGAGCCGTCTACTCCGTCTTCTTCTCCTTTCTTTGTCTCCGTGGCAATCACCTTGTCTTTGATTTCCTCCACAGTCGGTGGTGGTGGCTCCTCATCAAGGACTTCTTCATCTTTCTTTACCACAGGAGGAACAAACTTGATTTGATCCTTGATTGGTGGTGGCTTTACTTCTGGTGGCGGGGGTGGTGGTGGCTTCAACGGATCGATTGGCGGCGGTTCAGCCAGCGTTACTTCCGTCATCACGAATTTATTTTCCTTTTCAGGTATAAACCCTTTGACAAGGCGGATAATATGTGGTGAGCTTACTGCCAGGAGAAAGAAAAGCATACCACTGAACATAGCGCGAGCCATGTGTTTGTCGTATAGTCTTCTTAACTGGAAAGCCCCGTAGTCCTTGTTGCGACCACTAAAGACGATGTCATCCATCGAATTCTTTGTCCAGTTTTCTTTTGCCATAGCTGTCTTTATTTACAATTCAATATAATGATGCATAAAACACCACAAATGCATAAATCTTTATTCCCGGCTCTGCCCGGTGATGAGGGCGATCAGTGAGTCAATAGGGTCATTGGGTTCCATGATGGCATATCGTTTAACCTCCGATATCGTCATTTCATCCAGTACATCCACTATGTTTTTGACGGTTGACGAGGGTAAGGGTTTAATCATAACAAAAAGTAAATCAGAATCTCCCCATTGGTCGCCTACTTCCTTTTGACGACGCTGGATAAACTTTCGCAGTCCTCTTGGACTGTAATCCATGCTGTCTACCGTTAATTCTGTCTCTAAATCAATCTCGTCCGGGGATACATAAGCATAAAGCTTATTCTTAGCCCCTAGCATGAGCGTTGCCGTTTTCGACATTTTAATTGGGGGTTCTTTCTTCTTGTCTATTTCTTCCTCTTTGGCCGGCTTATTCACCTCCATGGTTTTAGGCTTATTCATCGTCGTGGCCAACATAAAAAAGGTAATTAACAAGAAGCCCAAATCCACCATGGCTGTTAAATCAACCCGTGTGGACATCTTCTTGGTGCGTATTTTTTTTGACCCTTTTTTATGGCCGCCTCCTCCGGAGACATTCATTTCTGCCATGATATGCTATTTTCCTATGGTGGATATTATCTATTCCTGTGCCGTTTTGGCAGAGGTAATCAGGTTAAATTTATTGACTTTTCGGTTTTGTAAAGCATTGATCAGCCTGTCAAAATACCTGTATTCGGTACTCTTATCCCCTTTGATCGCAATACGCAGATCATTGTTTTCCTGTCGGGAAAACAAGATCAGATCTTCTACCTGATGGTTGCCGCCGATTGTATCGATATTCAAACCAGGTTGTTTATACTTGGCTCTATCATCGGCATCCATCGAAAGAAATTCCGGCAAATTTCGAATATCAACACCCCAGGTTTCCAGCAGGCGGAAAGTTTCCCGCTGCTCTACGGATAACGCTAGTTCATAGGTAGAAGATAACCTGTCCAGTAATTTCATTCGGGTATTCTGATCATCCAAACCAAAAAATAAACGACCGTCCGGAGATATCTGGAACATCATGATATTGGATTCCGGAATTGGAATCTGCGCCGTCGATGACGGTATATCAATCTGTACAGCTTCCTGTGGTCTGAATTTTGTCGTGAGGATGAAGAACGTAAGCAATAGAAAAGCCACATCACACATCGCGGTCATGTCTACTGCTGTACTCTTCCTTGGTATTTTAACCTTTGGCATAAACTCTAATTAAATAACGGTACGTGATGAATTAATGTTTTGCAGCAAAACTTTGTGCAATACTAAATCCAGCCTCATCAATGCCGTAAGTCATGCCATCGATTTTTGTGGTGTAGATGTTATAAAAGATAATCGCCAAAGCAGAGGTACCAATACCTAAAGCAGTATTGATCAAGGCCTCAGCAATACCTGTGGACAAAGCCACCGCATCCGGAGCGCCTGCAGTTGCAAGGGCTGAGAATGCTTTAATCATACCTAATACAGTTCCAAACAAACCTAAGAGGGTCGCTACGGATGCAAAAGTCGCCAGGATAACCAGATTCTTTTCAAGCATTGGAAGCTCGAGCGATGTTGATTCTTCGATCTCTTTCTGAATAGCAAGCATTTTTTGCTCTTTATCCATTCCGGAAGCGGTCGACATTTCATCGTATTTTTTTAATCCTTCAAGGATTACATTACCAACAGAGCCTTTCTGCTTATCGCATTCTGCCATAGCCCCTTGGACATCGTCTTTATCCAGAAAAAGTTTGATTTTCCTTACAAATAAAGGAATTGATCCTTTTCCACTGGCAACATTAAGGGATATCGCACGCTCAATGGCTACAGAGATAACGATGATCATACTCGCCAACAATATAGGTACCATTAAACCCCCTTTGTGCATCATTCCAAGGTAATTTCCTGGAAGTGGATGTCCTGCTGGATCCCCGTCTTCAAAGTTTACCGGATTACCCAGAATGAAAATGTAAATTAATACACCAATACCTAAAGCCACTGGGATTAGGATTGTAGCAAATAATCTGTTGAAGGCTCCGGTTGAATTAGAGTTCTCAGATTTAACTTTTGGATTACTCATAAAGTAGGCTGATTTAATGTTAGTAGTTTATTCAGAATGCTGAAAAATAGCGCATTTCCTCCATTTGTAATGAAAGTAGCGGCACAAAAATATTTTTATTTTTTGATTCAGACTCCTCAAATAATTAAATATTGGTTTTCAAATTAAAATCAGAATTAATGAATTCACTATTCATAACTAATATGATATTATTCTGATACATATTTATCATTGATAACCAGATAAGTAGCAAATTCTCTACCTCAAATGATCCGAAAATAAATCAAATCAGAACTTTTCATGTTTTGACAAATATTTTACGAGATCGTCTCATTTGACTTTAAAATTGCCATTCTCCACATTATTTAAACGTTTTGCCTTGTCAGCACCCTTAGTCAGGTAAACAGAAATGAAGCATTTGCCTGATTTTTAGTTTTCTTTTGTTAATTATTAAAAGACTGAATGACCCTATTGGATGAATTCCTTTAAGTCGGAAAAGATAATCTATCGGCGTTTTTTCGTTTACTAAGCATCATGATAATACTTTAGCGGTATGTTTCGATTTGAGCACCCAGAATTTTTTTGGCTAGCTATTTTACCAATTGTCCTGATTGGCCTGTATTTCCTAAGAAAATATCTCACGCATACTGCATGGGGTTCCTGGGGAAGTGAAACCTCTAATACGAAAGCCTTGCAAAAAGGGAATTTAGGTCCAAGCTGGCTATGGATTGGTCTGGTCGCCTCGATTTGCCTCGTGATTGCAGGTGCTAACCCACAATGGGGCTTTAGGGCTGTAGAAGTAGATAGCAAATCAGCGGATATTTATTTGGTAATGGATATCTCTAACAGCATGTTGGCAGAGGATATAGCCCCAAGCAGACTTGAGCGGGCCCGACGCATGGCACTGGATCTTTCCTCAGCGTTTAAAACAGATCGCGTTGGCCTCATTTTGTTTGCCGGAAACGCATATATGCAAAGTCCTTTAACGACTGACTGGCATGCCATCCAGCTTTTTCTAAATGCAGCAAATCCTAATCAGGCCGGTACACAAGGAACAGCAATTGGAGAAGCCATTCGTTTGGCGACGAAATCAACGTCGGACGAAGACGCAGGTCAGGGCGCTTTGGTGGTGTTGACCGATGGAGAAGATCACGATGAAGAGGCGCCTGAAGCCATCAGAAATGCTGCTGAAAAAGGATGGGCCACATACATTATTGGATTTGGTACTGAGCAAGGCGGGACCATCCCCATAATTATGGCAGGAAGGAGAGATATCAAACGCGATAAAAATGGACAACCCGTGCATACTTCCTTAAATCGGCCATTAATGAAGGAATTGGCCATGAATGGAGGCGGAAAATATTACGATGCTGATGAAGGCAATTCCATCATTGAAGATCTTAAAGGAGAACTTGCCGGACTTGAACGAACACAAATGGAAAAGCGTTCCTTTTCTGAACATAACAGTTATTTTCAGTGGTTTCTATTGCCAGCCTTGATTTTAATTTTTGCACTCGTAAATTTGAACTTTAAATTTGATGTCATCTGATGATTACCAATTCCAGAAAATTGATACTTATTTGCCTTTGCTTTTGTTTCGCCGGAATAGTCAATGCCCAGGCAGATTATCCATGGTTGCGAATGGGGGATGAACTGTACAGGAAGCATTTATTCACCGATGCTGAAACGTCCTATCGAAAGGCTGGAGAAGAAAAAGAAACGGCGGGAACAGCCTATAATTTGGGTAATACGATTTATAATCAGAATCGAATTCCCGAATCAATCCAACATTATGAAAATGCAATAGCTTCTGCAGAGGATCCTAAGCTGAAAGCAAGTGCCTGGTACAATCTCGGAAATGCGCACTTTCAGAATCAGGAATTTAAGGAAAGTGTCCAGGCCTTTAGAGAATCATTAAAACTCACGCCCGATGACGACGACGCAAAAAAGAACCTGATGTTGGCAATGCAACAATATCAACAACAACAACAACAGCAGCAGCAACAACAACAGCAGAATCAAGAAAACAATGAAGAGCAGCAACAAAATAATGAGCAACAACATCAAGCAGAACAAGCGCAGCAGGAAAACGAAGATCAGCAGTCTCAACAACAGTCGCCGGAAGAAGGGGAAAAGGATCGCGAACAAACTGCAGAGGAAATAAGTCAGGAGGAAGCCAAGGAAATTTTAAAAGCGATCGAAAGAGAAGATCAACGTGTTCAGGAAAAAATAAAAAAAGCTTCCGCAAAGTCTACGCCTCCGGAGAAAGACTGGTAAAGGCGATACTGTTAAATGCGATTTAACATGACAACTATTTCCAAAGCCAATTTGGATGGTTATCAACCTTAAAAAAATCAACATTTAGGAACAATGGTGTTTTTAATAAAAGAGAAATGAAATTTTTATTCTTATTCGTACTAGTTTTTCTTTCGTCAACAATCTATGGGCAACCTGCCATAAATGTGGAAGTAAGTGCTGATACCATCCTGATTGGAGAAATGGTGGAAGTAAAATATACCATCGAAAACGGAGATGGAAAATTCAGGATGCCATCACTGGATAGTTTGCCAGTCATTAGTGGCCCTAACACCTCTTCCAGTTTTATGTATCAGAACGGAGAGCAACATTCGAGTCAATCGTATTCTTTTAAACTCATCGGTGTACATGAAGGAAAATTAATCGTACCACAAGCCACTTATATTTCCAGAGATGGCGAGATAGTGATCGAGTCGGTGGAGATTGTGATAGCGTCCCCCTTGAGCAATGCAAATGCCTTATCAAAAGATTCAGTACCTGTGACATCAAAATCTACACGTGAGAAAAAGGTATTTTAAAATGCGGAGTCATTTTTTTCTTTTTGTAATGCTCACTTTTGGCGTTGGGATTTCGTTTGCTCAGGATCCTGTTTTTGAAGCTAGAATTTCAGGAACGAAAATGGCTCAACATGCGGTCTTTAGTATCCAGTTTGAATTAAAAAATGCGTCTACTAATCAATTTCAGCCACCTTCATTTTCTGACTTACGGGTAGTTGGTGGGCCTTCCACCAGTTCGAGCACGATGATTGTCAACGGGGCTGTCAGCAAGAGCCAGTCATGGACCTATTCCTTATTGGCCACGACTATTGGAAAGCAAACGATTGGTTCTGCGAAGGTGGTTGTTAATGGACAAACATACAAGACCCAGCCCATTACTATTGAAGTACTCACCCCATCTGAATCTGCAACACAGGGATCGGCCACGGATGCAAATGAGCCAATTTTTTTAAAGGCAGAAGTAAATCAATCAAGTTATTATCCCGGGCAACAAATCATACTTACCTACAAGTTGCTTTTTAGAGAAAATATAGCGACGGTATCCACTATGGCTGAAGATGATTATGACGGATTTTTTATCAGAAATTTTGCGAATATTAATCCGCAGCAAGGGTATGAAACAATTAATGGTAAACAGTATACATCGAGTGTTATAAAATCACTTGCCTTGTTTGCTCATCAATCAGGCACCTATGAAATTGATCCTTTGATCATGCGCATCGGTATTAATGCTCCGTTTCAATCCAATACCGGATTTTTTAATATGCGTACAGTGCAGCATGTACAAGTTGCATCAGAACCTATAAGAATACAAGTTGATCCTTTACCGGGCGATGCTCCCCAGGCCTTTTCAGGGGCTGTTGGACAGTACAAAATGCGCATTGGCGCTGGTCAACAGCAACTCACAACCAGTGATGCGTTTACCTTTCATTTGGAGATCACTGGCGACGGGGACGCACGACGGTGGGAAATACCTAAACCAGCAGCGGAAGGATCGTTTGAAATTTATGAACCTAAAATTCTAAAAGACGAAGAGTTTGAAGGGGAAGGGCGTATCAACCAAAGGAGAACAATTGCCTACCAAATGATCCCAACAACCCCAGGGAATTATAACGTGTATGTTCCATTTACTTATTTAGATCCTGAGACAGACAGTTTTGTAACGATCTATTCCGATACGATGGTTTTGAATGTCAAGCAAGGTCGGAAAAAAGCAATCGCAACACCATCCGATTTTGATTCTGGGTTTGATCCAACCCTCATGCCAGTAAGGAGGCAGTGGTTCAAAGATGATTTTTGGCGTTCCTTTCCGCATTTGTTATTACTGGGTTTGTTGTTGTCTGGAACAGGATTTGGGTTCATGCGGGTATGGCGATACAAACGCGAGCAGGATATTCCTATAGCAGAGCGAATCAGCAGAGATGCCGGTCAAAAGGCTAAAATAAAACTTGACGAAATAGAAAAAACAATAGACCAGATTCCGGCACATGATTTTTTTGAATCAACCACTGAGGTTTTTTATTCTTTTCTGATCGATCGGTTTTCCATTCCATCTTCTGAGCTTGATGAGTCCGGCTTGGCTGCTTATTTATCAAAATCAGGCGTAAATGATAAGATCGCACAACAAACAAAAACTTTTTTTGGTCAATGTCTTAACGTTCGCTATGGTGGCACCCCCGGAGGTCTTTCTAAGTCAGCAATGCTCAGCACTTGCAGGGAAATCATCAGCTCCCTGGAGGGCTGATACACATTATCATCTTTAGTATTTTCTTCATATCATTGTCATAGCATTGCTGCGCCCATCGCGGAACACCCTATTAACTTCTGTTAATTGCTGAAATGGCTACCAAAAAGAAAAAATCCTCGTCCACGAAAAAGCAGGTCCACAAACTAAAGTTGTGGCACTTTGCATTACTAATCATCATTCCGTTAGCTGTTTTCGGCCGCTCTATTTATTTTGATTATGTCATGCATGATGATGACAACATGATTCGGGATAATACAGTTCTGGCAGAAGGCTTTGATCCCGGTCTGGCATTCAAGACAGATGCCTGGTTTATGGATGCCCGTATTGAGCTTTATCGCCCGGTACAGAGTATCAGTTA
>JBBKWA010000281.1:0-6456 GCA_037968695.1 Saprospiraceae bacterium
CAGTTTTCGGTTTTATTGATGAATGGGCAAGTGTATAATGTCCGTGCACCAATCATCCAAAAAGGTTTCACGGAATCCCGATTGATCGGGAGCAATCCCGATAGTTGTCGGGAGCAAAGTCATGGTTAGTGTTTAGGGTGTAGTGTTTAGGGTGGAATGTTTAGAGTGTAGTGTTTAGGGTGGAATGTTTAGGGTGGAATGTTTAGAGTGTAGTGTTTAGAGTGTAGTGTTTAGGGTGGAATGTTTAAATGAATATTTTTTAAATTCCACTCACCACTCACCGCTTAATCGAGATTGTCTGAATTTTTCCATCATTAACACCTATCAGAAAATAGTTGGAAGCACCTGATTTGATCTCCACAATAGATCGGATATCTTCAGTAAGGATTTTGCCATCAGTTGTGATTGGACTGCAATCAAAATTTCCATGACCATCACCAATACAAATTCCTTTTGCTAATCCATCATAACGAGCAGTCTCCACTTCCGTGGGGAAGTGATTCCCACCGTAAAGAAAGTCTAAGTTTCCATCGCCATTGATATCAGTTGAACAAATGGCTTTTAAGGGACCTGCCTGGCAGTTAAGTGGGAGATCCGTGACAGTGAAGTTGCCTGCGCCATCATTTTGAAGATACCGACTGGACATCGTAGTCAGTTTTTTATGGACACTCTTATCCAGCATTTCTTGTGGATAAATATCTGTCAGTTCGGCATGTGCATAACTCTCATAAGTGGGAAATTTATCCAGGATATAAGGCACCTCCTGAGAGGAGCATTCTCTTCCGCGAACCGGCAGGAGTTTGTCTTGTTTTGTTGTCGCCAGAACAACATCAAAGTTGCCATTCTGATCAATGTCATTTGAAAACACCTCAAGTTTTGTCCCATGGGATCCACCAAATTTATTGTTCCATCCAAGGTTGCCTAGTACAAAATCGGAATCACCGTCGTTATCAAAATCCCCCTTTTCGATAGTCCACCAAAGACCTGTTCCTCCAGCAGAAATTATTTTTTGGGTAAACAATCCCTTACCATCATTCTCTAGTAGCATGGGATCCATCCATTCCCCCACAACCAATAAATCAATATCCCCATCAAGATCAATATCATCCGCAACAGCATCTGTAACCATCCCAAATTTTTCAAGGAATGAAGCGTTGGTTTTAGTTTGGTCTGTAAATCGACCTCCTTCATTGATGAGAACTTTGGAAGAAGCCGGTATGGCATATTGCCCACCAATCAACCGGCCACCAATAAAAAGATCCGTATCGCCATCGCCATCAGCATCAAACGCTACTATTGTCTGACCATTGATGAGATAATCCGGAAAAAGTTTATTTGCTCTTGAGAAATCACCTGCACCATCATTGATATATAATCGATCTGCGAGCAGCTTGTTTCCTTCAGGAAATTCATTACTCCCACTGATGACGATCAGGTCAAGGTCGCCATCACGATCAACATCAATAAAGACAGATTCCTGATCTTCAGAATCCTTGTCTGCCAATAATGCCGTTTGCGTACTTCGTTGAAATCCTGCTTCACCGGTTTGAAAGTAGATCGCTCCCGACTGCCCTGCAGCACCACCAACAAAGAAATCTTCAAGACCATCTCCATTGACATCACCCACACTGATAAGTGGACCATTTTGAGATAATTTATAAGGCAGTAAGACTTGCTCTTTATAGTCGTTATAGTTTGATTCCTTATGCTGAAAGTCAGCGAGCTTCTTATCTACAGCAGCTAAGGTGTTCATTGGATCAATACGGAAAGGAAGCTTATCCTCTTTCATGTAGTCGATCGCAATCATTTGATCTGTCTTGATATTTTTCAATAATGACATTTGCTTTGCATCCCAATAAATCTTCACGGAATCAACCAGCGTTGTTGTTCCAACACCAAAATGAAGTATCGATTCTACTGCAGAAAAATAACCGCGGGAAGTTTGCATGGTATTAATTTGCTTTTTGTTTCCCGAATAAACTACTACAGTGCATCCAAGACCATCGGGATTTCCTTTTGGTCCTTTCAATTTGATTTTTAAATAGTGCCCATTAGTTGTACTAGTATTTTTGTAGATCGATGCTGGAGCATTCATGTTGTTGATGACTACATCAAGTAGTCCATCCCCATTAAGGTCTGAATACACCATTCCATGCGAAAATCCAGGGGTGTCAAATCCTGCTTCCGGAGCAAGCTTTTTAAATTGCAAATGACCTTCATTGCTATAGATTATATTAGCTACCGGGTTAGAAGGAAGTGCTTTGAGTATGTCCAAATAATTTTCCGGACCTACCATTCCTTGATAGCGGCTTTTGACCATGGTATTAAAGTCATTGTTTTGCAAATCGCGCAACACACCGTTAGTGATAAGAATATCCTGGTCAGCATCAAGATCCAGATCAGCAAATAGGGTAGCATAACTCCAATCGGTTTTGGCGATACCCGCAACCTGAGCCAATTCTGAGAAATAACCATTGCCTTGGTTGACTTGCAATCCATTTTGCATGTACTGATAATGCTTTTGCTCTGCGACAATACTCCAGAACCGATCAGCATCCATGGAGCCCATATTGGTTTTTGATTTGACGTGATCATCAAAAGCCATGTCCAAAGTAAAAATGTCAAGCCAGCCATCTTCATTGATATCGCCAACATCAGCTCCCATAGAATAAAAAGAAACATGTCCTGTGTGGGTCGGGAGTGCATCATAAAAGACACCCTTACTGTTCAGATAGAGATGATCAGCATGGTGATAATCATTCGTCACATAAAGATCAGTCCATCCATTAAGATCAAAATCACCAAGCGATACCTGAAGCCCATAACGTGCGTTTGTTAACCCCAGTGCAACCGTCTTGTCAATGTACTTGCCATTTTCGTTAAAAAATATTCGGTCAGTTTGTGGGTAGCTGGCTACGACTTCAGGTCGATTAACCAGTTTTGCAAATTCATCAAAAGGTTGGTTGACGAGATACATATCGAGGTCGCCATCCTGATCAGCATCAAAAAAAGTAGACTGCACACTGAATCCGATATCATCAATTCCGAAGGCCGCTGCTTGCTCCCTAAAAAGATTCTTCCCCTGGTTGATGTAAAGTTTGTTTCGGTTATTATTTGGATTGCCTGTTGGGGAGTTTTTGCAAACATAAATATCCAGTAATCCATCTGCATTTATATCTACCATGGTAACGCCACTTGACCATACCTGCGAACTAATTCCTGAGTTTGCTGTGATATCCTCAAAGTTGAAATCGCCTTTATTAATGTAAAGCTTGTCCGGTACCATATTTCCGGCAAAGTAGAGATCAGGTAAACCATCATTATTGATGTCTCCTGCGGCTACACCTGCCCCATTGTACAGGAAGTGCCAAGTGAAGATGTTGATCATACCTTCTTCCTTAATTTGATTGTTGAAATCAATACCTGTTAAATTTCCTGACAGCTCTTCGAGTTGAATGGAAGCCTCAATGGGTGCTGATGGTTCACTGGTTGCCGTATTAATATTATCGTTGCATCCGGAAAGTAGCAAAACCAGAAAATAACAGAAAGTAAGGAAGCGGGATGTAGCCATTATGTAAAGGTAGAACTTAAAGGATATAATTTTAAGGGAACAAAGCATAAATTGAAGTATCACTTTTCTACAGATGGTGAGCACCCAAATGTTATATTTGTTTGTCTCCGGCTTTCATGGTTTCCAAACTACGAGCTTGAGACTCACATTTTGAATAAAAGTGCATACATCATGTGAGGCATGAAGCCTTAGGAAAGAAACAGCCTTTGGCGATTCTTTTTTTAATTGATTAGATGGATGTTATGGCAGAAAGTGATGATTTTTTAGAATTTTTAACAGACCAACTCTCCACATTTGATGCAATTGAAATTAAAAAGATGTTTGGTGGATATGGTTTTTTTAAAGAGGGACTGATGTTCGGAATGGTAGGTAATGACTCATTTCGCCTTAAGGTGGACGATACAAATAAAGAAGATTATATCGTTAAGGGGATGGAACCATTTCAATCCGCATCAAAGAAGAAGGGGATGCCTTACTGGGAGGTCCCACAGGATATATTGGAGGATAAAGCTGTTTTAGCCAAATGGGCGAAAAAATCTTTTGCGATCGCGAAGGCTGCGAAAAAGAAGTAATATTGCGTCCTCGATAATTGCTAAGGCAATATCCTAATCAAAATTTCATTCGTTTTCGCTTGAACATCTTAAAAATGAAACATCATAACGGCCTGATACTAGTGCTTTTGTTTTATGCTACTTTGATTAGCGCTCAATCTGAGGATCATGACCATCACCTGGGACACCAGCATCAACATTATAAAAATGAAGTAGGTGTTGCCAATATGGCGGTATATTTTCTAAAGGAAAAAGAAGTTTCTTATGGGTTACACCTCCATTGGGTACATCAATTAAAAGAGTCTAAATTTGGTGTAGGACTCGGTTATGAACGCATTTTTGATGATCATGAACATCAGACATTTGGCATCGTTGGCGCCTACAGGCCATTTGAAGGATTAACATTTGCGGTGTCTCCCGGGCTAACGTATGAAAAAGAAGAAAAGGAAGGGCGCTTTGCTTTCCATGCAGAAGCAGTCTATGAATTCGAGCTTGGTGATTTTCATGTCGGACCTTTGTTTGAAGTCGCTTATGATCCGGAAGACATTCACATTAGTCTCGGATTACACATTGGATATGGTTTTTAAGGCTTGACTACCAGTATATGAATAGTATCGACAAATCTTTTTGATACTGCATTCATTTTGTCCAATTTTAAATGATTTAATTTGCCTATGAACAAACTATTCTTTCTTCCGATATTGCCTTTCTTTCTATTTCTTATTGCAGGCTGTGCTTCTCATGAATCTGCAGATGTGGTGTTGGAAAAAACGAAAAACAAACTACATGAAGCTGGAACTATTCACTACAATTATCGTCGCGAAACCAATAATATATTCAATGAAACCAGGATGACGGATTCTGTATCTGTTGCATATTACAGATTAGGGGAAAGTCAACATGGATTTGGGCTGCATGCTAGAGCTGGTGATCAGGAGTATTTTTATAATGGTTTCCAATTGAAACTGGTCAACCATATTGATAAAGCAATCATATCAATTGATCGTTCTGTGATAAAAGCGGACCCCAACTATTTCGATGGCTTTTCTTTTTTTTCAACGAATCCTTTGATTATTCGAGATTTGCTTGAGTATGATACAACCTACACTTTGCTGCTTGAGGAGAAGACATGTTTTGTTTTTAAACAGGAAACGCAGCAACCATCACACACGGATAGCTCGAAGATCGTGCGCTATCAAAATTCTTTTGTTGTATCACCTGTTTCCTATGAATTGAAACACATTAAGAATATTGTCATCAGAGATGAGGATACACTTCAAATTGTAGACCACTACTTTTCTGATTTTGTATACGGGGATGTGGATGAGGTGTTTCCCACTATTGATCCTGTTATTGAAAATGATTATGCAAAGGTTATGGAAGAGGATGAGGAGTTTGTCTTCAGTCCAATAAAAGTGGGGGAGAGATTGTCAAAGTCCATATATACCGATAGCAATCAAAATCAAGTAGCGATTTATGGAGCAGATGATAAATCCTGCTTAATTATGTTTTCCTTTATCGGGTGCACCCCTTGTGAAGTGGCGCTAAAAGATTTTAATGATGTAAATTATAATTTCACAAAGGATGTAAATTTCTATTACAGTAGCTTTCAGAATCCAGGTTCAACATTAAAGCGGTATTTAGAAAAAAAGAACTTCCCCAATACAGCATTTGGTAAAGAAAGTAATATGATAGAAGCATTCTCTCTCTACACTGCTCCGTCTTTTGTGTTCTTTGATTCCTCCGGTACTATTTTAAAGGTTATCGAAGGGTATAATGAAGGTGTAAAGGAAGAACTATTTGCGATCCTCATGCCAGATTAGTGAAGCGTGTCGTCATTTTCAAAAGTAGAGGGGCCTTTATGTGTGTTTTAAGCGCTCCATATTGTTCTTCTCAATGTTTATGACCCTGATCCATCGCTCCTTTCTTTAATTGGGTATATGTGTAATCTATTAACACAGGTTCCCCTCCCTCTTTAATCGCATAAACTTTATTAAGTTCAAGGCTTCGCACGATTTGCGGAGTCTTGTTTTTTTGAGGCCAAAAGATTTTAGCTGAAGTAATTTGTTCTGCTTGTCCCAAACCAATTTCCAACTGCAGACTAT
Source organism: Saprospiraceae bacterium (assembly GCA_037968695.1). Lineage (GTDB taxonomy): Bacteria > Bacteroidota > Bacteroidia > Chitinophagales > Saprospiraceae > Opimibacter. The sequence continues at coordinate 6,228 of JBBKWA010000281.1, forward strand.
TCCCTCCAAAGCTTGAACCGGGGGATACCATTTCATAGATTTTCCTGTTCTTGCCTTTTTCAGTGATTTCTATTTCTACCCGAGCGCCAAGTGCTTTTCGGTTGGATTCAACACCTTCTAGGCGCAGGATAATCCAGTTGTTGTCTTGTCCAATTGGATTTTCGAAAAAGATATTCTGGTACACATCCCCTTCAAAACTTCCGCCCATGATGACATACATATCCTGATC
>JBBKWA010000282.1:0-7926 GCA_037968695.1 Saprospiraceae bacterium
ACAGTGAGTATCGGTACAAGCGGCCTCAGGATCCATTTAAAGAAGTCTTGCTGGCTTTAGCGGAATCTTCAAATTTTGAATGGATAAAGAACAAAATTGGTCAGAGCTGCCAGATTGGATTAGCCCTGTCAAGTGAAATATGGGTGAGTAACCTGATTAGTCAGATTGACAATAAACGCGTAAAAGGGTTTTATGAGTTAATGTTCATCGACAAACTAAGGACCTTAGCCTCACGAAAGGCTGCCTATGATAGTTACCATCGCCAGTTTACCCATTATAATTATCACTCTGCCGAATTTCCTAAAACTGTCGGCGAGCTCAAAACACTTTTTTCTTCATTAGAAACTTTTATTCAGTATAGAATACGGCACGGAAAGATCAATATGAGTTTGATGCCAAACTTCAAAGAATTTCTGGACAATGAAGCTTTTAAGAAAGAAGAGGAATACTTGAAAATGCTGATTCTTTTTAGCCGATATTTTCCACATCAGGGGCATGAAGATTGGATAAAGGCAACGTTTAATGATGCACGCCGAACAATTTCAGGATTCAATGAAATGTATTTCAAGTATCTGCTTGAAATAGAAGAGCGTGGATTGTCTCTTGACAAGGATTCAGATCAAAATATTGACATGCTGCTTGATCGATCCATGGAAGACGATCTTACGAAGTATTCTTCACTAAGTAGTGTCCTGCATAAGAAAGGATACATTCATGAAGAGGCGATTGAAACGACGAGATCTTTTTATGAAAACCATGAAGGGCTTTCCAATATAAATGAATCTCTAAGGCACACCATCTATGGACAATTTGAGCGTCTGGTGGACAACCTTCCGGTAGAAGATTACAAAGTGCTTATTGGTGCTGATCATAAGAAATCTGAGGAAGAAGCTGCAGTAGATGATAGCATCGCAAGATTCATGAAACTATACATGGACATCTTTGCGAATCAGGAGTTTAACATTCGTCTTAGAGAGCTATTGATGCGCTTTATAAAGAAGTGTCAAAAAAGCTTTACCGATAAGCGGAGTGCTCCTTATCAGGACGTAAAGCATTTCGTTATGGACAAGTTTCCTGAGTGGGGCTTTATGAAACCTAAGGAAATCGTCGAAATGTTTAAAACAAAACGTGTTAGAAAGCCAAATGCCTAACATTCGTATAGTTTAGAAGTATTTTGGTCGGGAGGTGTTCGCGTAATATTCAGTTTTACAGTAAATTGGTGTTAAACGATTTTTAAGACGCAATCCTTTTACTAAACCTAACTATCGACTTCTAGCATGCGCGGTTTTTTTGACGCCATTTCAAATTATAGGACAGCACTCCAACTTATTTCAAGTCTGAAGCTCGGCGTGTATTTTCTGATTCCCGCTCTCATTAGTCTTTTGGTAGGCGCAGGACTGGTTTATGGCATTATTGGACTTGGGGACAATCTTGGTGCCTGGATTGGCAGCCAATATCCTTTCGAAATGGGTGCGATCTGGTTTGCCAAAGCAGGGCAGTGGATTGGTTATATTCTGATCAGTATGCTGGCCATCATATTATTCAGGTACATCATCATGATGTTCCTTGCGCCATTTCTTAGCCCGTTATCAGCAAAAGTGGAACAATATTATAGGCCAATGGATCCAGCGGGTTGGAGTATTCGCCAGATATCTTCAGAAATAGCACGAGCCATACGCTTGAATATTCGAAACTTAGTAAGAGAGTTATTTCTCACTATGCTTCTATTAATACTAGGACTAATACCAATCATTGGGTGGATTGCCGGACTTTTGATACTCATCGTCCAGGCCTATTATTCAGGCTTTCAGAATATGGATTTTACACTGGAAAGGCATTACAATTTGAAAGAAAGCGTTCGATTTGTCAAGGCAAACCGAGGCCTCGCCATTGGAAATGGTATTGTCTTTATTTTCTTGTTAATGATTCCAGTCCTTGGATTGTTAATTGGACCACCTTTGGCCGTAGTAGCCGCGACAATTGGGGTGGTGGAAAAAATAGACGATGGGATGGTCTAGGTCGCCCTTTAAGGAATTTGAATGATATGTGCACTCCCCGTTGATTTCACTTCGTCAATTCATTTTACTTTATTTTTTTAAGATTATACTGAGAAATCATAATTATCACGGGACGATGAGCCGGACACCCTCTGAAATGGTTAAATTGCAGCGTGCTTTCTGAACGCATACCATATTACATCCTTGACTTACTCCAGTTGACACCTTCAGTCTACGTGGAAGGTCTCGGCCGATTTGAAGCTATCTTCCATTCGGCTCAGTTTGATACGACCCGTACGAAGATTGAACCACCACATATTGAAGCCACCTTCAATACAGATGAGAATGATGGAAATGAGACACTTGAAGCCTTTATACACTATACTTTAGGAGATCAGGCAGGTTCACCGAAAGAAGCAATAGCCTCATTTGTTAAAACCGTGTGGAAGCAAACTGACGATGATTCAGCTTATGCTGTTGATAAGTTTGGAACTTTTGTTAGATCCAATCAGGGGAATATCAGATTTACACCAGATTGGGATGCTTTTAATATTGCTTTTAGCGGGTTGGAGTCGCTTGAACTCAAATCGATCGGTCAGCAACAGCCTTCCGTAGTGCCACTGACCCCACCCACGCCCTATGTCCCCAAAAGCACACCAGCAGAAGTAGACACCAAGCTTGAGCACATGCAGGAACAGGAGGCAGCTGAAGCAAGTATAGCAGCGGTGGACAAGTCAAAAGATGCTTTTGAAAAAAATTTAGATAGAATTGATCAATCCACCACTCGCTTGTGGTGGATTATACTTTCTTCAGCAATTCTACTAATTGCCGTGCTGTGTATTTATCTCGCTTGGGATATCATGATCAATCAAAATAGATTGAATGACTTAAAGAAGACACTTTCTGACACAACGATCACGGTGCCAAATAATTATGATACGAGTAGTGTGACTAAATCCAATACGGATAGTCTTCCTGGCAAAACGGCGACCGATAATGCTGATTCTGTAAAGGCATCAGGGCAAAACATCAAGGAAACTGATCCACCTTGCTTTATTGTCGTAGGTGCCTTTGGCGACCCAGCGAATGTCACCAAAATGGAAGAGCGGCTCCGCTCTTTAGGCTATGTCGTTGAGCTGTTTAAAGGAAGAATTTTGACAAAAGTTGCCATTCGCACATCATGCGACCAGAGTAACCTCAATAAGGTGCTCAATGATGTGCGATCTTCTATTAATCCTGAATCCTGGATTTACTAATGCAAGAAGTAGAAATCAGGATTGCCCCTGAAGATTTCGAGGACCTTACCTTGCTAAAAGGTGACCTGGCTAGAGCTGCTGGTTTGCGTATTTCCCAGGTTAAAGATTTCCGAATAACCAAGCGAGCAGTAGATGGACGATTTAGACCTCCTGTATTCATGATACGCGCGCTAATAATGGAAGGTGAACCGCTGCCGGAAATTCCACGTGAGCTTGATGATCTTCCGGATGTTTCCAATGGACAGGAAGTACATATTATAGGAGCAGGTCCCGCGGGATATTTTGCTGCATTGGAATGTATAAAGCTAGGATTGCGGCCTATCGTTATCGAACGGGGTAAAGATGTGCAAACACGCCGAAGAGATCTCAAGGCCATTCAGCAGGATGGGATTGTCAATCCACATTCCAATTATTGTTTTGGGGAAGGAGGCGCCGGAACGTATTCCGATGGTAAACTGTACACCAGATCAGGCAAGAGAGGAAGTATCGATGAAGTATTGCGAATATTAGCTGAATGTGGTGCACATCAGGATATTTTAATTGATGCGCATCCGCACATCGGCTCCAATAAGTTGCCCGGTATCATCGCTAATCTTCGGGCTAAAATTGAAGAACATGGCGGTCAGGTTTTATTTGATTCATTTGTTAGTGATATTCATTTTGAAGGACATTCGCCAAGACGAATTTCCGGTATAGTGATTAATGATAAAGATCGCATGGCGGTGTCAAATGTGATTTTGGCTACTGGGCATAGTGCGAGAGACATCTTCACCTTGCTTGAGGAAAAAGAAGTGTTGATAGAACCAAAACCATTTGCTTTAGGTGTGCGGATTGAACATTCACAATCTTTTGTTGACCTCTGCCAATATGGAATTACACCACGAGGGCAGTATTTGCCAGCAGCGAGCTATGCATTAAATGCAAAGGCAGGTAATAGAGGGGTATTCTCTTTCTGCATGTGCCCTGGAGGGTTGATAGTGCCTGCAGCCACTGCGCCGGGAGAGATTGTGGTCAATGGCATGTCCTTATCCAGACGAGATAGCCCCTATGCTAACTCTGGTATCGTCACCTCCGTTGAGTTGGAAGATATGGTAGAATATAAAAAGCATGGCGCCTTAATGGGGGTAAAATTTCAGCAGGAAGTAGAGCAACGGATGTTTAACGCAGGAACTGGGTCTCAGGCTGCTCCGGCACAAAGGGTGACTGATTTTTTGCTGAGGAAAAAATCAACCGACTTGCCGCAAAGCAGTTATATACCGGGCTTATTCTCTGCCGCTGTGCATGAACTGCTACCATCCTGGATTTATGATCGTTTGACATACGGGATTAAAGGATTTGATCACAAAATGAATGGCTATATTGATGCTGACGCAGTAGTCGTGGCGACAGAGAGTCGCACCTCCAGTCCGGTACGGATACCGCGGGATAAAATAACTAAAATGCACCTGGAGATCGAGGGATTATTCCCATGTGGAGAAGGGGCGGGGTATGCCGGAGGAATTTTGTCGGCTGCAATGGATGGACGCAATACAGCTATTGCGGTGAAAAACTTTATTAGTTCCAGGTAAGTTCAAAAAAAATAATTATGAATCATTTCTTTGATTTGATTGGTCGTATACTCATCAGTGCCATCTTCTTTTTTGAAGCTGTAGACGCCATTATGTTTGCAGAAAAAACAAAAATGACGATGGCAGAATATGGTATTTTATGGAATCAGGATTTGTTACTGTATACCTCTATAGTGGCTTTAATCATCGGCGCAGTCCTGCTGCTCATCGGCTATAGAATCCGGTTTGGTGTATGGTTATTATTGATCTATTGGATACCGGTCACGTTTATCGTTTATTCCTTTTGGAATGATCCTGTGTCAATGCAACGACTGCATGCTATTCTGTTCATGAAGAATATTGCCATAGCCGGTGGCTTACTGATGATTGCTGCTCATGGGGGCGGTAAGTTTAGCGTTCAACGCCTGTTTGTTGTAAGCAAGATCCCAAGCAGAGAGGATCGGTAAGAAAGGAAAGCGATGCAAGTGAGTTCAGACCAGATCTTCATCTTTCCATAGCTTACCGGGTTGGCGATAATCTTTTAGTTCGGCGAGTTCGCGTTCTTCCTGTCGTAACAATACTTCAGTATAATCCTCTACCGGCATACTGTGGATAGGGTCCTCCTCGTGCTGGGTATTCCTGTGCCTTTTTCTTTCGCGTCTTCTTGTTCGTCGGCTTTCATAATCTGCTCCGGCATATTGTATGCGGATGAATTTAAAGAATTGCATAAGCATAAAAATGCCGTAGAAAAATAAGGGATAACGGGACCATGTCATGCCCCCGCTTAAGAAAAAATCCATTGCCAATAAAACAATGCTCGTGCCGGCCCAACTTGTTAGATCGGTAATGAATTTTTTTCGAAGCTTATCTCGTTTTTCCATTTCATCATAAGAAGTGTCACGCTTATTGTATTTACTTCTGTAAGATTGATATGGATACATTGGTTATAGGTTAATGACTAGCTGCTGTCAAAAAAAATATCTGCGGCCTGTTACAAGGTTAACAAATGTTTCCATTTAATGATTTCTTAATTTGTGAAATTACGACCAACGGGTAATAAAAATCCGATGAACTGCTTGAGATGCAATTGGATTTTCAAAGTTTTTTGATAAAAGAGCCCAAAGCGCTGCCCAGCCATGCCGAACATACCCCTGTTAGAATACCAATAAACGTGGTGAAGCCAAGCATGCCTATTGGTGATAAACCGCCTAACAACATTCCTGTTTTTGATATGATTTCAGCTTCATCATTACTATAAGTGAATAGTGCCATGCCAAGAAAAACAATCCCAATGGATAAAGCACCCAACAGCAAACTAGGTTTCACTGGTAATTTTAAAAGAGCAACAACAAGGATGATATATACAGACATGGCCCACCATGGCCCGAACCAACCTGCGAGAAATGAGCCTGTGAGCATTATGATCAGTGAGCTAATGAGCTTTTTATTCATCACGGATTAATTTCTATTTTTCTTAAAGGGGCCCATCCATCCGTTGTATTGCGAAGGCGTACTTCATAATATTTTCCCTCAAAAAACCCATCTAACATATCGCTGTAATGGATGCTGGCTGGATTTCCGGATTGTCCTCCGGGGTAATTGACCCAGCCTTTAGGGGGACTTGATAATTCAACAATCATCCGCCAGGATGGTCCATGCGATTGCTGCATTGTATTGACCACATGACGTCCTCCTGAGGTATGTAAGCGATCCGCACCAAAATTGGGAAACCTGGCCAGATGTGGGATAGTTGAAGCTTTGTAAGATCCCCAGTTTTTATCCTGATCACCAACCAGATTATGAAAAGCAATCATCATTTCAGAAAATGAAGCACAGGCAATATCCTGCATAGTTTCATGCACATTAGGGGTTGAAAGCACATCAAAATACTTGTTGTCCGGATGGTGTACAGCAATATCAATAAATCGCCATTCTTCAGGAAGCATCACATCATTAAATAGTAGTTCATCCCAGGTCATTTTCTCAAAGGCAGAAAACCATAAATCAAAATATACAGGAGAGAGGCTATCTCTGTGATAATGATAATTCCAATGAGCTAATTGATTAGCTATTTTCTTTTCTTCTCCGGATAAACATTTTGCTGTGTCTAACGCCTTTAAAAGTGTCGGAAGAATTTCTGATGCGAGCAGACTGAAGTTATATTGTTGAAGCATCATCATGTCTTCAACGTTGATCGATTCCATTGTATCAAGGACATGGTTAATGATTCTTCCCCGGTAATCTTCAAAAACCCGCTTCCCCGGTAAAGGGTAAGGATATGTGGAATCAGCAGGTGCTTGATTTGCGGAACTAATAAATTCTCTTCGAGGATTGTAAATTTGAGGAGCGTGTTCCGAAGGAATTAAGCCCTGCCAGTCACTCTTGATTGTCCTGCCGTTGGATAATGTTTCACCTTGGCCTTGCGGCCTGATGGGCATCCGGCCAACGACGGTCAGGCTAATATCTCCGTCTGTAGAAGCGAAGGCCATATTTTGTGCAGGGTAGACATATCGCTTTATCGCTTGTTGGAATTCTTCATGGTTTTTTGCCTGATTGATATATCGAAAAGTAAGGGCATCGTTTTCATTGGACAATTCATGACCTATCCACTTCATGGCCAGATCGCGATATTCCCCCATGTTTGAAACCGGTCCAAAACGGGTGTATCGTATGGTGTCAACAATAGTAGCAGCGCCACGTACTTCAATTTCTTCCGCACGAAGGGTCGCATTGACATAATGACCATCAAGAAGATATTTTTGTCGTGCGCTATCCTGCCATTCCACCGTATACCAATCCAAAACATCCTGACCCGAATTCGTAAAGCCCCACGCGATTTGTTCATTAAAGCCTAAGAGAATAAATGGAATGCCGGGTATTGAAACACCATGTACATTCATTTCCGGGGTATGGATTTCCATTTCATACCAAATAGTAGGAAGGGTAAGTTTTAGGTGAGGATCATTCGCAAGAATAGGGTAGCCCTTAGCAGTTTTGTTTCCACTAACGGCCCAATTATTACTGCCATTAAGGGGAATCTTTCTTGAATCTTTCTGCGGAATTTGCTTTAATGGGAGAATGTCCTGCTGGTTTGCCTTTAATGCAGAAACCGGCATAAAGTCCCAT
>JBBKWA010000283.1:0-11927 GCA_037968695.1 Saprospiraceae bacterium
TTGTTCCACGTGGAACAAGTTATATATATCCCCTACACTTTACTTTTATTTTATCGAACAATCAGGTAGCATATATGCTTCCACGGATGTAAGGATGTTCCACGTGGAACAAATTGTTCTTTTGATATAAACAAAGGGGCGTAAACAGCATTTATATTATATCACAAAAGCAAAGGCGAGAATTTATGGCAAAGGGCATTGATCAAAACAACCTGGATAAAACAACCACGCCAGGTGAAGATTTCTACCAATTTGTAAATGGAGGCTGGATGGCGGCTACAGAAATCCCCCCCGACAGAAGTTCGTGGGGTAGTTTTCATGAACTTTCAAAAGACACTGAACAAAACGTAATTGATATTCTGGACACGGAATTATCAACACCAGGGGCTTCAGAAAATATTGCGGCTAGATTTTTTGAAACCGCGATGGATATAGAAAACATAGAAAAAACCCAACTGCAACCAATACAACACTTATTAGGAGCCATTGATAAATTAACCAAACACGCTGAAATTCCTGGACTTCTGGGACTTTTTGCAGAGCAGGGGAGTGGAGCAGTGATTCACTTCAGTATTCACCCGGATTTAGCGGATAGCCATAAATACGCAGCTTATATAGAGGCAGCAAACCTGGGCCTCCCGGAAAGGGAATATTATCTGGATGAAGATAATAAGGCCATTGAAGTAAGAAACCAATACACAGAATACATTGAGTTGATTCTACAGAAAGAGGGAGGCTATACCGAAACGGTGGCCAAATCCGCGGCGAAAGAGATACTTTCTTTAGAGAAAATACTGGCGATTAATATGATGACAAAGGAAGATCGTCGCCAGATGGATAAGTTATTTAATCCAAGATCCGCTGCAGCGTTAAAAGAAATGACGCCGGAATGGGACTGGGACTCGTTTTTTAAAGCCACAAAAACACCATTTCCTGAACATGTTATTGTTACCGAGTTAAACTATCTCGAATTTATTAACAAATCACTTTACGGCTTTCCTTTAAAAACAATTCAACATTATCTAAAATTTATAGTAATAAATGGTTCCGCACCATATGCCCACCAAACACTCGAAAAGGCTCATTTCAATTTTTATTCCAATACACTGCAAGGGATTGAAAAAATGCGCCCTAGAAAAGAAAGGCTAGTGAACGTAGTCAATCAAAGCCTTGGAGAGGCCCTTGGGCAGCTCTATGTTTCAAAGCATTTCCCACTAAAAGCAAAAGAACAAGCTGTGGAAATGGTAGGAGATATTGTCGAGGCATTTAAACCAAGATTTAAGGCCCTGGAGTGGATGGAAGAAAAAACAAAAACATATGCCCTCGAAAAACTTGACGCTTTTAAAGTAAAAATAGGCTATCCCGATACATGGAAGAGCTATGCCGGTCTCCAGATAAAATCAACAGCTGAAGGTGGGAGCTACCTTGAAAACATTCAAGCGATCGTGCGGTGGAAATTTAAGAAAGACGCAGCTCGGGTAGGGAAGGAGGTAGATAAACACGAATGGTTTATGGCACCACAACAAGTCAATGCCTACTATAATCCAATGTTTAATGAAATCGTTTTTCCGGCAGCCATCTTACAACCCCCCTTCTTTGATTGGAAAGCAGATGCCGCAGTAAACTATGGAGGTATAGGAGCTGTCATAGGGCATGAAATCACCCACGGTTTTGATGATCAGGGAAGTCGGTTTGATAAATCCGGAAACCTAAAAGAGTGGTGGACAGCAGCGGATCGGACCCGGTTTAATGATAGAACAAAACAACTTATAGCGCAATTTGATCAATACTATCCGTTTGAAGATTTAGCACTAAATGGCACGTTTACCCTGGGTGAAAACATAGCGGATCTGGGTGGCCTAAGTGTTGCGTTTGACGCCCTTCAGTTGTATTATAAAAGACATCCGAAACCAGATCCAATCGATGGCTATACTGCCGAACAACGATTCTTTATGTCTTGGGCCACGGTTTGGAGAACCAAGACAAGGCCGGAGGCACTAAGAAACCAAATAAAGACAGATCCGCACCCTCCAGGACTATATAGAGCCATAGCAGCACCATCAAACATGGAAAGTTTTTATAAAGCTTTTGATATATTAATAGAGAGCAAATGGTTTCGAACTAAAGAAGATCGAATTAAGATTTGGTAAACGAGGGCGCAGGGTAATACTTTTCACGGCCTAAGACACTTAGTTGCTGAGACAACCATTCATCAGGAAATGGAAAGCACAAAAAGATATTGTAAAGAATGCAAGGAGGTCATACACGGGCGAAGAGATAAGATGTTTTGCACAGACTATTGCCGGGCATCTCATTACAACCAAGCCAATGCGGATGCCTCAACTTTTGTGCGCAGGGTAAATTATAAGATCAGTAAAAACCGCAGAATTCTTGCCCGATTAAACCCTACGGGCCAAACAAAAGTGGCTAAGAAAAAGCTGCAGGAATCAGGTTTAAACTTTGACTACTTCACCAATATTTACAAATCAAAAACAGGGCAGCTGTTTTACTTTTGCTACGATCAAGGCTATCATGAAATGGGAAATAAATACGTCAAGATCCTTGCAAAAGACAAGGCCGGTGACTAAAAATGAGCCCCGTTAAGAAGAGGTGTCATGTAAGTGTTTTGCTAACATAACAAACTGATTAACAGTTAGTTGTTCGGCACGCATCGTTTCCACTCCATGCTCTTTTAAGACCTCTTCAGGAATAATTGAAGTAAGCGTGTTGCGCAACTTTTTCCTTCGTTGGCTAAACGCCACTTTAACTACTTGACGCAACACATTGAAGGGCACACCTTCAATTTCAGTTCTATAACGGGTTAGCGCGATAACCGCACTTTGCACCTTTGGGGGTGGGGCAAAAGATTCGGGCCCTACCTTAAATAACAATTCCGCAGAATAGTATGCTTGAACCAAAACAGAAATGACACCATATGCTCTGCTACCGGGCCCGGAACAAATCCGATGCCCCACTTCAAATTGAAACATGCCTGCCATAAACGGGACACGATGACGATGTTTGAGTCCAAGGAAAATGATTTGACTGGAGATGTTGTAAGGGAAATTGCCGGCGATGACAAAATCAATATCATCTTTCACAATCTCTTCTAATCGCACATGAAGAATATCGCCCTGTACAATTTGCAGTTCCGTATTGCGAAATTCTTTTTCAAGAACGGGGATAAGGTCGCGATCCAATTCAACAGCAACGACGGGTAACGGCTGTTTAAGCAGAAACTTTGTTAGAATACCTTTTCCGGGACCAATTTCAACAATCGCCCCACATCCGTCTGTATTTAAAGCGCTGGCCAGGCGTTCCGCAATGGAATCCTCTGTTAGAAAGTGTTGACCAAAAGATTTTTTGGCTCTCATAAGCGACGAAGATATACAAACGGTTGGGCAACAAGCAGAGCGGCTTCAAGAACAAATTCGCTTTCCATGAAAAGGGATTAAAAAACCTCTTCCCGGTAAGCCATATTTACCCTTACCCCAAATTGAAACAAAGATGTACTTAGACTACGAGCCTCTATAGCGCTCTTTTTGTTTCTTAGAATATATCGACCATCTAGAAACACACTAGGCGCCAATTCATACACAAAGGCCGAGCTCAAGTAAAAAATATTTGTTTCCACACCTTGTCCCACCACATTGCCATAATCCCCCTGACGATAGGTGTTAGGAAAAATTACATTTCCACCATAAGAGATGCTGTCCATATCCTCTCCTGTCGTAATAATATTCAAGCTACTTTTTATCAACAGACGTTTGGTCGCCTGATACGTGCCGGAAAGGATCCATTCATTAAAATTACCGCCCAATGGATGGGCGATCGTTTGTTTGTAATTAGAGTAATTGGCCTGACTATCATAATGCGAATAGGTATACGGACGAACATGATTCCATTCCACCTGAAGGTCAAGCATATTTATGCCAAAAGCATTAATATATTTTCCACCTAACTGATGCCCAAACTTATTGCCCCACCAATCCAGATCACCATCCAGTATTTGGCCAACAGAAATATCGTCTAAAATAAATTGTCCATACAAAGAAAATGTGCTCCTTATATCCTGCCTAAAACTTAAACCAAGAAGGACATTGTCCGGACTTCCAATCCACCCCTCAACCGTTCGGTAGAGAATGATCGGGTTAAGATATTGTAACTCAAACTGGTTGTTATCCCGATCAAAAACAACAGCTTCAAAAAGACCCAGACTAAGTGTTTTGTTCGGTTTATAACTTAGGTAATGAGCAGTCATATATTTTTTAGGAATGGGTTCGGAAAAACCATTTACAACCATAAAATTATCGGAAGAAATTTCAGCGAAAATATTCTGATAGTGAAACTTCCAGATGCGCGTATTAAACTTTAGTGAAAAGTACGGTGTTGAAAAATCGGAAATAAAAAGTGAGCGCATGCCATCGCCAATAAAAAACTGATTATGTCCAAGCTGCATGCCAATATATTTTCCAAAATTGATTCCTACATAGGCGTTGGCAAGAAGAAAGTCACGACTATTATCAGCATCAAAAAGACTACTATTAAAATTTTTGTACAGCGCAGCTCCAGGGACAACACCCAGGCTATCGGTATATTGATTGACATAGTTTGGAAAACGCACCTGACTGTCATAAAAACGGGTTTGGAAAAACACATTTTTACCAACCGCTCCGCGAATACTTAACCCGCGCTGATTAATAAAAGTAGTTACCCCTTCTTCCGCTTCACGCCCTACTGCCAAGTGCAAAAGAGGATCAACGCGCAAGCTGAAATCCTTTTCGTCGACCTCATAGAAATGAGCCGGGGTGCGATAGAATGTTTTCCACAAAGGACGCTGACTTAGGCGATACGCACTGTCTGCAATAATTAAAAACGATCGTGAGGAATCAAGGTAATCGTGATAAGTAGACAGGCCATCAGCGGCAGGAAAAACAAACTCATTGTTCTGATCATATATTGCTTGTATCTGATGCTGTGTCACCGGGTCATTGGAAGATGCGGAAAAAATATTGGCGAGAACCACAAGATCAGATCGCCAGTATGGTTGTATTGAAGAGTGTAAAGAAGAATCTCCGCCACCGCTCAAAATCACCATTCGATCATAGATGTGGTGTGCATCGTGATCCATTTCCGTTAGAATATTTTGAGCCATTACAGGGACAGTAAAACAGACCAAAAAAGTCAGCGCAATAAAATGCAGCGGGGAAGTAAGGTGTTTCATTACCGCTTAAAGTTAAGAAGCCATTGTTTAACGGCATGGCTAAATGCTTCAGGGTTGTCACCCAGAAAACGGACAGCGACCGGAAGGATAAAAATCGGTAGCGAAAGCTTGCGTAGCAAATCCCGATGACTATCAAGTCGCATAGCATCCTTTTCGGTCGTTAAAATAATTCGCTCCCGATCCGACGCCATTCGGTTAAAATGTTGTTCGATATCACCAATATCAAAAGAGGAGAAAGGGTGATGATCGTTATATTCCAACATGCGCACATCACCACATTTTTCATCGACATATTCGAGCAAATATTCAGTACCAGCAATGGCGACAACCAGCAGGACATCAAGTGATTCACGCAACACGAGGCGCTCGCCATTTCCATACATTTTATAAGGGTGACCGTAATGATATTCGCTAAAGAAAACCTGTTGACTTTCCTTGCGCCTTACGTCGCGCTCAATTTCCGCCATGTCGCTTTTGGAAACAGCGGCAGGACACTTGGTGACGATAATGATATCAGCCCTACCAGCACCACTGGGCCACTCCCGCAAACGCCCTACAGGCAACATAAAATCTTTAGTATATAATCGGTTGTATTCCGTCAATAGAATATTCAATCCTGGAATAACCTCAAGGTGCTGATAACCATCATCCAAGAGAATAACTTTTGTTGCCGGATAAGAACGGATGATCTGCGGGATGGCAAAACTTCTGTTTTCAGCCACGGCGACCGGCACATGTGGATACTTACGCTTAAACTGAAGGGGTTCATCACCTGTCTGTGTGGCATCATGTCGCGGCGAAACCTCAAGGTATCCGGAGGTTTTGCGCTTATAGCCCCGACTCACCACGGCAAGGGGAAGATACTCATGTAATGCGCGAATAAGAAATTCTATATGCGGCGTTTTCCCTGTACCACCAACGGTGAGATTCCCAATACTGATCACCGGGACACTAAAGGAAACACCTCGAAGCAAACCGATTGAATATAAGCCATTGCGAAGCGCCACACCCAGACCATACAAAATGGCGAAAGGCAAAAGCACTAATTTTAAGATCCATTGATTAACCATATTCGAGTAGCCTAAAGGTAGGCGTAAAAGTAAACAGACGAAAAGAAGAGGCGTTTGTTTTTATTTTTGTGCCTTGCTAACGAGATAAATCGCAAAACCACCAAACAGCATATTTGGTAACCACATCGCGATCATTGGGTTCATGTGCAGGTTGGTAGAAAAGGTAAGCGCAAACTTACTGAGCAGGACAAAAAGAGCACCGATCACAGCCCCAACGGCCAGATTAAGCCCCATGCCCCCACGAACTTTGCGCGAAGCGACCGAGGCACCGATTACGGTAAGAATAACAATCGTAAATGGTTCGGCCCAACGCCGGTGATACTCAGATCGCATCGTCCGCGAAAAACCAATCCCACGCTCTTGCTCATACTTAATGAATTGCAATAGCTCTTTTGAGGTCATCATTTCTTTATCGTTCGTGTAATACACAAAATCAGAAGGATACAGCGCGATGGCGGTATCGAGCTCCATTCCAATTCCGGAAACATAAGTCTCTACACCATCTGTCCAGTGACGCATTTCATAATCACTCAGCCGCCACTTTTTAACATCAGGCAGATATTCAAAGCTTTTTGACCGCAACAAAAACGTCAGCTTAAGATCCTGATACTGTTCGAGCCGAAATCCCGTACCACTACTGTCATTCGGGAGATAACTGGAAATAAAAACTTTTGATTCCGGACCAATGAAAAGGTGAATATTACTACTCTTAACTTTATAGTTGTTGGGAAAAATATACTTGTTTTCAAAAGCCATCATGGTCTTGTTGCCCTGCGGAAAGAAAACGTGGTTTCCGAGGAGGTAGATACCGGAAAGAAAAAATGCAGCAATAAGATAGGGCCGAAGAAAACGAGAATAACTCATCCCTGCATTGAGCATCGCCACCACCTCCGTATTTTTCGCCATACGCGACGAAAAAAAGATAACGGAGATCAATGAAAAGATAGGCCACAACAACCCATTGATCCAGGGAATGAAGTTGAGGTAATAGTCAAAGAAAATCTCTCGTTTAGTGACCGGCTGATCCACGAATTTTTCGATATGCTCACTGAAGTTAATGGCGATCGCAATAATAGAGAAAAGCAGGGCCGTAAAGAAAAACGTGCTCAGGTATTTGCGGATGATATATCGGTCTAGCGTAAGCAAGGGCATACCTGATTGGTGGATACAAACATAGGGAATAAAGAAAGAAGACTAAAGCGATCATCCAACAACACAAAAACCGGACAAGAAATTGTTCCGGTGCTTTCCGCAACACGACAACATCGAATTCGTTTAGGAGGTATCCGGGAAAGAACAAAACGAGACAAATGGGGCAAAAAAAATGAATTAACTTGCCTAATTAAACCACGAACACCAGAATCATGAGCGAGACCGGCCAGGTCGGCATTGAAAAACTCCAGCAGGAGCTAAGCCTTAAACAGCTACAAATCAACAGCTTGTTGACCATCACGCAAGCAATCAATGACAACGTAGCGGCTCCTGAGTTGTATAATATGTACAAATCATTTATTGGTTGGGAAATGGGCATAAAGCGAATGGCCCTATTTTTTAGACAGGATGATAAAAAATGGTATTGTGCTACCCACCTGCTGGCGGATGAGCTGGCTATGCGCGAGGATCTGGGTCCGATTCTAAAGAAATACACAAAAACACAACGGATATCGTCTAATGACCCTGAAGCGCTTCAAGACTTTGACTTGATTGTGCCGGTTTATCACAAAAAGGTAGCTATTGCGTTTGCCCTGGTCGGTGGTCTGCGAGCCGATGCAAACGAATATCCACGGATACAGTTTGTCACGACATTTACCAATATTATCGCTGTCGCTATTGAAAACAAGCGATTATTCAAAAAGCAAATCGAGCAGGAGCGATATGCGCGGGATATGGAACTGGCTAGTAATGTCCAGCAAATGCTTATCCCGGACCACTTGCCCAAAAGTGATTACTTCGAAATGGCTGCAATCTATAAGCCACACTTCACAGTCGGCGGAGATTACTTTGATTTTATTCAGTACGACGAACGAAGACTTACATTTTGCATCGCCGATATCAGCGGCAAAGGGGTTTCTGCAGCCATCCTAATGGCCAATTTTCAGGCTATTTTACAAAGCCTGATCTACCAGTACCGGGACCTTGAAACCTTTGTCTTTGCACTGAATCAGGCGGTTTACAGGATTACTAAAAGTGACCGGTTTATCACCTTGTTTATCGGCGAACTCAATCTCCATAACAATACGCTTCAATATATCAACGCCGGTCACTATCCTCCTTTTTTAATACAAAACAATGAAATCACCAGGCTCGAAAGCGGTTGCACGATCATTGGCGCATTTGAAACCCTGCCAGAAATACATATGGGGGAAGTAGCGTTAACGCACCCGGGAATGATATTTGCCTGTACTGACGGGCTAACAGATATTGTCAATGAATTAAACCAATATTTTGACGACGATCAACTTATACCGTTGTTAAAAAACGTAAGAAAGGAATCATCTGCCAGTGACTTCAACGAAAGCCTGATGGAAAAGGTAGAGGCGTTTAGAGGAACAATGTCTTACCCGGACGATATTGCTTTGTTGACTTGCCAGTATCAGGTGGGTACGGAGGCTACTAAAAAGCAGAAAAAGTAGGTTTTTAGGAAAATCTTTACCTTTTACGGTCATATCCAGCCAAAAGCAAACGCTATTTCGTGACTTGAATTGATTCCACAACCAAAAATTCCGACCTTAGATGCATTATTTAATCAGGATCGGCAATACGAAAATTACCTCATGAGAAATAAAACAGCAGCAGGCTTATTTGCCTTGTTTCTTGGATGGGCGGGAGTGCATCGATTTTATCTGGGCCAGGTTGGCCTGGGGGTCCTCTATGTTTTCCTTACGATCTTTTCGTTCGGTATTGTTACCGGCTTCCTTGGGTTGATTGATGCCATCATCTTTTTCAATATGAACGAGGATGATTTTGATGCAAAATATAATGCCCAGCAAGGGATGGTCCCGCCAATATATAATCGCAGGCTTCAGCAAAAAGGATATCCTCCAATGGCCCAACCACGACAATCAAGAAGGGCTCAGGCACCCCCCAAGATGAAAAGAGGGACAGGTAGAAGTGTTCAGAATCCATATAAAGTAAACGGAATAAAGAAGTACAAAGAGTTTGATCTCGAAGGCGCGATTGACGATTTTTCAAAAGGGTTGGAAATCAATCCAAGAGATATTTCCCTTCACTTTAATCTTGCCTGCGCATACTCATTGACAGAGCAAGTAGATAAGGCTTATATTCATTTGGACCGCGCAGTGGCTTTAGGCTTTACAGACTTTAATAAAATCAAGACGCACGATGATCTGGCTTACGTCAGAATTCAGGAACGGTTTGATGCGTTTGAAAATAACACCTACCGATTAGCGATTTCCACGGCACCGGAAAACAACGAACAAAAAGAAGAACCAATAAGCGAAGAACCAGCGGTTCAGGACGACATGCTACTTGCTCAACTCAAGAGACTTTCAGAACTCAGGGACAGAGGATTGCTATCTGAACAAGAGTTTTCGATCGAAAAAAGGAAGCTTACACGTTAAATATTTATTAAACCGCGCCACTTTTGGCACAATCTTTCGTCTTAATAGTATAAAACTAATCAGGCATGCTCGCCAGAGACCTTATATCACAACTCATTCAACCGCTAAACACCTCTGATTCAGGTGAGCAGGCACTCACGTATTTGCAGGTATATCACTTAAAACACCTCCCAATTGTCAATAACGAACAGCTATTAGGGACTATTTCAGAAGAAGATATTACCACCAGCCCAATTGACGAGCCTATAGGATCTTTTTCATTAGGGCTGAATAAAGCATTTGTCCGGGATACCGATCACATGTTTGAAGTCATGAGCGTAATGGCCGAAGGAAAGCTTACTATGATTCCGGTTGTGGATAGATTAGACAATTATCTTGGATTAATTACACTTGAAGATTTGATCCAATACTATGCGCGAAGTTTTTCTTTTTCAGAACCCGGAGGCATAATTGTTTTGGAGATCCTGAAATCAGATTATAGTCTCTCGGAGATTTCCAGAATAATTGAAAGCGAAGGCGCAGTAGTCTTAAGCAGTTTTCTTACTCGAGATTTGACCACAACAAAAATGTTTCTGACCATCAAAACGAATCAAACAGAAATACACAATCTGGTAGCGACACTGGAGCGCTATGAGTATTCTATTAAAGCAACATTTTCTGAAGAAGGTTATTTCGAAAATCTTCAGGACAACTATGATGCTTTTTTGCATTACCTCAATGTCTAATGGCTTCGTTGTATCGGACAGCAATCCTAATTGCGTGCTTCTTGTTTTTTGCGGATCCATCTTTTGGCCAAACGGTCACCGTTCAGCATATTACCATTAATGGCCTCAAAAAAACAAGGCCATCCATCATTTATCGCGAGCTCACGTTTGCGGTTGGGGATAGTCTTGTGCAGAATGACCTGGGGCCAACACTTGAACGCAACAGAAACAATCTGCTAAACCTTGGTTTGTTTAATGAGGCGGTTGTCAATATATCGGAGTGGAACACGGAAAAAAACACGGTCGACATCATTATCTCTGTAAAGGAGTCGTGGTATATATACGCCCTTCCAATTTTTGATCTTGCTGACAGAAACTTTAATGTTTGGTGGACGACACACAATGCAAGCTTAAGTCGGGTCAACCTTGGTGCCCGATTAGACTGGTTAAATTTTACGGGAAGGAACGATAAATTAAAAGCGAAAATCCAATTTGGTTATACACCAAAACAAGAGATAGAATATCGCTTTCCGTATTTTAACAGAAAACAAAGTCTCGGCCTCTCCACGGGGTTTTTGCATAGCATCAACAAAGAAATTAGCTATGGTTTAGCCGATAATACAGAAGAGTTTGTGCGATTTGGGGAAGACATCGTTCTGGAACGATGGGAAGGACGTGCAGGGCTTTTTTATCGACCGAACATTTTCCTGAAATACGATTTAGCCATAAACTACCAACACCGAACAGTAGACAATAGAGTGATCGCAGACTACAATCCAAAGTACTTTATCAATGGCGACAGTACACAGAATGTATTTAGTTTAGTTCTGGCATTTGAATATGATAACCGCGACATAAAAATATTCCCGGCCAAAGGATTTAAGGCCGGGTTAAATGTGGAAAAAATAGGACTCGGTTTCATTGGAGACGAAGACCTGATGATCACCAATATTACATTTGAATGGAATACGACCACCGGGCGGAGGTTTCAACACAGGATATCCTCCTTGGGCAAATACAGCATCAGCAGAAACCGGCCCTCCTATATTTATTATAGAGGACTTGGGTCTGGGGTCAGATATGTAAGTGGTTATGAATTATATGCAATTGATGGACTAGATGCTGTTTTAGCAAAATATCAGTTGACGTATAAGCTAAGAGAAAGAAAGATAAAATTGGGAAATGCGATGCCTGTACCGCAGTTTAAAACGATGCCGTATACAATATATCTTTCGTTGCTTGCAGACGTGGGCTTTGTCAATGATCCTTATACTGGAGACAAAAATCCCCTGGCCAATAAATGGCTTTATGGGGGTGGTCCGGCGGTAAGTGTTTTAATGTACAACAA
>JBBKWA010000284.1:0-4818 GCA_037968695.1 Saprospiraceae bacterium
AGAATTACATCTGCAAAATTCATGGGCTGGATTTAAGAGGATATCAGGTTACTGTTTGATGAGAATATACTTTTCTGCTAAGTCTCCTTCGATTCTAATTCCTTCCGTATCTAATTGTATAGCCCTGGTATCTTCAACGACAAATTGATGAGGGGCATCTTCAATATTGGAAAGGGAAACGGTGGTGCCATCCTCACTCCATGCAAAGTCGCCTATATTTTTATAGGCCTTATTGTCTGCCTTTCCCTTGTACACTTTTGTAAGGAGATAAGCATTATTGGCCATTAAATAAAGAGACGTCTCAATACCCTCACAATCGGCACATGGCAATATGCCTTGGTACAGACCAATGTGGTCACGCGCTTTAATAGCCGTATGGGCGACTTCCATTGAAGCTTCAGTTTGAGATGGGCTTTGGGGAGTATCCGAACTACGGTCAGATTTGCAAGCGTGGATAAATAAGAAAGCCAGAATAGATAATTGAAATAAATGTTTCATAAATAAATTTTAATTAAAAATCGAGTGGTGGCTTCAGGTGCAAAGAAAAGGCATTGTTTTGACTATTTTATGATATCGTTTGGTTTTTTAGTGATTCGGTTTCTTGTCGTACCGATTTACTAACTATTTAATGGTTAATGAATTATAGACCTATATTTGAAAAAGATTGTTTCCGTGATATACCTGACCTAAGAGGAAGTACGTATGATGATTTCTGTGGAAGATGCAAAACGCCTGATTTTCAATAATTGTAAACTGGCACGTAGACTAAGGGTAAAACTTCCTGATGCCTTGGGAAGTGTTCTGGCCAGTGATATCTTTTCCCCAATAGACACACCTCCGTTTGATCAATCTGCAGTGGATGGTTACGCCTTTTCTTTTGAATCATGGGACGGGCAGAGTAGTCTTACGATAGTTGGAGAGGTACAGGCAGGGAGTACCTTTGATACGCCTATTGGTAAGCACCAGGCAGTGCGGATTTTTACTGGTGCCCTTGTTCCTTTAGATGTAGACACAGTGGTCATGCAGGAGTTAGTAGAGGTTGTAGATGACTCGATGATAATAAAGGATGAGTTACTAACGCTTAACAGAAATGTTAGACCCAAAGCTTCCCAGACGAAAGCAGGATTCCTGACATTGCCCAAGGGTCATTGTATGACACCTGCTTCCATTTCACTTCTTGCTAGTCTTGGGGTAAATGAGGTTGAGGTTTTCGACAAACCAAGGGTGAGCATCATCGTTACCGGTAAAGAGCTTATACCTGCGGGTCAACCTCTGGAGGAAGGGAAAATATTTGAATCGAATGCGCAAGGGTTGCAGGCAGCACTTCGCATGTTACGAATAGAACCTGTTTCAATAGAGTTAGTCGGTGATGAAAAACCTGCCATCAAGGAAGCTATCAATAGCGCATCAAACGCAGATATCATTATCATGACAGGCGGTGCTTCGGTAGGAGACTATGATTTTGTTCCGTCTGCGCTAGAGGAATGTGGTGCGACGAAGGTCTTTCATAAGGTCAAACAAAGACCCGGCAAACCATTTTATTTTGGGACACTCGATAAAACAATAGTTTTTGGGCTACCTGGAAATCCGGCTGCTGTGCTCGCTTGCTTTTATGAATATATCGTTCCAGCCATTACAAGTTTTACGACCATAGAATATTTTAAGAAACGAACTATGGTATTGGCTAATGGGTATAAGAAGAAACCCCAGCTGACCTACTTTCTAAAAGGTAAAACGGATGGTGACCAAGTTGAAATTTTAGACAATCAACAAAGTTATTTGATGACCTCGTTTGCTTATGCGGATTGCCTTATACACCTTGATGAAGGGAGAGAAGCATACGAGGTGGGGGATGAGGTGGAGGTGTTGATGATCGTTTGAAACGAAAAGCGAAAAACGAAGAGAGAAAATCGGAGCGAAGCGTTTACCCTATATACGTAGTTATATGGGGGAGACCCTGCTTCCCGATAGATCGGGAGCTGAGGCGTATACAGTGGGAGAGAAGAGAGAAGAGAGAGAGTAGGGCAAGAAGCGTAGAGCAAATTAAACATTAAACAGTTCCCCGTTTAACTATTTAAACAGATCACCTATCACTCATCACTAAATGAGAAGGGCAGGATAGTGTGGACACTTATCGGGTCGCCTTCGTTTTACGCGTAAGCCCACTTGCCACAATACTCCATTCCAAAAAGAAAAACTTTCCCGGGGATAGCGTAGATTTGTGAGGAAGCACTTTAAACACTTTTCTAATGACACATAAAAAACCAAAAAAAGTATTTGTCGAAGGAGCAATTCCACCGGAAAGAGTCGCCAGATCTATCGCTTCACATAACACAAAAATGGATATCGAAGGCCATAGCATTTTCCTTGGACAGGTGCAGCAAGGGCAAGAAGGAGAAAGTGAAATTGAAGGCATGGATTTCGTTGTTGATGTTGAAGAAGCTGAAGAAATATTGTATCAAATTCGGGAAGATGCTTTTTCAAAATTTTCGCTGACATGTATGCATATTTATCATAGTCTCGGTGAAGTACCGGTTGGTCAGCTATATCTGTTTGTTTTTACCTCCTCCACGGATCGTAAGGAAGCTATTAAAGCCTGTGATTACCTTGTTGAGCGAATCAAGCTTGAAGTGACGATTCATACCGAAAGAATCGAGTGAAAGCGAAGGGCGAAGGGCAGAGGGGGAAGTGCATGGAGCTTAGAGCATAGAGCTTAGAGCAGAGGGCGAAGTGTTTAAAGTTGAAGGTTTAATGTTTGAGGATCTGGCATCTGGCATCTAGAGTCTGCTGTCTGATATCTGCAGTCTGCTTTCTGATGTCTGGCCTGTGAAGTCATGGCAAATACACTCAATCATTTAATCAGTTCCACCTTTAACCCTTTCATTCTCCTGGCCATCTTATAACCCAAGTTCTCATAATACTTGAATCTATAGGCGCAGAATGCCATTTATCGGCCATAATGTCCACTTTATCACACTTTTAGGAGTGATTTCTGTATATTTGATTGAGGTAAACCGCCTTGGTTTTAGTCTAAATCTTAATATGAACATCAGGAAGTACAATGGTCTTTATTTTAATGATGGAAAGTTTTCCAAGGTGAATGATGTGCTTTCTATTGAAATTGGGTTAAGTATATCCATTAATGACACCCCATTTACAGTGACGATGCAAACTCCAGGGCAGGAAAAGGACCTTGTGCGCGGGCTTCTTTTTTCGGAAAGTATCTACCGGGATTTGGATGAGCATCCCCAAATGAAAGTGACCGAATTTGATGATGATGCCTATATCAAAGCAATCAATCTCACGATACCGGAGGAGAAGATTTTAAAAGAATTTGCAGGTTCCAGGAATGTTATGTCCGCCTCCTCATGTGGCCTTTGTGGAAAGACCTCTTTTGACGACGAACAAGCCATCGTGCTAACCAATGATAATATAATTGACCCAGCAGTAGTTGGATCGATGTTTGATCAGGTGAGTGAGAAACAAACGTCATTTAATCTGTCAGGAGGAACGCATGCCGCCGGGGCATTTTCATTAGATGGTTCCATGTTAAGTATTCGTGAGGATATCGGACGACATAATGCGGTAGACAAGGTCATTGGGGATCTGATCTACAATGGCAAATTAAGTGAAGCTATATGCCTGACTGTAAGCGGTCGAATATCTTTTGAAATCGTCAGCAAAGCAATATCAGCAGGTATCCCTTACCTTGCTTCAGTATCTGCCCCATCCACATTAGCCGTGGATATGGCTCAGGAAGCAGGATTGACCTTAATGGCGTTTTGCAGAAATAATAAATTAACCGTGTATTCAAACACCGGGAAGGTGCGAACAGAGGAACGCGCAGAAACTTTGGATCCGGTAAACAAATAATGTAATGTCGAAGAATTTAAGTGAATTGTCAGGCCGGAAAGGGCTACGCGAAAATCTTTTTGAAGAGCTAGGGATCTCAGCCAAAGCGACGGGTACGGCCGATCAGGAGGTCATGGATAAACTAAGCAATGAGTTTCTATTTGGCAATGCAAATGTGTATGGATCAGTTACCTTTTACGATTTTCTGCGACCCGAAAATAAAGGCAAGAAAGTATATGTCTGTAATGGAAGCGCCTGCATGACGGCCGGTACACAGGATGAAGTAAAGGAAAAACTTGCCGATCTATACAGCCCTGAGGAAATCGGCGAAATGTGCTGTCTGGGCAGATGCCACGAAAACAGTGCTTTTCATGCCAATGGAAGCAATTTTTCCGGAAGCGATATTCATCATGTTGAAAAAATATTATCGGATGGTTTAGTGACCAAAGAAAAGTATAATGTCGGTTCCTCCGGTACCCCGATTCTGACAAGTGATTATGGTCCGGTAGAACATTACTATGATATCTTTCGCGCCTGCCTGCACAGATCAGCTAATGAGTTGTTGAGTGAATTAGGAGACTCGGGAGTGCGTGGTCGTGGGGGTGCAGGATTTTCAATGGCTTTTAAATTGGATTCCTGTAGAAACCAAAAGGATAAAACAAAATATATCGTTTGTAATGCGGATGAAGGTGATCCCGGTGCATTTTCGGATCGGTATATTCTGGAGCAACGCCCACATTCGCTTTTGATGGGCATGATGATCGCCGGCTATATCACAGGAGCTTCAACAGGGGTAGTGTATATTCGAGGCGAATATCCAGAGTCAGTGGATATCATCAACGAGGCAGTTGACTTCCTTCGAAACGAAAAACTGATTGGTAAAAATATTTTAGACTCCGGTTTTGATTTTGATTTTAAAGTGATCGAAGCCTTAGGGGCTTATATCTGTGGAGAAGAAACTGCCCT
>JBBKWA010000285.1:0-16336 GCA_037968695.1 Saprospiraceae bacterium
GATGCTGCAGAATTAATGTTGCTGCTGATGGATTCATCCCAAAGGCCAAGGCGAGTGAAAATATGAGAGGGCATATGCTGGGCATGAGCGGAGGCAGGAGCAATCGCTGCATACCTTCTCGCTGTGATCAGACCCAAATCAGCCAATTCCGGATAATCATACGCATGGATGATATAATGTGCAATTCCCGGATGATTGGGCTGCACTTTGAATAAAGATTCCAGTAGTTTGCCGGCTTGTCGTTGTTTGCTACAGGTCTTGTCTGATGGGTCTGCAGAAGCTTGTACGGCCAGGGCATAAAAAATTGTCGCTTCAGTATCATCTTGCTGAAGGGTGTAGAGCGTTTCCATTTTTTTCTCATACATAGACTGCCGCGTATCATGGTCAATGGTCTCCCAATCATTGTAAAATGCATTCATGGCATCAAGGTAGGCCGCTTCCCGATCTGACGCTGGAAGGGTAGAGGCGATAGCAAGAAGTTTTGAACCCTTTTCGAGTTCTTTAGGTCCGGGGGGATTCCATAGAGAATGATATAAACTCATAGCAACACCCCAATACGCCATTGCGCATTCAGGGTCGGCATCTATAACTTTTACAAAAGCTTTTTCTGCTTCGGCATATTCAAATGAATGCAATAATGAAACAGCTAAATTAAATGTTTCACGAGAGGCAAAATCACAGGAGAGGGAGAAACTGAGTTCTCCAAAATCGGGATCGCCACAAAGGGCGATATCCCCCCGAAGTAAATCAATAGAGGATAGTGCCGGACTTGGTTGTGGATTTTTGTTTTGGCACCCAAGCACCAAAATACTTATTAAGAAGAGTGAAATTTTATAGTACCGTCGAGTATCCATTTTGTGGTGATTTTATGATTTCTAAAAGTCAAAATATTCGATGCCCAAAGGCAATCCCTTGTATGGCAATAAACCCGTTAAAGTGATTTAAAGTGTTCCCAATGACCCTTTAAGTTAATCAATAATTCATCATAATGAGGATACCCTTTTATATTTACAAAACGGGGGTACGACTGATAAAGTGGGTAGTTTGAAAAACCAGATTCCGCAGCTACTGAACCGTCTCCTTTTTCTTGTCCATAAGCGCGGAGGAAATGCCCAGGCGATAATAGATATAATGTGCATACACAAAATCTTTGGATTTTGAAATCGCAACGCCCTTAAACAGTTCAGCATCATCGTATTTATCTTGACTAGCCTATACATCTTTAAATTAGGATTATCAGGAAACTTATTTAAAGCGTCGTCGGCTATTTCGATGTCTTTTTCGTCTTGAATTAAGTAATATAGATTTAATATTTTCAAAGACGGTGCATGCTAAAGAGCAAAATTCTTGGGTATTTTTTCAAACGCTGATAGAGAGGTCTCATAATCACCTTGAAAAGAAATAAATCAGCGAATATCCCTCCTGATTAATCCAAAATAAGCGTTGGCTTGTCGTGACATTTCAATAGTTGAAGCAATCGAATTTCCATAATCGCTAGAAAATATAGAGCTAACTAAAGACGCGACTTTCCTTTTTCATTTTTTGAAAGTTGACGTGCCTGATTAAAGCGTATCTTTACTTTGGTGATATTCCACAATGTTCAAATATCGGTTTGCCATTTGATCACCATCAAATCGTATTCCGATTCAACTTAAAATCAAAGTTTATGACGATGCTTACCATGGGTGTAATAGGAACCGCCAGAAAACAAGACGAAAGAAGGCTTCCAATTCATCCGGATCATTTCAAAAGGATACCGGAGAAGTTTCGTCGGCAGTTGATTTTCGAAAAGGGGTATGGTGCACCATTTAATGTTTCTGATGAGGAAATCGCCAGGCAAACCGGTGGGCTTGCTACCCGTGAAGAAATATTAAAAGATATTGGCACGGCCATTATTGCCAAGCCAATGCTTTCTGATTTACAAGAACTTAAAGAAGGGGGAATTTTGTGGGGTTATCCACATTGTGCACAACAGTTTGATATTACGCAGACAGCGATTGACCGTAAGCTGACCTTGATTGCTTTTGAAGATATGCATGCCTGGAGCCCAAACGGACAACCCGCAAGGCATACCTTTTATAAAAACAATGAATTAGCAGGATATAGTGCAGTCATACATGCTTTATCACTGAAAGGTATTGATGGACATTATGGAAACCAACGCAAGGTGATCATCTTTAGTTTTGGGGCGGTTAGTCGGGGCGCCATATATGCTTTAAAGGCCCACGGATTTAGGGACATTACCATTTGTATCCAGCGCCCTGATCAAATGGTCAGAGAAGAGGTTCCGGATGTAGAGTACGTTCGATTAAGGAAAGGAGAGGGTGATGAACCTCGTTATGTCATCGTGGATCATGATGGAAATGGTAGGCCTTTATTAGACTTGATTAGTGAATCTGAGATTATCGTCAATGGGGTGTTTCAGGATACGGACAACCCCGATATATTTATTAGTGAAGATGAAAAATCAAGCCTTGTAGCAGGCACACTCATTATCGATGTAAGTTGTGATGAAGGCATGGGTTTTTACTTTGCCAGACCAACTTCTTTTAGAGAACCCATCATTCATATGGAGGGCATAGACTATTATGCGGTGGATCACACACCAAGTTATTTTTGGGAGAGTGCCACAAGGTGTCTTTCTGCTGCGATGTTAGTTCACCTGCCGACGGTAGTGGAAGGGCGGGATAGCTGGAAGAAAAACGAAACGATTCAACAAGCAATAAACATAGATAAAGGGGTCATCGTTAAGGATCACATTCTTAGATTTCAAAATCGGGCTGCGGCGTATCCTCACTTGGTGCAGTAATTTTTTTGTGTTTGACTGTGTTGTGAGCGCTTAAATTTTTCGCGTGATTGGATTTATTTATGTGCTACAGAGAATGCGTAAATGCGAAGCGTAAGTTCATCGCAGCTTGGTACTTCAATTACTTTAGAAACCATTTTACAATTTATAATCCTTCATTTAATCTCAAATGAAGGAAGGCTGGGCTTAAAGGTTACATTATTTTTCCACGATACAGCCAATTGCAGCGCTGAAATCAAACCTTCTAACGTCGCGCCTATTCGCGTTTCTGTATTTAGGCCCTATAATAATGGAAGAGGGACAGATTTATTCAATATAATATTGAAAAAAGACAAGGCCTCTCCCGAAACCTTGTCCTTTATTGTGCCCGATACAATGACGGTTGATTTCTGAGTTATCACACTAACTTGGAATAGTATTAAGAATAAGAAGATAGCTGAGTTAATCTTTTTCCTTTTCATCATCATCTTCCCTTTTTCTTGGAAAAATTCCCTTTTGAATCGATGACTATTTCAAATTCTTCTTCGCCTATTTGCATTTCAAATTCATAGGATTTGCCCAAAGTTATAATTCAAAGTTATTGTTCAAAGTCAAGAGAGAATAACTACCAATGCGTTATATCTGGTTGATGTAGTGTTAAGAAATAAGTAATCACGACCAGATAAATTGTTTCAAATGGCTAAGTGATAGATAAAAGAAAGTCTACGAACCATCTTTACCATCCTAATCGAGCAGAATCAACAAAACTATCTTACTAAGATCAATTCTTTAACCACAACAAAATCATTAAAAACACAACGTAAATAATAGGTGCCCGGCGACAACGATAAATGTCTCTCTTGAGGCGGTAATGTGGAGATTAAGACACCCTGAATATTGAAAACTTCAATATGTTCAAGGCGATAATTTTCACCATGGGCTATATTGAAAGTACCAGATGTAGGATTGGGAAAAATATTGATTCGTTGGTGCTTATCTGGACCTTGCGTTGCAGAAAGGATGCAGCCGTTAGTCGGAGCGGCAGTATAATCTATGTCAAGTGGCGCACAAGTGAGTGTGCCACTGAATGTACTTAAACCATTGTCCGTGAACATAGCGCCTGAACTTGCAAAGACGATATTGCATGAGCCTGATTCGATCGTAACGATTGCCCCGTCCTCAGCAAATATTTGATTTAGGCTGCCATCCTCGACGATAACATTTCCTCCACTTTTAACATAAATTCTGCAATTCATGTTTTTTGCATGAACGATTCCTCCATTTTCAATTAACACGTTGTGGCCATTTGACTCAAGTGTTAATTCACCACTTTCGCACACCCAAAAATGACGGTTGGCAACAAAAAAACTAAAAGCAGAATCAACCACAATAGCATTGGAAGGAATGCTGTAGGTACAGTCTTCTACTGGTTTAGGATCATTGTCTATAATAGTTATTGTGTGGGTACTGATACCGAGCTGAGCACCGTTAGTAGGATTGGTTAACTTAAAAATAACACTCTCAAATGGCTCATCTACACAATCATCAATGACGGTAAAGCTGATAAATTGGTTGTCAGAAGAACCTGCGGGAAATACAATTGTATCAGGGGATGAGGTGTAATCATCTCCATAAGTTGCGACTCCCGAATGAGTGATAATGACGCTAGTGGCATTGGTATTCGGGTTCATAATAGTAATCCCAATATTATAACTCCCTGTTCCTTCCTGCACCGAAGCGCCACCTGCATTAACGAAGGAAACAGTTGGCGTTTGGGCATTCGCTATTCCGAAGAAGATGGAGACAATTAAGATAATACCTGAAAGGCAAAATAAGTTTTTAGAAATTGGTTTCATGGGAGGTCGTTATAATGAATAAAAAGATTAAACAAAATAATCAAAAAAGCCTAATGCTTATGTACTTCTAATTCAATCTCAATTAAAAATTCGGGAATGGCCAATTCTTTAACGCCAAGCCAGGAGCCTGTAGGAAAATGGTTGGTGTAAATCTCAGTGCGGTAAGCAGCATTTTCAAGAAACAAAGCCATGTTGGTTGTGAAAATATTTTCTACAACAACATCATCAAATGTACAGCCGTAATGACTTAATATTTTTTCTAAATCAGCATAGCAATTTTTCATTTTCTGCCCTAAATCGCTAACAGCCGTTGGGTTTCCTTCATCATCCATACTTACAGCACAGGATACTTTAATATCGTTTCCGAATTTTACAGCGTGGGAATATCCATAGGCCTTTTCGACTTCTGGTCGGAGCAGAAAATATTCAGGCTTTTCGTCTTTAACAATTATTTCTTTTTCCACTTATTTTTCAGATTGTTTACAACTTTGAACTGTACAAGTCAAGGAGAAAAGCAATGCGATTAGGGACAACTGCTTAGTAAGGTTTGTTAGGTTTTTCATGATGGCAATTATTTTGTGCCTACTCTGGTCGGTTTTCAGCTTTCCCGTTTTTTAAATGAATTTTATTTTATCTGTTTCGATTGCCACTTACTATACAATACTTAGTATAAACTGGCTTATAAAAACGGACTCTACATTGCTAAGTGTAAAATTGGCTAATGCTACTTAAATATTCTTTGGGAAAAGCTAAGGATGTTGCCAGATCATAAAGCGATTTGGCATATTCCTTGTTAGTACCCGTAAGAAGTTCATTTGGTAAATTATAGCAAGTTACAGTAAGAAGTTCATTTGGCTCTATGACAGCCTCTACAGTTTCAGGAATATAATCTGCAACACTTTCCTCGGTATATAATTTTATGATTTCGTCATCGTTTACGGTCATAATAATACCATACGCTTTCTCATTTTCACACTGAATTAAGGAGGCACGATTTCCAATTTTTAATGTATAATTATTTAAATAGCCCTTTCTGGGATTAAGTGGATGAATACCTTTTTTTATTAAAATAGCCTTATCCATAAACAGGCCATAAAAAAATACCTCCATAATGTTCTCTTTATAATTAAACCAAGTGTTACGGGATTTGGCGCATTGCGGGAATCGGAGGACTGTCCTGTCTCAGGAATCGAACAGTGCTAAGAAAACCGCACGGTAAATATAGCACTGCCCACCGTATTTTCGCCGAAGCCTTTTCGGAGGCTAGTGTACTTCCCCTACTTAGTTTTAAAACCTCTATTAAGTCAACAAAGGGTTTAGCTTTATTTTAATCTGAAGTTCTATTATATTATATTTCTTGGTTTAAGAAAATTAATCGGCTTTGGAAATGAGCTTGTCCAATTCCAAATACTTTACTTTTAGTAAACATAGTGCAAATGCTCCGGCAGAAGCACTAAAAACAGAATAATCAAGAGCACCTTTTACACCCGTGGAAAAGGTCATAGCTAGTGCAAAAACCAAAAGGAGCACGCCACTTAACTGAGCGACTCTTTCTGTTTTAAACCCAATTAAGAGGCAAAGAGCAAAGCCTATTTCAACGACGGTGACTATGATTGCTACTATTGGCATTGTGGCGTCTGGAAACCATGGATTAATTACGGTTGTATACGCTAGAAAATTATCCCAATCGCCCCAGACAGAATTGTCCTTACCCCAAAGGCCAAACCTGTCAGCAACAGCGGATAGAAACGAAGTCGCTAAAGCAAGGCGAAGAAAAAGTTTGATGATTTTGGTGTTCATGTATCTTTAATTTGTTGGGTTTTGTCTGTTGTAAATAATTTTGGGACAGCTGTAAGTTTTGTTATGATAGTTGTGTTCCCTGGATTAATATTGAAGATTTGATTGATTTTTCTTTCAGGTGCAAGAATTTCTTTCGCTCTTCATCCTTTTTGAAATTGTCAAAGTCTTCCTGAGTATTAAATTCCACAAGATGAATTTCATAAGGCTTCTCAATATTGTTTTCAATGATGGAATCATTTCCGGGTCGAATCCTTAGTGTAAGCCGACCATTGTATTTTAAGATAATTGGAATGGCAATAGCTTCAAATTGATGAAATAGTTCTTCCTGACCTTCAACGAGATATATTAGTTGTGTTATATAGATCATTTTAAAAGTGATTTTATTCTAGGGCTACAACACTATATTTTATTTCTAAAGGTATTGGTTTGTATATCGGACCATTTCTTCCCATAGGACGTAAAGCACTATACATGTTTTTGTTCACAATTTTATTTAATCCACTTTGTGATAGCATCAATAAATGGCGTTTGTTGGTCAATAAACACATTGTGCGAACAGTTGTCAAAGTATATTAAATGGTTTGCACCAATTAGCGTTTGTAAGTCGGCTACTTGAAGGGCAGAGAAAAGCCCATCCTCCTTACCATAAAGTCCGTAGATGTTTACTCCCTGTTTTAGTAAAGCTTGTAAGTTCTTTGTTAAGTCAATAGTTGTATAGTTTTCATTTTCCCAAAATCCTTTTGGTGCTTCATAAGACATATGAGAAGCGTATTTTAGCAATAAGGTATCCGTCCTAAATGCTGAATAAATAGTTTTCGCTTCTTCGGTTGGATTTTTAGTCGAATAAAAACCGTTTTGCATAGCGTGGCCAAAACAATATGAGCTATATTCAATACTCGTTGTGTCCATGTTTTCAAGCATAGATATGTAGTTTAAGTTTACGCTTTCATTTTTTTCTTTATAAATGATTTTTGATTTCGCAAGAATATTTTTAAACGTTTCTTGCAACGAAACAGGAGCACCAACCAGAATAATTGATTGAACACTTTGAGGATTTGCTTCTGCAAAAAGGGTTGCCACTACACCACCAAAACTGTGTCCAATGAGCGTTGCTTTCGCTAGATTGTAATTTTGGTAAATAGAGTTTATGTCGTCAAAAGTTTCCTGGAAAGTAAACGCAGCATGGGCATCTTTACTTCTTCCTTCTCCGCGTCGGTCGTAAACGATTACAAAAAGGCCTTTCTCCGCGAGTTGTTCTGCGGTAGTTACTTCAAAGTTTACACAATTGTAGCCGGGGCCACCGTGGAGAAAAATAATTGGTGTGTCATTGCTGTTACCAAATGTCTTGGTATAGATACTTTGTCCGTATGCAAGCATTGTTGCTAAGACAAAGAATGTTGTTGTGATGATTATTTTCATATTCTTTAGCATTTATTTATTGCAACTTATCCTAAGCTTTTAATTTCTAATAGAAACGATTATGAAAAACACAATCGTTTTTTTGTCACTAGCATCAAAATTTTAAGGAACAATGGCTCACGTACAGTCTTTACTCAAACGTTTATGAAAATGCGAGCTGCACGACTTTGAGTTTTGTTAATTTTGCTTTGTTAATTTAGGATATAAATCTTTTGCACTTGACGGATGTTTTTCCAAATCGGCAACAGTAATGGTTTTATTTTCCATAGCGCATCCTAGCCTTTGTGCTTCTACAGCTTTTATTTCAATTAAATTTGACGTTGATCTTTGCCAGACAGTTGGATGATTTGGTGCTTCGTTTTTCCAGATTTCTTTATATCCTGGATAATTTGTTTCAACAGGTTCATCACAACAGGTAGGAATTTTGTTTGATTTTACTAAATAGGTATACTTTATTTTTTGCACTACTTGTATTGAATCACCCAAATCAGGTATTTCTTCACACCCGCATTTGTACAATTTCATATCCGATTTTTGGTCACTGGTACAACCAATTGAAAGGGTAATTATTGAAACAATAAACAACAGGGCATATTTCATATTACTATTTTGTTTTGAAGTTAGAAAAGGATGATCGCTTATTGAGCATATCAGGTATTAAGACTTAGCGTTTAGGGCTTCCCTTATCATGTCACCTAGATCTATGGCACTGACCAATATACTTTACCCACGACAATTTATTGATTTAAAACTTGTACCGCATTTAAAACAACCAATATAGCCTCTAATAGTAATATTATTCTACGAATTCAATTAGTGGATAGGTAAAATATTTTTTACCCGCTTTGTTACTGGAGACTTCCTTTTCACCCTGAAACTTTCTTGACCATGTAAAAGTTTATTTTAAAACAACGATATTTAATAGAAGGAATGTTACGGTAATGAAAAAATCTTACATCTATTTTAATCAATTGGTTTCGAAATTAAATTTTATCCACTGCCTTAGGCTAAGGAGATTGGGATTTTCTTTTTTAAATTGCTCCAGATCTTTAATAAAAATAGAATCGTTTTCGTTAATCCATTTAAACATTTTGTAGAGGTTTTTACCCATTACAAGTCTTGCTATAAGCATGGGAAGCTTTTGGTAACTAATTTCTGTGTCCAGCACTTCAGAAAAAGTTTCGGCTACTTGTTGCATATTCATTTCTTCTGTGCCAATGGTAATAGTCTTTCCCAAATACCTGTCTTTATTCATAAAAATACCTGCACTTATTTCTCCAATGTCAACCGCGCTTATAAATTGTTGCGTCTTATTTTTATTTATTGGAGAGGCCAATTTGCCTTTTAGGATTCGATTTTTTACCTGTGGAATTAAAAAGTTTTCAAAAAGAGAATTAGCTCTTATAATTGTGTATGGCAAACGTAATTGTTTGATATAATTTTCAATTATGTATTTACTGTCAAAGTGCGGGATGCCTGTATTTAAATCTGCCCCTGCGACAGAAGCGTATAAAAAATGATTTACTCCATATTCTTTTGCAAGATTTGCCAAATCCGTCCCTTGTTTTATTTCTTTGTCAATTCCGTTTTCGAAAGCTTGAACACTGAATATGCCATCGACATCTTTTAGATGATTTCGGAAAGTATTCAAATCGTTTAAGTCCCCTTTTATTAATTCGGCACTTAGAGTTTGTAATTTTTGAGCATTGGGGGAACCAATATTTCGAGTCAGTGCTTTAACCTTAAAACCATTTTTAATTAAACTTGCTGCAACAGCACCACCTTGATTTCCTGTAGCCCCTGTCACGAAAATGGTTTTCATAGCAAACATTGTTTTAGTTGTTCGGTTATTGCCTGATAGTTCAAATGTGTGCTATAGCCAAAAAATTTCAACTATCGGTTTTTAATCAAAAGAAAGGTAGGAAAGCGAGAGTTTAACTTATCCAAGATATAAACTTTGCACGGATGATACATTTCAATATCAGCTAGTCTCCCCCTTTTCTTTAAATCATAGTTATAGCCAGTGGTATATTAGAATAATAATTTATTTTAATATACAATTTCCCCGATTTTGGAATACTTTTCAAATCCCAATTCTTGTTTAAACCCATGTATTTTATTAGTTTTTCTTCCATGGCTGTCAATTACAGAATTCCCTTCATTCATCCAACTTAATATGCTCCCATGTAGATTATGTACATTGGTATACCCTGCATCTTGTAATTTTTCTCCAATCTTTTCACTTCTCTTTCCAACTGTGCAATAAGTGACAATTTTTGCACTTTTGGGTATATCCTTTATTTTAGACAAATCAAAGTCATCAAAACCAACTCGCCTTGCATTTTCTATATGGCTTATTTCATATTCATTTAGCCCTCTACAATCAAGAATGATAAATGAATCCTTTTCCATTTTCACCATTTTAGCGGAAATATCTGGAACATTGCCATTTGAAACTTCATCTGCCAGTTTATCAAATTCTACTTGACTGAATTGGGTATTAAATTTTTGTGTATTCTGGCATTGAAACTGAATAATTGACAACCCGAGAATTAAAAATAGAATTGTTTCAAATTTAATTGCATGCATCACTTTTTCGTTTCTTGGCTTTAATTTTAATTGATTTCATCCTCCGTTTAATCTAGTAGGCTCTATTGATATTAATGTTGCTGCGTTATAGCGCGTTGTATTCTATATGTAAAATACAACTAAAGTTTGCAGATTGATATCCATTAACATCAATTAGCCTGGAACACCATAAAATAATTGAATTCTACAAAGACAGGAAAACCTCCATTACGCCACGACAGGCATCGATATCACAATCTCCGTGCCGGCCGCCTCACCTCGATGATTGACCACATCAATTATTTCGATGTCCGTCTTAGCTGCATACAAGTGGTTTACCAGCCCGATTCTATCGCGGGTGATCTGCATGCCATATGACTTTTTCCTTCCATTCAACTGTTGATATTGTTTGGCAGCCTTCCGGCCGATGCCATTATCTTTTATGATGATGTTCAAATAGTGATCATCACGGGTTACGGAGATGGATAGTTTTCTATCATCCGTTTTATGCATCAGGCCATGCCAAATGGCATTTTCCACATACGGCTGGAGCATCATTGGAGGCACATTTATTTTCTCCAGGTTTACATTCTCACCAATAAACAACTCGTAGTCTGTATCGAACCTCAATTTTTCAATTTCAATATAAAGCCTGAGCGCTTCCAGTTCATCGGCAAGCTTCACGGTATTTGATCTGGAATTCTGAAGGACGAGCCGGATCAGTCTGGAAAATTTTGTCAGGTATGTACTTGCAGCCTCTGCTTCATTTTTGAGGATGTAGTGATTTATAGAGTTCATCGTATTGAATAAAAAATGTGGATTCATCTGCGCGCGCAATGCTTCCATTTGAACTTCAGCGAGATTCCGCTCATAGGTCATCGTCAAGGCCTGTTCCCTGCGGAGATGTCGGCGACGGGTAATTATAAAGCCAAGAACAATTGCTCCGGCACCGCCCAATAACAGGGCGATCAGCCAGGGAGACTGCCACCACACCGACTGCATTTCCAAAGGTGTCGCAGTGATTTGCGACCATGGTTTCCCCACCTCACGGCCGCGCAATTCCAACTGGTACAAACCCGCCCGTATTTTGTCAAAAACGATATAGCCGGTATCTATTTGTGACCATGCGTTTGATTTTCCCAGTAATCGATATTCATAAGCAACATTCGCCCGATCTGAGGGATTGATGAGACTAAATTCTATGCCGATGCGATCCTGATCATATGGGAGATGGATTGTATTGGGACTTTCGATTGGCGTAATGTGTTTGACCTGCTCTCCGATGACGACACTTGTTATGATAACACCGGAAGGATCGTATTGAGCAGTAATGACCGGCGCTACAGATCGAGAAATGCCTTGTAATGAGGGAAGCCAGAGATGCCCTCTTGAATCAATAAACAGATGCCGGACCGCTGAAGGCAAGGCATTACCCGATTCTTGCGCATCCAGTTCTATCCAGGAACTTTGACCACTTTCAAGATTAAGCGTGCCGATTGCCGGGACCATAGAGACCCATACTTCATGTTCAGCAATTGGAATGAAATCGTATGTCCCACGCTCCCGATGTGGACTGAGACTTTTCCGACTTTCCACAGCATAGGCTTTCCACATTTTATTCATTGGGTCATACCGCCAAACTGCGTTGCTTTCGGCTATACCGACGTACAAATAGCCGGTAGGATCCTGATACAAGCCAAGGACGGATTGTTCCAAACCTGTCGGATTCACCGGTAAAGGAATCCTCGTAAAGTGCCCGGTTGATTTATTGAACTTCTTCAAACCATGGGATGCTCCGAGCCACAACGACGCTTCATCATGCACATCCTGTATGATCACATAATATTTATTCTCATCAGTGCTGCGACTTTCGCCGCGATCATAATATCGCTGAACTTTCCGGCTATCGATATTGAATTTGTTTAACCCGTCATTTGAGCCTACCCAAAATATTCCGCTATCGATGGCTTCTAATACAGGCTCGACTTCATTATGCGACAAACTTGTACTGTCGTCAGCGTGATGAAAAAACGAAGTGACTTCCTCCGTGGCCGGGTCCAATATATTCAACCCATAGCGGGTAGATATCCACAGCATGCCACGCGAATCCAGCGTTAGTGCTTTGACATCGACATTGCTTAGCTTGTCATTATATAACTTAAAACGCGTCCCGTCAAATCGTTGCAATCCGGGTCTGCCACCGATCCAAATAAACCCTCGATGATCTTCCTCGACATCATAAAAGTAACTGCCGGTGAGGTTCGCCGTTCCATGGACAAACTGTTCAAATTGGATTTGGGGTGCCTGACCATACAGGGGAAAGAGCGTGCAGTAGGTAATAGTGGTCAATAATAAAATCCGGAAAGCCATCATGGTCATGCGCTTTTCAAAGCCTTTAATAAATCCGGTTTGCGGCGGCGGGACACATTGATATGATCACCATTTTTCAATACTACATAGCCGCCTTCTCCTTTAACATACCGCGCGATCTCAGCAGTATTCACAAGATGGGAGTGATGCACCCGAATAAAACCATATGCCGATAACATTTCCTCTACTTCACGTAAGGTGCGGGACACCAAAAATGGCTTCGCATGATGCATGATAATATTGGAATAGTTACCATCGGCTACTACATAAATAATATCTTTTGCGGGGATCATTTCCACACCATGTGCAGTCGGAACGGCGATGTTTGGAAAGGGAAGGGCGTCCTGCTTAATGTTTTCAAGAAATCGTTGCCAGTGTGCTTGATATGAAGTCTGTTCCCGGGCGGCACTGCGGAGTTGCAAAGCAGTCTGTGCCTTTTCCACAGCGGCGATGAGTTCGTCCTTGTCAATAGGTTTTAATAAATAATCTGTTGCACTGACCTTAAACGCCTGAATAGCAAATTCATCATACGCGGTTGTAAAAACAATTTGAAAATTGGGTTCCGCGACTTTTGCAAGCATTTCAAAACCATTCATTCGTGGCATCGCTATATCCAAAAATAGCAAATCTGGATCGTGGCGTGCAATAGCACGTAGTCCTTCTTCGCCACTTTTACATGTGGCCAGAATATCGACGTCCTGCACGTAGCGTTGCAATAAGATTTCCAACGCTCCTATGCAATTCGCTTCGTCATCAATGATTATTACGCGCATGTGCTATTCGCATTTTCAATAGTGTGATCCTCGTTGCTCATCGTCACAACAATGGTCAAAGCATGAAGTTACATATTTTGCCCGCGCGCATGAGTATCAGAATCGCTAGGTGGTATGCCTGAGGGGGCTGGCGGTTGAATAGCTAAATAAGCGGAAGTCCATCGCTAGCGCCTTTTGACTATCTGTCAATGTCATGGGCCACCAAATACGAACCGAACACCACCACTAGTCCAATACGCATTGCAACACCGATACTTTCAGAACACTTTTGTCAATACCAATTAGCGGATCTTAAAAATTGCACGCACTATGAAACACCTATTCCTTTTGACTTTATTGCTGCCCATTGCGAACCTGACATTCGGGCAGAATGTTGGCATCGGGACGAGC
The DNA here is from genome assembly GCA_037968695.1 of Saprospiraceae bacterium. Taxonomy (GTDB): domain Bacteria; phylum Bacteroidota; class Bacteroidia; order Chitinophagales; family Saprospiraceae; genus Opimibacter. The sequence goes on from JBBKWA010000285.1 coordinate 13,962, forward strand.
AGCCCTCAGACCAAACTACATGTCCATGGGACAAGCCACCAATACATCAGGCTACATTCGAGTAACATCGGAATTGGAGCGGGGTCGTATAATGCCGGTTTACGCCTGACGACCAATGGTATTGGGTCTACGGATTGGCAAATGTTAAATGAAGGGGATCTCCAATTTCGTACCTCAACAGATGACTTTGGCGCTAATCATGGAACAGTCCGCATGGCCATCACCAATACCGGATACGTTGGAATAGGCACAGGAAATCCTGGCACCTCGTTGCATATTCCTTTTGGCGAAGAAGTGAACTATAACGATGACGGTCACTTGATGATCGGGAGTGCATCCGCGCCCAATCTGATCATGGATGAAAACGAGATACTTGCCCGTTCGAATGGATCGGCATCACCATTGTATATACAGTATGATGGTGGTGATGTTTTGTTATGCGCTTTGGAGAATGGTGGTGTAGGGATTGGTGTAGGTGCCGGGAATATCCCATCAGGATATTTATTGGCAGTAGATGGCAAAGTCATTAGCGAAGAGGTGCGAGTGGAAATGAGTGGCACCTGGCCGGATTACGTATTTGCACCGGAATATTTGCTGATGCCCCTTGATGAGTTGGAGCAATCAATTTCAACCCATAGACATCTGCCAAATATTCCCAGTGCTGATGAAGTGGAATCAGGGGGACAAATGCTGGGCGATCTGCAGCGGCGGATGATAGAAAAGATCGAAGAACTCACCCTTTATACGATCCATCAACAAAAGGAAATAGAAGTACTAAAAACCAAGATCAACACGCTTATCGATCAGGTTGGCAGAAAGTAAGTTGTTTCTTAAAGGTATAACCAAAACAATTTTTAAATCCAATATCATGCGATATTTAGTTTGCACAACGCTCCTGATTTTACTTGCGATCAACATTGGAAGTGGACAAGTCGTGAAGCGGATGGATGATGCGACATTCGATGCGATTGATGCGCAAATCATCAACAGATTCAATGCAAATGATTTGACAGGACTCGGCGTTGCAATTATATACGGTGGCGAAGTAGTATTTGCAAAAGGATATGGCATCAGAAATGAAAACAATGATCCATTTACAATCTATACACGCTCACTGCTGGCATCTGTTTCAAAGACCATCACAGGAATTATAGCGATGCGGATGGTCCAGGAAGGAACCTTAGGACTGGATGACGAAATTGAGGACTACATTGCCGGCTATAACAATACCGGAATTACGATACGGCATTTGCTGGCGCATCAAAGTGGTATTGATCATTACAATACTTGTCCTGATGGGTACGATGGGCCATTCAATTGGTTTGCAAGCTGGGAGATCGTACAGGGCTGTACACGGTGTATGTTACCTCCTGGAAGTGGCACTTTGTATTCCACCCATGGCACGATTTTGCTCGGTGCCATTATTGATATTGTCGCCCTTGATGAATACAATAGTTCGTATGAGGATTTATATCAGGATTGGATACGCGGACCGGCTAATCTTGTCACCCTGGAACCTGAGTGGAATGATAATATCCCCAATCTCGCTATCGGATACGACGAAGATGGCAATGTGATCGATGATGATTTTGAAGACCTGGGCTGGCGTCTGCCAGCAGGAGGGTTTGCATCAAATATTTTGGATCTTGCTGAATATGCAAAAGGGATCATCAATAATACGTTTGTCACCAATACCACCCTCCAGACGATGGCCACCATCCAGACGGTGACAGGCGGGCCTACTTTTATCTGCGGTAGTGCCAGCGGAGCTTATGGCTTGTCATTTCGGGTTAGCGGAACTGGAAATACACAGGGTATTTGGCACAACGGCCTGAACTCGCATGGTTATAGTTCTTATCTGTGGGTATGGCCGGCACAAGATGCGGCGATTGTGATGCTCTGCAATAATTCAAATCAGACCGATGTCCTCGGGGCCATACGAAGTGATGTCACCAATAACATTCTATGTCCTAATACACGCACGTTTACTTCAGACATTGAGTGGAATGATCCGGTAATTTTTGAGGCGGGTACAGAGATCAAAGGCGAGAGTATGATCGGAACGTTTACGAATGTAGTGACTTTTGATGCGCAAACCAGGGTGCTGCTAAAGCCTGGATTTCACGCGCTTTCAGGTACGAAGTTCCTGACGGTACTGGAGGGATGTGGTGGAATTGTTACGCCTTATTGAATGGTGGTTGATTGCAGGTATTGGCTTAAGGGTATTAAAGTCATCAATTATCGTTTTGTGTCTGTAAATGATGAACTTGATATCAACACCTGGATTTATTTTATGGAGATTTAATTAGTTCTGGATAATCTGGAATGTTAAGCCCCAAAATAATATTATGTTCTGCAATTTGTAAATCACTTGA
>JBBKWA010000286.1:0-5906 GCA_037968695.1 Saprospiraceae bacterium
TTAGATTGTTTAAGAGTTGGTTATTGGTATTTGCTCATATATCGCTGGATAGCCTAAAAGGTCATCACAATACCTCAAATAAATTCTCAATAAAACATGAAGATCCCTGAAATCAAGGGAGGGTATTCGTTCTAATTGACAGAATTACAGGCGTTTATGTGCTATGTGTTTTGAATTCTTTCGATAGTGAAGAGGTAGGGATATTGACTTGCTTTCTCGAAATGAGTGTCGCACCTACGGCGCTTAAGGAGAATTTTTAGGCACCTCTGAGTTAAGAAGATATCGCGCCTACAGCGCTAGTTTGGCACAGTTTGATCAGCTATGCATTGAACCTTTCGGGCAATAGAGGTCCAACGTATGACGCAAAGTTGTTTTGCCTGCACTATGCCAAAATAAAATCCGTGAAATCCTCTTATCCCGCTAAGCGGGAGTGATTTAGACATTGAGGGAGTATGATCAAACTCTTCTGGTGTGATCTTAACCGAAGCTGCCTTCCGCCTTTCTGCCTAATTTTTTTTGCACGCAGAGGCACAAAGAGGCAGAGTTATTTTTTCTTGCCCTAAGCCCTCCCGATAGATCGGGAGCCCTATGCCTATGCCTTATGCTTCGACAGGAGTGTCGCACCTACGGCGCTTGAGAGATTGTGGGGGGCGTGCATGTTACCAATCTTTCACACCTACGGCGTGCTTTTTAGCTACAGTATAATCAAACGCTCACCACTCACCACTCACCACTCACTGCTCACCCCTTCCTCTTCAGCACATCCTGCACTGCAGCTACAATATTATCCGGTCCCAAGCCGTACTTCAATAACAGCTGATCCGGTTTACCGCTTTCTCCGAAGCTATCATTAACAGCAACGTATTCCTGAGGGGTAGGATTTTTACGAGAAAGGAGTTGAGCAACACTGTCGCCTAGACCACCGTTCCGTTGGTGCTCTTCTGCAGTAACTACACATTTTGTTTTAGAAATGGAATCGAGGATGATCTCTTCGTCCAGAGGTTTGATCGTGTGGATATTAATGAGTTCGACCGAAATGCCTTGTTCGTTTAGTTTATGAACTGCTTCCATAGCATAAGCCACAAGGTGTCCTGTGGCAACGATAGTGACATCTGTTCCTTCCTGCATCATGATTCCTTTACCAATCACGAATGGTTGCGTTTCCGGCATAAAGATGGGCCAGCCAGGACGACCAAAACGTAGATAGACCGGTCCTTGATGTTCGGCAATGGCAATAGTCGCCGCTTTCGTTTGATTATAGTCACATGGATTGATGACGGTCATGCCCGGAAGCATTTTCATCAATCCGATATCTTCCAGGATTTGGTGTGTCGCGCCATCTTCCCCTAGCGTTAATCCGGCATGTGAAGCACATATTTTTACATTCTTGTTGGAGTAGGCGATGGATTGTCTGATTTGATCATAAACCCGTCCAGTCGAGAAATTGGCAAATGTTCCAGTATAAGGGATCTTGCCGGCTGTTGCCAGACCTGCGGCCATGCCCATCATGTTCGCTCAGCAACCCCTGTTTGAAAAAACCGTTCGGGAAAAGCATTCATAAAGGCATTCATTTTCAGCGACCCGATAAGGTCAGCACAAAGCGCGACGACATTATCATGTTGTTGTCCTGCGACTAAGAGGCCGTCTCCGAAACCATCTCTTGTAGCCTTCTTCCCTGTGATCTGAAAATTTGTGAGCATATCGAATTTGATGATTTAGTGATGATGTGATTTAGAGATTATGGATGGGTAAACGGTGAACGGTTAAGAGTGAACGGTATTTATTGAGTGATAAGTGATAAGTGATTGGTTTTTCGTAATTCGCTATATCGTAATTCGTAATTAATTTTTCGTTTTTCTCCCCCGCTGTATGCGCCTTCGGCTAACAGCAGGGTCTCCCCCATATAACTACGTATATAGGGTAAACGCTTCGCTTCGATTTTCACTTAATTAATAGTCGCCCAGCGTTTCTTCAAGTTGTCCAAGTGCATCTGCTAACTGCTCATCATTCGGCGCGATACCATGCCACTTGTGACTACCCATCATAAAATCAACACCAGCACCCATTTCTGTTTTCATGAGAATGACAACGGGCTGTCCCTTTCCACTTAAACCCTTTGCCTGCGCAAGTGTGTCAATTACTTCTTCAATCTTATTGCCGTTCATAAGGAGAACAATCCATCCAAATGATTTCCACTTAGCTTCGAGATCGCCAAGAGACATCACGTCTTTTGTCGCACCATCGATTTGCTGACCATTCCTATCTACAGTAACGATCAGATTGTCTGCTTTAAAATGAGCGGCAGACATCATAGCTTCCCATACTTGCCCTTCCTGCAACTCACCATCACCTGTAAGCACATAAACAATGCTAGGATCATGGTCTATTTTTTTTGCGAGAGCGACGCCGATGGCCACAGAAAGTCCTTGTCCAAGTGAACCAGAAGCCACTCGTACACCAGGCAATCCTTCATGTGTTGTAGGGTGCCCTTGAAGTCTTGAATTTATTTTCCTAAAAGTGGACATTTCTTTAACCGGAAAGTAACCGGATCGAGCTAACACACTATACCATACGGGAGAGATGTGTCCGTTGGATAGAAAGAACATATCCTCCCCTTTTCCATCCATCGAAAACGGAAGTTTGTGGTTCATGACTTTAAAGTAAAGTGCTACAAAAAAATCAGTGCAGCCTAATGATCCACCCGGGTGGCCACTTTGACATTGGTGAACCATACGGACGATATCGCGCCTTACCTGGCTGGCGATTTTTTTGAGTTCCTGGAGATCAGGCATAGGAGAGAGGTTGGCTTAGTAGAAATTTAAAAAGAAGAAGGCAACCTGGAACCAGAGTGCCTTCTTCAGGTTTTGATTCAGCTTAGGCTAAACCAAACATCAAAGTTTAAAAACTAGGTTACTTAACGGCTTCCACCAATTTAGTACCCGCTTTGAATTTTGGTGTCTTCTTCGCTTTGATCTTGATCGTTTCACCTGTAGCTGGATTGCGACCCATACGGGCAGCACGCTTCGTTACAGAGAAAGTACCAAAACCAGGAAGAGTCACTTTGTCGCCTTTTTTTAGCGTCTTAGATACTGCCTCTAAAGTAGCATCTAACGCTCTGCCAGCATCTGCTTTAGAAAGTTCAGATCCTTTTGCAATTGCTTCAATTAAATCGCCTTTGTTCATTTTCAGCTTATTAATGTTAAATAATATATGAATTCGGAGGTAAATGTATGTCGCGGATATATTAAAAACAAGTTTTATATAATAAAAAAGGACTGAAAAGCCTGATTTTATTGACTTTTGATGATTTTGATGGGTTAAATGCCCTATTTTTGGGTAATGAAGAACATCCTGGCCATCTTTTTTATAGCATTTTTAGTCTTCTCAGCACCTGCATGTAGTCGTAAATCAGGGTGTCCGGCAGATTCAGCACAAACTAAAACGGACAAAAATGGGGTATATAAGAGTTCAAAAACCACCTCTGGGTTGTTGCCTTCCAAGAAAAATTACAAAAAGAAGAAAGGCCCTTTTGTGAAGAAGAAAAAGGTTAAGCATAAAAACTGATCTTCTCCAACCTACCGAAATTCCCTCCCAGATCGGATTGTGTCAAGTATTCTTTTGATATTCGAGCACCTATTGCAGCTTAAGTTTTAATTGAACTTTCTGCCATGCATTTCCAATCGTATACAAGGATAGTAGCGTAAAGAAAATAGCACTTCCAGGAAACACCACCAACCACCACGCATCAAAATTATTTCTTGATTGTGCTAGCAGTCGACCCCAATTAATTTCCTCTGTAGGTAACCCGATGCCGAGAAAAGAAAGCGAAGACTCCATGAGGATAGCAGAAGAAACCCCAAAAATAAATGATATCATCACTGGCCTAAAGGCATATGGAATAATATGTTTTCTTAAAATTTGATGCGAAGGAATATTTAAAATCTGTGCGGCCTTGATATAATTTGTTTCGCGCATTTTAAAAACCTCTGCCCGCATATATCGCGCCATGGAAGGCCACCTTAACAACGCTATTGTAAATAGCACAACGACCCATCCTTTTAATGGAATAATCGCCACCAAAATCAGGATCAAAAACATCCCCGGAAATCCATCAATGATGCTGATGATGCCAAGCACAATTTGATCAAGAGGAATGGATACCTTAGCACGACTGTTTCGATCCTTCTTTTTAGCAAAAAAACGAGCAACTGCAATAAGGGTAATTGAAAGTAAAAGCTTTACAATTGCAGATAAAGGGGTAAACCAAAGAAAGAATACAAGCACAGCCAAAAAGATCACAACAAACAATTGCTTTGTTGAAATCCGCCAAGCCTTATTACCCCAAAAAGCGGCCGCAGCACCAATTGGAATTCCAATCAGCAAGGCGATAAGCATGGAGCCTAATCCAATCAATAAGCTCACCCTGCATCCACGAATCATCCCGGCCAATACATCCCTCCCCAGGACATCTGTTCCAAGCCAATGCCTAAATCGTTTTTCACCAGTTTGCCTCGCTAATGGACTTTGATACGCATCTGCTTTTAAGTCAATAGAAAAATGACTGAACGGAATTGGCGCACGCCAGACAGATTCAAAGGAAGTATGTCGCCAGGTCACCGGAGAATGATCAGGGTGGGCAGCCGACAACCCGGATTCCGATACACTGGAAAACATGGGGTAATAACTAATTCCATCGAGTTTGCAGTAATAAGGTTTTTCATTTGAAACGATTGGTCCGAATATCGCCAGTACCGCTACTAAAAAAAGAAAGCCCCAAGCTATTCGAACAACAAGAAGTGATGACCAGCCTGGTAGGGACCTAATGGAGTTTGTCATTAAATTCATGCCCCAATGGTTTTTACCCTGGGGTCAGCCCACTTATAAACAAGGTCTGTAAGGATATAAGCAAATACGGTAATAGCCGCAACCATCATGAGTATTGGAAACACCACTGGCCAATCACGTGCTACCAAGCTACTGTAAAGCAAACGCCCCATACCTGGAATGCTAAAGATAACTTCAATGATAAGTGATCCCGAAAGCAATGCTGGAAGTGAACCTCCAATTAATGTAATCATAGGAAATAAAGCATTCTTAAAAACATGTTGTCGAAGAATCGTTTTTTCGGAAACACCTTGCGTGCGGAGTGAAAACACATACGGCTGAATAAGTTGATGCATCACGGATTGCTTCATTTGCCTGGATACATAGGCAAGTGATCCGAGCGCCAGACATAAGACAGGGAGTATAAGATGTACAGATAGAATTCCCCAGCGCTCAAAAATATTTCCGGCTGCATGATACGCACCAAGGCCACCAGAGGGAAAAACTGCAAGCCATTCACCGGAGGAAAGGAAGTAAATAAATAATGTTGCTAACCAAAAAGAAGGGAGCGCAAATAATGCAAACAAGATAATGTTAAGGAACCGTTCGAGCCGATTACCATCATGTGTCCCGGCCCACAATCCAATGACGATCCCGAGGACGATGGCAAGAATAAAAGCAAAGCCATTGAGCAAGAGCGTCCATTTTAATGCTTCAAAGATTTTAGTCCATGCATTTCGGCCATCGATTAGTGATGTCAATGGTTTTAGGAGGACTATTCCAGTAATCCATTGATGGTATTGATTGTTTGTCCCATACCAATAGAAAGCAGGTAACCACGAAGCCGCTAGTAATCCTTTTTGCGGTTTTATTAGCTCCTCTATATCTGTTTTATAAGCGGATATAAATCTTCCATACCTGCCTTCGTCCGTATGGTCAACCCCGGTTTCTGTTTTTAATCGTATAAAACTTTGATGTACAGAAAAAAGATCACTATACTCCATCATGTGGCCAATCCCCTCGCAAAATTGATCTCCAATTTCTGAAGTGTCCGCACTTGCACATGCGTAGGTCAACCCCTG
>JBBKWA010000287.1:0-4207 GCA_037968695.1 Saprospiraceae bacterium
ATCTATTGACCAGGTACCCTTGCCTTTGCCAATGTGTTGGTGCAACCGTAATGCAGATAGTTTTGAGATAACGGCTAAATTATCAGCATTTTTAAGCTGAGTTATCCTCAATTTTACTTTCCTGGCCAACTTGCCGTAGCTTTTTGCTATACCCCTATCGGTAGTGAGCGACTTCTCCAGTTTGTTGTTTTTATACGACAACTCCATTGCAAAGTTACAATATTCTTTACTTGAAAGGTAAAGGAAATTTGATTATATTGCAACTATTCCAGATTTATTATCCATTATTGTTTGGCTTGCTTGCAGCTAACACCCAAACAGGCACAATCCCCCCCTTCCAGAATACTAGAATACTAGAATACTAGAATACTAGAGAAACAACGATGCGTTTTTTGCAATACTCACTGCGTGTAGCCAAAAGATCCGCTACAACCCCTCAGCAATCATTTTTGGTTTAGGAAGGTTATCAAGTGCTGATCTGGAAACCCATTCAAAATTCGCTGGAAGCTTTTTTGGTTTTGCTATGAGATCATAATAATGAAATCGACCATTGATCGTTTGGTGTGATAATAATTGCCTGATGGTATCGGTGGAGTCTTTTTGTTTCAACTGTACCTCACCCAGGGTGTTGCAGATGTCAGCGATTATTTTTTTGGAAATAGGCTTTCGTGAAGAGTTGGTCTCCATTAAGAGCGGTGTGTACAATCCTTCCCAGATATCTTTTCCTGCTCGTTTTTGCATGAGTATTTTATCCTTCCATTGCACGACTACAAAATGAAAATAGCGAAGTGTGTTTGTCTTCTTTTTTGAACGTACCGGAAGATCTTCGACGCAATTATGCTTTAGCGCGTAGCACTTTTTCGATAGCACACAAGTGGCACAAAGCGGATTCTTTGGGGTACAAACAAGCGCGCCAAAATTCATGATTGCCTGATTAAAATCAGCGGGTGGGGCGTCGTGCATAAAACGAGCGGCGAACGCGGCTATGTTTTGGTGACCGGAAGCGTCATCAATAGTAGCGTTAAAGCCAGTGAATCGCGCGATGACTCTTTTTACATTTCCATCAACAACGGGATAAGGAAGGGCATAGGCAAACGAGGCAATTGCCGCGGCGGTGTAATCGCCAACCCCGGGGAGTTGCTTTAAAGCTTCGTGTGTGGAGGGAAAAACACCATTAAGTTTTTCTATGATAAATTGTGCTGCCTTATGGAGGTTGCGGGCACGGGAATAATATCCCAGGCCTTGCCAGTAACGAAGGACTTCATCCTCTGATGCTACAGCAAGGTCCGTTACGGTTGGAAAGCGATCAATAAAACGTAAATAGTAAGGAGCGCCTTGTTCAATACGCGTCTGCTGCATGATAACTTCAGAAACCCAGATGTGATATGCATCACGCGGACCGCCATCCCATGGAAGTGGGCGTGGATGAGCAACATGCCACTGCAGCAGTTGTTTTGTAAAAAACAAGGTCATGACGCAAAGCTAAATCTTAAGTGAAGAATGAAAAGTGAAAATCGCAGCGAAGCGTAGATCCCGCCATCCGACGCAGTCGGATGCAAAGCGGGAGTGAAATTCCCGCTATCAATGGGGGATCGGCCATCGGCCGAGGGGGCTCTCTGGCAACCAGAAAAATTAGCATCGCGGAGCAAAGGGCGAAGAGCAAAGGGCATGGGAACGAGAGAGCATTAAGCCCAACGCTGATTGGGACCCCCTTTGCCCCCCTACTGCATCCAAAAGCCGCAGTGCTTTAGGAAAGGGGGTAAAAGATCAGAGACTAAGCGCATAGTGAAAAACTAAAAAAGCCCCGTACAATTTTTCAATTATACGAGGCAATGTTTATTTTTTGTTGTGATGATTGTGCCCAATAGGAACATTCAGTAGAAAGTAAAACAAGGGGGTTCGGCCATCGGCCGAGGGGTTCAGGGCTTGCCCTAAACACGTCAGTTGTTTAGGGGCGAGTAGTATGATACCTTTTCTCAATCATATCCTTTAACTCTTTTCGGGCAAAGAAAATACGACTCTTAACGGTGCCAAGAGGAAGGTGGAGCGTATCAGCGATTTCCTGATACTTGTGGCCCAGATAATGCATTTCAAATGGAACACGTAATGATTCGTCCAGGTTGTCTACCATTGTCGTCAGCTCATCCATCATGATATTGGACTCTGCGCTATTTTTGATTGAAGCAGATCCGCTGTTGATATAATAGAGATTTTCTGTAGAGTCGATGATCGTACGGGTTTTCACATTTTTACGGTAGTTGTTGATGAAGATGTTCTTCATGATGGTCAACAACCAGGCTTTTAGGTTTGTGCCCGGGATAAATTTATCGACATTGGAAATGGCGCGAAAGGCCGTTTCCTGATACAAATCTTTGGCCTCCTCGCTGTTTTTCGTCAGTTTATAAGCAAACGTATGAAGCGGAGCACTAAGACTGTTGAGTTGGTGGTTAAAATCGAATGTTGACATAGCGGTATCTTTTTGATAATCCAAAATTACGACAAACCTGAACAGTTTTGCAACAAAAGTTAGACAAAACAGCATGATTTAACGATAAATTAACGAACATAATGGGTGAGAAACGCATAAATGCCAGAAAAACAACAAGATATACAAAATAAACAGTTTCATTAAAACTTGAAACAAATGAAAATAAAAGGTGTTTTTGGAAATATCACACCAAAAACGATCATTAAATGAGCAAAAATCACAAGGATAACGTGTGTAAGACGGGGTATTGTATACTTCAATGACCAAGACAATGTTAATTCATGCAAGATTTGGATGAATGATTTTATCTTGTTATCGATATGATCAAGATCGCCATTATCGCAGGAGGCCCTTCCGCCGAAAGAGGGGTTTCATTAAATAGTGCAAAAACAATTGCCCATCACCTTTCTAAGGAAAAATATGATATCACTACGATTGATATCACCGCGCAAGGCTGGGTAGAGATAAGTTCTCAACGCCAAGTAGATCTTAACAACTTTTCTCTTCAAGAAGAAAATGGGTTTCCTTTCAAGCAATTTGATTTTGCTTTTATTATTGTACATGGCACACCGGCAGAAGATGGCAAGTTGCAAGGATATTTTGAGATGAAGAATATTCCACATAGTGCTTGTGGCGTGCTGGCAAGCGCACTTACGTTTAACAAGCAGATGTGTAAAGATCACCTCAAGCAGTATGGCATACCTATGGCTGAGAGCATGGTAGTAAAATCGATAGTAAAAAACGAACAGGTCGAGCAAAACAAAATTCACCCACCACTTTTTGTAAAACCAAACAACAACGGGTCCAGTTATGGCGTCACCAAAGTAAAAGAATGGTCGGCACTGGAAAGTGCTATTCAACAGGCGCTAAAATATGATCATGAGGTCATGATAGAAAGAGCTCTGGATGGTAGAGAGTTGTCCTGCGGTGTTGTAAGAGATGGGCAGACATTTCATGTTTTTCCTGTCACAGAAATTATTCCAAAGGGAGAGTTTTTCGATTTTGCAGCAAAATATGAAGGGGAAAGTGAGTAAATTACACCTGCTAACCTGAGTCAGTTGCTTACAGAGGAATGTCAAAAGCGATCAAAGCAACTATACCAAATCTTAGGTTGCCGAGGGTTTGTTCGTTTCGATTATATTGTTGAAAACGAAACGATGTTTTTGCTGGAAGCAAATACGACACCGGGCATGTCCGACGCATCCATTTTACCACAACAGGCGATGGCTTATGGATGGACTATTGAAAAACTATTAGACGTAGTGGTTACAGACTGTATGGCTAATCCGCACTAAACAGGATCACCATCAGGAATCGTTTAATGAATTGTTTTTTGTTAATTTAGCAACTAAATAAAATTTAAAATAATGGGAAAATTTATCTGCTCAAAAAGAAAAAACGGAGAATTTCAATTTAATCTAAATGCAAACAATGGCCAAATCATTTTAACAAGTGAAGGGTACACTGCAGAATCAGGATGCTCAAATGGAATTGAATCTGTAAAGAAAAATGCACCGGATGATGCAAAGTATGAAAGAAAGACAGCCACTAACGGCAAGCATTACTTTGTACTAAAAGCGGGTAACGGACAAATTATCGGAACGAGCCAGATGTATGCGGATGAAGGCGGATGTGAAAAAGGTATAGCATCAGTAAAATCAAATGCTCCGGGAGCAACGATAGAAGACGAAAAAAGTTGAATTTCAAGCAGTCCAGAGT
>JBBKWA010000288.1:0-3418 GCA_037968695.1 Saprospiraceae bacterium
GTCCCAATCGTGTTCTGCTTTGTTGCTATCCTGGCCATACTTTCAAGATCACCAAAATGGGTATGGGCTCCTCTGCTCAGTCTCTTGATTCTGGTCCAGCTATATTTTCAGCAACAAACCATCGAGCAATGGAAAGAATCAACCACCGTCATTCAAAATCTCAGGGATACGTTCAGATGGCATGATCGCAGCCATGTGTTTGTATTGAACAGTCCGGACAATATGAATGGTATTTTCATGACCTCTGTCATTGATGTACCCTCGGGGATAGAAGAACTCCTGGATTATCAAACGTCTACGCCATTTGAAGGGATCATGCTTGATGTCTTTCAATATAATATGACGACCCCGAATGATGGTGTGACTGTCAAACAAACAGGTCCGATGCAATTGCAGGTGACCTTCAAACAATGGGGGAACTGGTGGCACTACCACGGGAATGGTGCAAGCACCTATGAAAATGAATATTATAAAGCTGAAGTGCTTTCGTACCCTTATCAGCTAACCTTTAAAAAGCTCCCAATCGGTAGTGCGATCCTTTATCAGGATGGTGCGGAATGGAGGGAATTTACATTCACTCAGGATACGATACAGTAAACTATCTTTACAATCCAAAAATCAGGGACACGCGGCACCAGTATATTGCTAGCTGTTTAACCTTTATCCTGCTGACCGAACACTTTTTTCAGGAGATCAGTGGTTCTTTGCGATTGATCGGTCCGGATTTTTTCTTCCTTCACTTGAATCAGACTGAACAAGCCATCCAAAGCTTTATTGCTCACATAATCATCTAGCTCAGGATTTACCTTCTTGACTAAAGGGATACTGTTGTAGGCGTTAATCACAGTCCGCCAATATTCGCGAGCATTGACTTCATCTAAGGCTGACTGAATCACCGGCAGGAAGGAGACATATAAATTAGATCTGGTCTGTGTCTCCAAATGTCTGGTGGCCGCATCTTTATTTCCCATCAATATGTTGGTAGCATCCTTGATGGTCAACGATTTAATAGCATCGACAAAAATTGGCGTTGCTTTTTTTGCCGCCAGTTCGGCCGCTTTGTTCATCTTATCAATAAGTTGTTGCTCCACATCCTGAAATCCCGGTATTGCTTTAACCTTGGAAATGATGGGCTTAGCTTCATCCGGAACCAGTAATTTATAAGGACTATCATAATAGCCGTTTTCTGCAGAAAGTGTTGTAACCGCTTCTTTCACGCCAAATTCAAGCGCCTGCTTGAGGCCCATATCGACATCTCCTCCTGCTGCCCCGGGGACGACTGATTTAAGTGTCTTTTTAAATAAATTATCAGACTGTGCAACCAACTTCTGAGGAAGGAGCCCAATACATAGCGCCAGTACGCTAAAAATCAAAGTCTGGGTAAGTTTTGTTTTCATCATAACAATAACGCTTTAAAGCAGCAATCAGATTTAAGAAAAGAGAAATTAACGAGATCTTAACCTATTAAAGAAAGCAGGCGGCAATCTTAAAAGGCAATATATAACCATTCAAGCTATAGAAAAGTTCGTTGTTAGAAGTAGCGTACTGGGAATAAAAGTTCAGGCTGCCTAAAAAAGCTTGAGATGAATTTCAAAAACTAATACGGAATTTGGCGGAATACCACTTTTAACTGTATTTCCATACGCCAGGTGAGAAGGTATAATGAGCAGCCCTTTTCCATCTTTTCCAAAGAGCTGTACGCCTTCCTGCCACCCAAGAATAAAACCATTGAGTGGATAGGTTATATCATTTCCTGAATCAAATACATCGCCATTGAGCAGGAATCCAACATAAGAAATCGTAATCTCATCCGTCAATTTTGGACGATCCGCAGAACCTGCTTCATAAATCACATAGTGCAAACCAGATGCAGTAGACTGTGCATCAAGACCTTGCTCAAGAATAAAAGCCTGAATCCGTTCCTGGTCAATGGCCATTTGATCTTCCTTCTTGCAAGCGCTAGTTGTCAAAACGGCCAAAAGCAGTACAACACACGATTTAAGTCCTATATGTTTCATATGATCTTTAACGATTTAAAGTGCAAATATGCTTCTAAATTTTAAAACCCAATCCAATTCAATCTTCTTAGGACGTCCCAGCATTGTTTTGATTCACAAGTAAGCCATTGATATTCAGGCGAAAGAACATAATACCTTATGGGCTTAAACAAACCTGTCTGGATTGAGTTTTGGGCCGGTTAGTAGGTCGGGTTTACCTGAAATTTCATTCGCCACCATTCGTCCGGTCACTGGCGCAAGACTTAATCCCATCATCGCATGCCCTGTTGCCACCACTAATGAAGAAGAGCTGCTATACCGGCCGATATAGGGTAAGCCATCAGGCGTACAAGGGCGAAACCCACTCCAAACCGGCGTATCATTATTCAGTTCCAGTGACGGATAATACCTGGGTACTGCATCGAGTATTGATCTGACTTTCGTTTTGCTGATGCTGTCCCGCATACCACTAATCTCTAAAGTGCCGGATACACGCAGGTTATCGCCCATAGGTGTCATGGCCACCCGGACCTCATGGAGTATTGCGGGAATTTTGGGCATCTGCGAGGGGATCGAAAAATTCATTGAATAGCCTTTTCCGTCCTGCATTGGCAAACGATAATGTGACTTTTTCATCAGTTGTGAAGACCATATTCCAGAAGTAACAACTCCATATCGTGCGCTTACTTTACTTCCATTTTTTAAAGAAGTAACGCAACCATTTTTTCCAAGATCCTCCACATGAATAACTTCGCTATCCGTTACCATTTCTACATCAGATGCTTTCAAAAATTGAATCATCTGTTTCATAAATAGCTCTGGGATTAAATGAGCATCACCAGGATAATGCACAGCGCCCATTACAGAGAAGTTTATACCTGGTTCGATATTTTTTAATTGAGACTCGGAAAGATGCAAAGCTTCCAATCCCAATTGATGCGCAGCTTCAGCAGCTCTGATTTCATCTTTTTCCGCTGATCGGGATTTGTAAAGCATCAAAATACCTTTCTGCTCAAATCCAAATGAAAACTCAGGATGCTGTTGTACTGCCTTATACATTTCTTTGCTCTCGAGGTGCATATCGCAAAGCAAGGCCATAGAGGCATCAACATGCTTACGTGTACTGGAGCGATAAAAATGCCATAACCATTGTGCTAACGCACAATCTAATCTGGGTTTAATATAAAACGGGCTGTCTTTTCTAAACATCCATTTTATTCCCTGCGCTATAACACCCGGTGAAGCAAATGGAACAAAATGGCTAGGCACGATCATCCCCGCATTTCCATGGGAACAACCATTCTTCATATCCCCTTTGTCGATAATCGTAACGCCTAAACCTTGCTGCCTCAAATGGTATGCACACCACAAACCGACTACGCCGCCTCCAATGATGATAACATCCCTCATAAGACCTGAAA
>JBBKWA010000289.1:0-6631 GCA_037968695.1 Saprospiraceae bacterium
CAAGAAAAATGTTTAGTGTTTAGTGTTTAGTGTTTAGTGTTTAGTGTTTAGTGTTTAGTGAAAAAATAAAATCACTTGTATAGAATTTTCTCCTTCAACACTATTTTGATAAATTAGAACAAAATATTTTATTTACAACCAAAGAATCAGAAAAAAAAACTGCGCCTCTGCGTCTCTGCGTGCAATTATTTAATGTCGTGTCATAGCACAAGTAAAAGAAACATTGCGCCTTTGATAAACTCCTTTTCTTAACTGCGCATTCCCGATTGTTGTCGGAAGCGTTTTCTGCGGGAATATTTTTTTGGGGTTGAATTGAAAATCAAAATTGGTATGACATCAAAACATGCTATGTTGACTCAACATAATCAAGGTCGGCTGAAAAAGTCTCTTTAAGTTTCCAAAGAGAGGCCAGCGCTATCATCGCAAGGATAACGGCTACCACCATACTGGCGTTCAGAATATTGCCATCGAAGGTCTTATCTCTAAAATACTGATACATCACAATGATGATCGGCAAGGAGCCCCTGACAAAATTCGGCACAGTGGTGGTTACCGTAGATCGGATGTTTGTTCCAAATTGCTCCGCAGCAATAGTGACAAAGATGACCCAATAGCCTACCGAGAATCCCATAACCATACAGAGAAAGTAAAACATGTCACTACTAATCCCAAACGCATTGAGGTAAACCAACACGACCAATAAATTTAATATCAGGAAAATAAACATAACTTTCTTTCTGCTTTTGAGATATTGACTTAACAGGCCTGTAAAAATATCCCCAAAAACCAATCCTCCATACGTCCAGGCAATGGCCTGACCTGCTGTGATACTTTCTGCCCCTATCACGCCAAGCGCCTTTGCAAACTCCGGTGAGAAGGTAATTAATACGCCCACCAAAAACCAAAGCGGAATCCCCAGGAGTATGCAACGCATGTATTTTACAAACCGTTCTTTATTCGTAAATAGCGATAAGAAATTTCCTCTCCTGGAATTAGTTTGTGCTACTTCTTTATACATCGAAGACTCTTTTACACTCATCCTTAGGAAGAGCAGCAACAAACCAAGCACACCACCGGCGTAATAACATAATCTCCAATCACCAAACAACTGATAAACAAGATTGGCAACAATTGCCCCGGTCAATCCTACTGAAGCGACAATCAAAGTTCCATACCCACGTTTATCCTTAGGCATTGATTCCGCCACCAAGGTAATACCAGCTCCAAGTTCACCGGCAAGGCCAACTCCGGCAATAAAACGAAATACCGCATAAGCACCAATCGAAGTCACCATCCCGTTAGCAATATTCGCAATAGAATAGAGAAAAATTGAACCAAATAAAACAGAGAGCCTGCCTTTCTTATCCCCAAGAATGCCCCAGAGAATGCCTCCAAGCAACATACCATACATTTGCATGCTGATCAGAAATTCACCAGCATTTCTATTAGCATCTCCTGTTACGCCCAAATCAATCAGGCTTGCTGTTCGAACAATGCCGAATAACAAAATGTCATAGATATCAACAAAATAACCAAGTGCAGCCACAATAATAATTGGCGTAATCAGTCGGGATGTTTTCGGTTTAAGGGTGCTCATGTATCGACCAGTTAGAAATCAGAAATAGAACCTTAAATAACTATCTATTCATTAATAAATTTTGCCAGTAACCGATGAAAATGATGGGTGCCCTGTTCACGATCAGGAGCATACCGCCCATGCTTATAAAATCTGGAACGAATACCTTTTTGTACTGCTTGAACGATTGCTTCATCCTCCTGCTCAACGCGAAGAAGATCAGACCCGGCACCTTGCTCCAGCTTACTTTCTTCCCATACATAGGTAAGAAATGAAACTGTGGTTTTATCCATTGATTTCGGTTTGACGATATTGATCGAAAGCCCCCACGGATAAAAATTGAACATCATATTTGGGAAAACCCAGAAATAATATCCTCCGATCTGTTGGCCATAATCTATACTTTCCTTAGGCAGATCAAATGCCATTTCGCCATCACGTGCTAACCCAAGCTGCAGGCTTGAAAGTCCAAATAACTCCGTGGTATAGGACCCATAATCGATAGCATCATTAAGCCCAGCGTGCACAAACGGAATATGAAATCCTTCCTGATAGTTTTCGCAATACAAGGCCCAGTGCGCATGCACATCAAAATCATGGGACAAGTCAGGGCGAAAATGGAACTCATGCAAAGGCAACCAACCGATGCGATCCATCATGTCCTGTAAGTAGTCTTTAGCAACCGTATTATTGTGCAATGAGGTAAATAAGAATTTATCCCACCGAAACAGGGGTAATTGGGACAGGTGATCACTTTCTGCCGGAAAATCTTCCACTTTAGAAAATTCAGGCATAAAGGAAAATGATCCGTCCAGTTGGAATCGTCTACCGTGATATTTGCATTGGATATGATTGAGTTGACAGGGCTCTTCGATTAAAAGATTACCTCTGTGTGTACAGACATTTGATAAACAATGCAACCCACCGTCTTTATCTCTGGAGAGTAAAAGTGGTTCGTCAAGATATCCAGGCAAAAAAGTAAACGGATATACGGTTCCATTAACCAATACCTGTTCTATATCACTGACGAACTGCCAGGAATTAGCAAAAATCTTCTCCTTAATGATACGGTAGATCTCTTCATCCAGATACAGATCTGTAGAAATTGTTTTCGCTTTTGCGATATCCGGATGAACGAAGAATTTTGTCACGACTGACCAATATTACGAATATATTTTTCTTTGTTCCATGAAATTGTCCATCGCCAAAAACCATAGAACGAAAGGATGGCGTAAATGAAGAAAAGCAATGCAAACAAATACCCATCCGTCTTCCAATATAAAATGATGTACAAAGCATCAATCAATATCCAGTAAACCCAGTTGTGCAGATCCTTGCGGATCAAAAGCAAAGTAGCCCATATGGACAAACAAGTCAGCAATGTATCGATATAACCATATCGCGCATCCGCATAATTAATCAAAACCCAGGACAGCGGCCAACTGATAAAAACACAAAAAGCGATAATGAGAAAGTGCCTAATCAATGGGGAAGTCACTATTTTCTTTTTGCCGGCATCTGCACTTCCTTTGTACCATAAAAGCAGTCCATAAATGCCAATCCCCATATAAAACACTTGTAAAAAGGTATCCGCAATTAAATGATAATCGGTAAAACTTTTCCATGCGATACATGCGGAACTGAGAATACCAAAGAGCCAGCATGAAGGGCGTTCATACGTAGCAAGTACAACGTAGATTACACCAGTGACCAGCCCGATCCATTCTATCGCATCCTGCTGAGCGATTTGTTCAGCCAGTTGCGATAGATTCAATGCTTTGTCATTTTACTAAAGTGATTTCAAGAAAACCCAGCTTGTCAGACTAAAGGTGTTTAATAAAATAAGGGCATCCGACTAAGTCGGATGCCCTTATTTTTCTATTTTGTCAATTCGAAGGAATACTGAACAACGTAAACAATTGGATTTTTTGTTTTGGGATCCGTCTGCCTGAGGATAATCTCAATGTCCGTGGTCTCCCCTATTTCTTTCTCACTGCTATCAAAAACAGCTTTAATCGTTCCTTTTTCTCCAGGTTTGAACTCTTTGAATTGTGGCCATTCCAAGGTGGTGCATTCACAAGAAGAAACGAGTTCAATCTCAATTGGGATATTCCCCATGTTGGTGAATGTATAACTCATCGAGCGTTTGTCCCCTTTGCGAACAGTTCCCAACTCCACCATTTTCTTATCAAAAAAGAGATCGATTTTAGGATCACTGACTGGAATTGTTCCTTTTGAATTATCGTATGATTTAGGGATTATTACCTTTTTTTTTTGATCGCCAAGATCTGACTTCCGAATTTCAATTGTGGTTGGGCCTGCGATAATCTTAAACTCTGTTCGTCTATTGACCCGATGTTCTTCGTCAGTGCATTGTATACCATTAATACAGTCATTGAGAATATTCTTTTCTCCATACCCCACGGCTTCAATTCTATTCTGACTGATCCCTCTGGCTACAAGCCAATTTTTAGCAGACTGGGCTCTTCGCTGAGATAGTCTCTCATTGTAATCATCATTACCCTGTGCATCTGTATGTGATGACAATTCGATCACCATGTCAGGATACTTCTCCATGAGTTCAAGTAGAAAACCTAGATCCTTTTCTGCATCAGCGAGAATCTTGTCATCATCAAAATCGTAGTAAATATTATTCAGGCGTATAGGCTCATTGATCGTGACTGTCTCCATTGTAGAATCATCAATCTTCCTTGCCATCTTCACTGTCCTTCGAATGGTTTGATTATCGATCATCCCTACGGTATTAAACTCAAATTCAGCAGGCATGTACCCATCTTTTTCCATCAGGACTTTGTAGGTTTTGTCCTGATCAAGAGCAAATTGAAAATCATTGATGTCCATTTCGGTCTTCTGCTGGGATTTTCCTGTCTTGCCGCGATCTACTTCATATACCGTTACTTTCGCGCCCTTTAGGGGTGCTGTACCATCATATGCTGAAGCGATTAAGTCAATCAAAATCTCTCTAATATGGAATTGGTAGATGTCATCGCAACAAGTTTTAGACTTCATGGAGCGAGCGCCTTCTGCAGGTCTGTTGGAAACAAGAAAACCAAGTTTTCCTTCCTCATTCACTGTAAAGAAAATATCATCATAGGATGAATTGTATCCAGCCCCGAGGTTGGCCGGACTACTCCATTCTTTTCCATTCCATTCTGAACGAAATATATCGAAACCGCCTAAACCCGGATGTCCATCTGATGAATAATAAATATTCCCATCGAGATAAAAGGGGGTTTCTTCATCTCCGGGAGAATTAATAATCTTTCCAAGGTTTACAGGAAGATCATATGTTTCATCATTAATACGGGTTGCATAATAGATATCAAATCCACCAAATCCACCTGCCATATCTGAAGAGAAGAACAGTACTTCCTTTCCAAACAATTCACCTGGAACCGCTTGCTTTGCGATGTAATTGCCATTGATTCCTGTCAACTCTACAGGGGCACCCCAGTTCTGCCCTTTTGCAATGCTGACAAAAATCTTGCTTGTGGCCAGATCATTGCCTTCCAATTCTGAGCGCGTAAAAAACAACCGACTTCCATCAGGCGTTATGCTCGGATTACCGGTGTGAAAGCCTTCCCTGTTTATTTTGGAATTCATCATTTTGGCTTTTTCCCAATCGCCATCTTCATCTGCCGTAGAAGTATATATTTTCAAGTAATAATCTCCTTCTTTTCCATCCAGCGTAATCAACTCACGGGTCCGCATAGAAGAAAAGTAGAGAATCCCTTCAGGGCCAAGCCATGGTGAGGCATCCGTATAGGAGTAGTTGACGTTTTTTCCAACGTTATCAACGACCAAATCAATTGGTGGTTTAGATTTTACTGCTAACTGGATTCCGGCGACTTCATTATCGGCAAGTGTGAGCAGGCTATCAGCTACATTAAGCCCTGCAAAAAAGTTGAATGCATCAATGGCCTCCTGATATTTTCCATTTACTTTTAATACACGTGCATAATCAAAAACGGTTAAAGGGTAGTGTTCCCCCTGATCTTTTTCAACGATTCTCGTCAACCAACGTTCGGCACGGGAGTAATCCCTTAGCTTAATTTGAAGATTGGCGATCTTAACGGCTATATCCGGATCACGTGTTTCTTTGTAGGCATTCTCATACCATTCAAGGGCAGTATAGTAATCTGGAATCTCAAGACTAGCTTCGGCGGTTTCAATCATCATATAGATTGGCACCTCATCCAACGGTTGCGCTGAAATCCATGACCCTGCCATAACCAATAGCAATGTATATATTGAACTCTTCATTTTCATGTTTAAAATCTTGGGCAAAAGATGATGGGATCCGGATTCGGGCGCTTGTATATCTTACCAATGTATTGTGCTGCTAATTCGATTGCACCAAATGTACCGCTGGCAGTGGTTAGTGAAGAAATATTCACATCATACCCTAGCATGACACGGATATCTTTAATATCTGCTCCCAATAAAATCTGGATAGCATCTCCTATGCTCGCTCCACTGCGGTAGCCAAGGCCTCCGCGCAGAATGATTTCTTTTTCCGGATCATAATTCAGATCGAATATGCCCTGTACTACTAACGTACTGGCAGAGCTACTCATTATTTTCTGATAGGTGATATTTGGAGAAAATCTAACCTTGTTAGAAAGGACTGTGGACATACCGATTTCTCCATAGGCTCTTGGGTCTACTCTGTAGTTGCCCCCCATGGTCAGTAAGGACCAATCCGGGTTGCCAAATTTCCCTGCTGCAAGGCCAATATAAAATTCATCCGTCTTGTTGTACTTCGAGGTAAATTTTAACCCTCCCACGTGATCTAAGAATCCTGTTTTATCCGTACTAACATTTGCCAGATCTACAGAAGTCCCACCTGAAATAAGCTGATCCTCAAAGACTAATTTTTCGCGGTCTTTAATTTCACGTTGTATTGATCCGGTTTGATAGCCGATCGCCAGTGTACTCGTTCCTTTCTTATTCATTGTCCAATGATAGGACGCTGATACCTTAAAGGCGGATTGTGTAAGTGCCCCGGTGCCTGATTTGTCAGAATAGAAGAAT
>JBBKWA010000290.1:0-4407 GCA_037968695.1 Saprospiraceae bacterium
AGGTAGTGAAGCCGGAGGAAGTGCTGCTTCTACCGAGCCACGTCAGGCAAGACCTATGTCAGCGGCACCTTCCAGACTGTCTTCACCTTCAATGACTGCGGTGACCAGAACGACCAGTAGTGCCTTGCGCACGGATATTGGGGCGATTCCCTTACCCACCCCAGTGATCGTGAGTAAAAAAGGTTGGCAGACCGTTTCAGATGATAACTCCTTTGAAAGCGATGGAGTAGAAGAAATGACTATGATAGACTGGTCAGACGGTGCCTTTGGTGATGATCCTGGATCGGGTCCCGGAGATGGAGATGATGATTCTGATATCTGGAGCGATGGATTTGGTACAGGAACTGGTGGGACTGGTGGCGGAACCGGCAACCAAAAAGGTGTTGGCTCTGGACCTGGAAGAGGAACCGGATCAGGGAATGCAGGATCAAACACCGGAGTAGGCCAAGATGGTAAAGGCATGGAGTGGGGTGTTGGATTGGATGGCTTATTGAATAGGAAATTAGTTAAACGGGCAGGAGTAGAACGTCTGGCTATAAAACCAGGAAGGGTCGGTATTTTTATTTGTGTAGGTCGGGACGGTAATGTTATTTCTGCGAAATACGATGTCGTCGGTTCAACATTAAAAGATCCTGATTTTATTAAAAAAGCAGAAGCCTGTGCTGCCTCTTATGTATTTGCTGCAGATAAGGACGCTCCGGAAAAACAATGCGGCAAGCTTTCCTTCATTTTCAAGATTGATTAAAAAAGAAGTACCGGCAAGTATTCTCTGAGAATGATTGTTATGTTGCACATCACTAGCACCATAGTTAGTTGCTTACTGTTGTGATATGGCATGGCCCTGTCAATAGCAGTTGTTGATTGGTGGCATTAAAAATAATCACATAAATATTTTTCATTGCTATAGTCTAAAAATGAGCAGTTTATCTCAATATTTGGAGCACTTTGGCCTATTCCATTAGAACAATAGGTATCTTTGCATCGTTTTCGTAAAAAGTTAAAGCACATAAATTTATAAATCATGCAGGATCAAGCAGTTGACCAAAAACTCAAATACAAAGTAAAAGATATCAGCCTTGCTAATTGGGGCCGTCTTGAAATCGGTTTGGCGGAAGCCGAAATGCCGGGACTGATGGCACTCAGAGAGCAGTACAAGACCCATAAACCATTGGCAGGTACACGTATTGCCGGTTGTCTTCACATGACCATTCAAACCGCGGTCCTGATTGAGACTTTGGTTGACCTTGGTGCAGAAGTCACCTGGTCATCATGCAATATCTTCTCCACGCAGGATCACGCTGCTGCTGCTATTGCCGCTGCCGGTGTACCGGTATTTGCCTGGAAAGGGATGACCAATGAAGAAGCAGATTGGTGTATCGAGCAAACCTTGTTTGCATTTCCAAGTGGTGAGCCATTAAACATGATCCTTGATGATGGTGGCGATTTGACCAATATGGTTTTAGATAGATTCCCTGAGTTGGTGCCTGCGATTAAAGGTATTTCTGAAGAAACCACAACCGGGGTGCTACGTCTTTATGAAAGAGAAAAGAAAGGTACATTACCATTGCCTGCAATCAACGTCAATGACTCCGTTACAAAATCAAAGTTTGACAACAAATATGGCTGCCGTGAAAGTTGTGTGGATGCGATCCGCAGAGCTACAGATGTGATGATGGCCGGAAAGGTAGCTGTTGTAGCAGGATATGGCGATGTTGGCAAAGGATCTGCTGCGTCATTGGCATCTGCAGGATGTCGCGTGATTGTCACTGAAATAGATCCGATCTGCGCATTGCAGGCTGCAATGGAAGGATTTGAAGTAAAGCGTATGGTCGATGCCATTAAAGAAGCAGATATCGTCGTGACCGCAACAGGAAATAAGGATATCCTGAGAGGAGAGCACTTCAAGTCGATGAAAGACAAAACAATTGTTGCCAATATCGGTCACTTTGATAATGAGATCGATGTTGCCTGGCTCAATAAAAACTATGCCAATACAAAAGTTGAAATCAAGCCTCAGGTAGATAAGTACACGATTGATGGAAAAGAAATTTTGTTGCTTGCAGAAGGACGCTTAGTCAATCTTGGATGTGCCATGGGTCATCCATCTTTTGTGATGTCGAATTCATTCACCAATCAGGTGTTGGCGCAGATTGAACTTTGGACTAAGGGAGAGGAGTACGGTAACACAGTACACGTACTGCCTAAGCATTTGGACGAACTGGTGGCGAAGCTACACCTTGAAAAACTTGGTGTTCAGCTGGATGTACTGACTCCGGACCAGGCCGCTTACATAGGTGTAACGCCTGAAGGACCATACAAGCCGGACTATTACAGATATTAATGGAGCGCAAAGCGCAACGGACTTGGGGGATAGTGAGGGGATTTCTCTTAATGAGTTCTCTGTTTACGTTTCTTCCGTTTTCTGTTAAGGCTGAAAATATCCACGACCTTCACGTTAGTGTTTGTGAAGTCAGGTGGAACGAAAGTTCAAGCGTTTTCGAAGTATCCATAAAGATATTTATAGATGATCTGGAGCATTCACTTAAATTGAGTGGTGCTCCGGATCTTTTTATTGGTACGGATAGGGAATTGTCTTCAGCAGAGACTTATGTTCACCAATTTTTTCGCGAACATTTACTCATCGAAGTTCAGAAGCAGAAGTTGGAATCGGTATTTATAGGAAAAGAAATAGCAGACGATCATTTAGCCGTATGGTGCTACCTTGAGTATCCTGCAACAATTAGCCGCGGGCAGGAATGTTTCATTTATAATGATACCTTGTTTGAGCTTTTTGATGACCAGAAGAATATTATGCATATCCGCATGAGTAAGCTACATCAGGATTATATTATTTTACAAACCGGTGGACCTGGTTGGCGTTATACCTTCTAAGATTATGTTTAAGAAAATCTTCATCCTCCCTATTCGCCTGTACCAACTAACGATATCCCCGTTGCTAGGCTCTAATTGTCGATACACACCATCCTGTAGTCAGTATATGATTGATGCGATTAAGGAATGGGGCCCCTTGAAAGGAATCTGGATGGGTCTTAAGCGAATTTCAACATGTCATCCCTGGGGAGGCCATGGACATGACCCGGTACCCAAACGAAAGAAGTAAATCTTTTTTTCTATTACGCTGACCTAATCAGCTGATCCGGGATAGTTCATTATTTGCTAATGATCCCTGGGCCCTTTATCATATTTGACCAGTATTCCATTTCCTTATCTTTATACTTCAATGGATGAAGTATGTACGATATCATAGACAAGGCACAATGGAAGAGAAAAGATCTCTTTAGATTCTTTGAAGATTACGAAAATCCAACCTGGGATCTGATGTGTGATGTGCGTATTACCACATTCTATGATGCTGTAAAAGCAAATGACTATTCTTTTTTTCTTTCCTTCTTATATGTTGGGACATTAGCCTGCAATTCCATCGATGAATTGAGATGCAGGATTGATCAATACGGACAGGTGAGGCAATATCATACGGTTCATCCGGGATCCACTATTCTCTATGACAACGAAACATATGGATACGGCTATTTCGATTTTCACTCTGATTTTAATTCGTTCATCAGTCAAGCTAAAATTGATTTCGATAACCAAAAAAAGAATGCTGGCCTGGAGCCAAAGGAACAAGACCTGGCAAGGATTTATTTTTCACCTATCCCGTGGGTGACGTTTACAGGTTTTCGACATCCTTTTAAAAAAAGAGGAAATACTTCGATTCCAATGGTGGTGTTTGGGAAATACTATGAGCGGGATGGGGAAAGATATCTGCCGGTTGGGCTAACACTTCATCATGGGCTTGCTGATGGATTTCATGCCGGGAAGTTTTTTTCCATCTTACAGGATTTACTTAATCAACCGGGAGATTACTTCTCCGTCAATAAGTAATCAATTCCTTTGCGGTACCCTTCAAGACCAAGACCTATAAAATGTGTAGCACACACATCCTTTAGATAACTCTTCCATCGAAAAGATTCGCGTTTATATATATTGGAGATATGGACCTCGACCGTTGGCGATTCAATTGCAGCAACTGCATCCCGCAAGACAATGGAGGTATGCGTTAATCCGCCTGCATTCAGAATAAAGCCAGTTTGATTTTCAAAACCATATTGATGCAGGTAATCTATTAGGTGCCCTTCATGATTGCTTTGAAAATAGCGTAATCGGATATCTGGAAA
Organism: Saprospiraceae bacterium; assembly: GCA_037968695.1. Lineage (GTDB taxonomy): Bacteria > Bacteroidota > Bacteroidia > Chitinophagales > Saprospiraceae > Opimibacter. The sequence goes on from JBBKWA010000290.1 coordinate 4,200, forward strand.
TGCCCTTTTCAATTCCGTAAAATACTCTTCGAAAGATACTGAACCATAAATAGCTTGCTCTCTCCTCCCCAAGAGGTTAAGATTTGGACCATTTATAATGTGTATAGAATTGATCAAGGCGAGAGATTTTACCTCACTAACATTTTACCAGTATAGGGAGAAGGCAATTCAAAAAAACTAAATGAATAGATACGATAGATTAATTGGC
>JBBKWA010000291.1:0-24560 GCA_037968695.1 Saprospiraceae bacterium
ATCAGGAGAAACCCCTGGTTGCAATTCTATGAGCACCTCCACTTCAGCAGCAGTATTATCGCTCAGCTTCTTGATTTTAATTTGCCCTTTCTCACTGGCTTTGACGATCGAATCCATTAGTGTCCCGGTCGTCACCCCATAAGGGATTTCGCGGATTACCAATGTGCTCTTATCGATCTTGTCGATTCTCACGCGCACCCTTATTTTTCCACCCCGTAATCCGTTCTGATAGTCACTGACATCTATCATCCCTCCGGTCTGGAAATCCGGATATAGTTTAACTCGTTTGTCTTCAAGTACTTTGATGGAGCTTTGAATCAGCTCAATAAAATTGTGCGGTAGAATCCTGGTTGCCAGGCCTACAGCTATCCCTTCTACCCCCTGAGCAAGTATTAGCGGAAACTTCACCGGCAAGGCAATCGGTTCATTGCGCCGTCCATCATAGGAGACTTGCCAATAGGTCGTCTGTGGGTTGATCGCCACTTCAAGGGCGAATTTTGTCAATCTGGCTTCAATATATCTTGCTGCTGCTGCACTATCCCCTGTCCGGATATCGCCCCAGTTTCCCTGGGTATCCACTAACAAATCCTTTTGGCCCAGATTCACCAAAGCATCCCCGATTGCTGCATCTCCATGCGGATGGTATTGCATCGTATGGCCAATAATATTGGCTACTTTATGATACCGACCATCATGGATATCATTCATGCTATGCAATAGTCTCCGTTGCACAGGTTTGAGCCCATCATTGATATCAGGAACGGCACGCTCCAATATTACATAGGAAGCGTAATCAAGAAAGTAATTTTCATACATCCCGCTTAGATAAGTGATGCCAGAATGATCAGAAGCAGGCCTTATTTCTTTTCGGGGGTCTTTTTTCTTACCCATAGGATTTATTCGTACAGAAGGTCAAAGATAGTGAACCTAACTTTGATATTAGATTTACTCTCTATATGAAATAGAGAAAAATATAGTCAAATGGAAATTGTGAACCTGGAAAACCCATTACTATGAAAAAAGCCAAACGGATTTACTTAATACCTAGCTATTTTCCATTTTATTCTTCAATGCTTTTAGATCAATGTAGTCTTTGCTTTCCTGATCTTCAGATTTAAGCATGGCTTTATCAAGAATTTTTATAGCCTCATCTTTCCCTTTTTCCTTATAGACTAAATTGGCATAGGCCGTGACATAGGCTGTCTTCGCATTTTTATCTTCTGCTGCACGCTGTGCGAGCTCCAATGCCAGCTTCCTGCTGGTGGCATCATCTAAAGCAAACTTATACAGATCAAGGGCTAGCAGATTCAACCCTTCAGGATCATTCTTTATATATTTCTTTACATAGAGGTTGACTAATTCTTCTATGTTTGACAATGCATGTAATGCGAGCGCATAATGAATTTCACTTTCAGCCTTAAACCGATCAGCTTCGTCAGGAATATTCCTTTTCATAGCCGCTGTGGCCAGAACTATTAGTTCAGGACTTTCGAATTCAATGGCACGCTCTACAGTATTGTCACAAGCAGCTCTTACTTTGGCATCAATAGTTTCCTTGTCTACGATTTTACTAATATCCGATTTGTATTCTTCAAAAAGATCAAAACACTGACAATCAACTTGTGAGGCTGCTTCCAATATGAATTTGAGATTCTCATCTGTCGTGTAGTCATCCTGACCTTCCAGATAATCATTCGCAATCTTGACCGATGGTTTACCTGATTTATTTAATGCGGCGACATAATCATACACGAGTTGGTAGCTGCGATCTCCTTCCGCATAGGCAGCTTCATATTTAGTGCTTTTATCGAACTTACTAATTATGCTTTCACCCATTTTAATTAAATCAGCAGGATTTTTGGCCCCAACAGCTTTCCGCACCACCTCCTCGTCATAATCTATAAAATAGAGTGTGGGATAAGCGCTTACCGGAAACTTCTTTCTAAACTCAAGCCCCATGCCTTTCTCCATATCAATTTTCAAACTTAAAAAGTGCTGGTTAAAAAGCTTGCCTACTTCCGGATCAGGAAAAGTGCTTGATGCCATCCGTTTACATGGACCACACCAGGTAGTGTACGCATCAACAAAAATTATTTTGTCTTCATTTTTAGCTTTGATCAAAGCCTCTTCCCATGTTCCATGGTAAAATTCAATACCCTGCGCTTCGACCGATGGAAGCCACAAAGTGATTAAAGCCAAAAGTATAAATATGGTTCTCATAATAATTAAGTTCAAGTGATAAAAATAAGGAAAAAACAAAAGCCGGGTCACAATTGAATGTTAACCTACTTTTCAGCCCCTTCCTCTTCCTTATTATCCTTCCTTTTTACAATAGCTAGTGCAAGATGCAACCTTGGATAACTGATACTATCGCCCACCTGCTCCTTAACTTTTGTCACTTGTGTCGAAAACTTGCTGGCCCGCCAGCCTTGCTGTGCGATCACAAGATCATCAGGTAATAAAAACTGCTGCAGATCTATTTGTTCTCCTTTTTCATACAATTTCGCCAGGTGGCCTGCTATGGTGGAGATGGCCATCTTCCGCTTTTGCGCTATTTCTTCCAGCGTCAGCCCTTGATGAAACAATTCCAGTGTTTCAACATATGTCATCCCTTTAGGTTTTTTGATAATATCCTGATCCGTTATATAGGCGCGAATGGCATCGACAAATACCTGCCCATATTGTTCTGATTTATAAACGCCAACACCATTTATTTTGGTCAATTCCTCCACTGTCAGTGGGCGAGCTTCCGCCATTTCCTTAATCGTGCCTTTTGGAAAAATCGAGTACGGGGGAATCCCTTCTTCTTTCCCCAACTTATTACAGAGGGCGACCAGACGCTCAATTAATTCTTTATTGAAAAGTGTTCGTTTTGGTTCTTTTCGCTTTAGTGGCTCTTCCAGTTTATCTATGGATCGGTGGAGCGTAACGGCTTTATTTTCAAACAACACCTCTTCACTTAAAGGCGTACAGACTAATACAGAATGATTGACATAATCGATATCCAACAAACCTTGATTAATCAACTGTGTAATGTAGTGCATCCAATCTTTCCAACTTATCGCTTTTCCCGCGCCATACGTTTTTACATGCTGAAGATTTCGTTCGTAAATTTCTTTTCTACCTGATCCTCTGAGCACATCCACCAACATGCCAATTCCAACACTTTCATTGCAACGCTTGCAAGCAGAAAGTGCCATCTGCGCCATCTGCGTTCCATCAAACCCTTCCAAAGGATGAAGGCAGTGATCACAATGACCACATGGTGTTGAACGATATTCACCAAAGTAATTGAGGATCACATTCGTTCTACAGTTTGTCGCCTGGCTATACTCCCAAATACGGTCCAGTTTTTCAGCTTGTACGCGTTTAAAGGTAGTGTTGGCTTCACTCTTTTCGATAAATTCTCTATAAACACTGACGTCCCTAAAGCTGTAAAACATCATTGTTTCAGCAGGCTGACCATCGCGTCCTGCCCTTCCTATCTCCTGATAATAGTTCTCAATATTCTTTGGTAGATTATAATGGATAACCCAACGAATATTCGGCTTATCAATCCCCATTCCAAAAGCGATCGTCGCACATACAATTTGCAATCTGTCATATTGAAAATCCTCCTGGATTTTCTTGCGTGTACCATTATCTATTTCAGCATGGTACGCCTCTACTTTGTATCCTAGTTTTCTTAATGCCGTGGCAATGGACTCTGTGGTTTTTCTGGCCAGGCAATAAACAATACCTGGATGCCCATCCTGTCTTCGGATAAATCCCTTGATCTGATCTAACCGCTGAATACCCGCTTTTGCTGATAAATAAATGTTTGGTCTTTCGAAGCTTGCTAAATAGGTTTTAGCTTCTTTTAGATTGAGTTGCTGGCATATATCTTCTTGTGTTGCTTTATCGGCTGTGGCTGTTAACGCGATGACGGAAGCATCCGGAAAGTACCGAATCAATCCTTGCAACTTGGCGTACTCCGGTCTGAAATCATTTCCCCAAATAGAAACACAATGTGCTTCATCAATAGCAATAAGGGAAATATTCTGAGCGGAAATAAACTCAACAAATCTCGAACTCAATGCCCGTTCCGGAGAAACATACAGAATCTTTAGATCGCCTTGTTCAATTTGGTTAAGAATTTCTTTGGTTTCCTGTTGGCTTGTACCACTGTGGATAGCAGAAGCAAAAATCCCGTTTGACCGCATTGAACGCACCTGATCATTCATCAATGAAATCAAAGGCGAAATCACCAAGGCAAATCCTTCTTTTAATAGTGCTGGTAGCTGGTAACAAATAGATTTCCCACCTCCGGTAGGCATAATGACCAAAGCGTGTCCACCTTCCAACATGTGATGAATAATATCCTCTTGCTGGGGTCTAAACGAATCAAACCCAAAACGTGATTTGAGTGTTTGGTGCAAAAGATCAGCTGGCATTATGGAAGAAACTGTTTTCAATAGTAAAAGGAGTCCAAAGCTAAGGGGATTTAGCTAAAAAATCCAGTTTCAAGGTGATTTGCTATTTATTACGGCCTTCATTGGAGGTAAACTTCCAGATCAACCACATCACCATCAAATTAGTTTAAAGCTGTATTTGATTAAAGGAAAATTTATAGATGCCGTTCAGCATGATAAGATGACCGAACCAAAGGTCCACTTTCTACAAAATCAAAACCTCTTTTGAGTCCTTCTTCCTTATACATGGCAAATACATCAGGGTGTACAAACTCAGCTACAGCTAAATGCATTGGTGTAGGTTGAAGGTATTGGCCTATGGTTAAGACATCACAGCCGTGACCCACAAGATCATCCATGGACTGAAGTATTTCATCCTCGGTCTCGCCTAATCCAACCATAATCCCGGATTTGGTACGCATACCACTATCTTTTGTGCGCTGAATCTGCTCCAGACTGCGCTCGTATTTCGCCTGCGGACGAACTAGTCGATAAAGGCGAGGAACTGTTTCCATATTGTGCGAAACCACCTCCTGGCCTCCTTCAATCATCCTTTTCAAGGCATCCCAATTCGCTTTCACATCAGGGATTAAAGTCTCAATGGTTGTTGTGGGTGATAACTCTTTTACTTTTGCTACCGTTTGGTACCAAATTTCAGCGCCTCTGTCTTTTAGTTCATCTCGATTTACTGAAGTGATGACGGCGTGTTTGACTTTCATCAAGGCAATAGCTTCTGCTACTCTACGCGGCTCATCTTCATCGTATTCATTAGGACGACCTGTCTTAACTGCGCAAAAAGAACAAGATCTTGTACAAACATTTCCCAGAATCATGAAAGTTGCCGTTCCTGCTCCCCAGCATTCTCCCATATTCGGACAATTTCCGCTCTGACAGATTGTGTGGAGGTCATAGGTATCTACAAGCTTACGTACTTTCTTGTACTCTTCGCCTATAGGTAGCTTTACTCTCAACCAATCCGGCTTACGCGCTCTGGGTTGCTTTTCGGTGACTTTAAGTTCAATCATTGATTGGCAAAGTTAGGCGTTTTTGGCTGATTAAATAAAGGCGAACGAACTGGCGTAAGATGGACAGATAGCAAAGCTTTTGAGAAAACGCCTTATTCATCATTCCTGGCAGCCTAAACCTATGGCTATGTTCTCTACCCATCAGCAAAATAAGACTAACACGATTTGGCCGTTTTGGTTCTCAAAGGAAGTTTACAAACCCTACTTTAAACGACTATTCGATCGTTGGCACAACAAATCCAAATGAACTCGCTCTGCGCTTCCACTGATGAGCTTCTTCAGTCATGCCCATCTCAAGATATTTCACTGAAATCTGGGATGCGATGGTCGTATCCTGTTTTAAATCCCAGACGTCTACCAATGCTGCCACAGAAGAAGATGAATCGCCTTTGGCCCATTGTTCCTGACTATAGGCGATCAATGCATATCGCAAACCTAATTTTGAATCCTCATCATCAGTGTAAAATCCTAAAGCAGTCCCGTAATCGCTCGCGGATTGTTGATATTCTCCTAGATAATAATGACAAGCTCCACTGGCTAGTAGCGCATCATAATAAGTAGGATGTAGTAAGACTGCTTTCTCGAGATGAGCTTTGGCTTCAAGGAGTTTTTCCCGCCGCTTGCTGTCATCATTCTGTTCCAATGCCTGGTCCAATTTTAAGACACCAAGACTCTTCAGCAATCGTGCACTTTCTGATGATTCCTTAATATCGGTTAGCATAAGGGATTCATTGGTAGCCCAGGCCTGGTTACGAATAATAGTTAAAATGGAAAAAGAAAGAATAATGAAACTAAAAAGCAAGGCACAAATGGTCAGGTGTTTTTTACACAACCAAGGATACAGCCATAGAACAAAAGCTGCAATCAATCCAAGCGATGGAATAAACAGGAACCGCTCTGCCATGAATACACCCACTGGAAAAAGAATATTAAATGTAATGATACCGGTAATAAAGAAGAATAAAATTCCAAACCCAGGTTTCTTGGTTTTCAATAGTCCCCAAAAACCTAAACCTAACAAAGCGAACATACTCACAAGACTAAGCCACACACGTGGACTAGAAAATGACTGTAACTCAATGTAAAATGGATAATAATCATGGGTCAATGGATATGGAAACACTATCAGGCGCAGGTATTCGCCAAGTGTATAAATAATTGTAGCTGCTTTTGTTTCAAGTGAACATGCAACCCAACCCTGTGCTGTCCATTCCAGAAATGGATAATTAAGCGGATCTTGCATTAAGGTGCCTTCCGACGTTTCACCTAAAACCAAAATCCGAACCCATAGAAAAAATAAAACGCCAGGAAGAAATAAAAGACTAAAAGAAAACTTCTTTGATGTAGTGCCTTTTCTAAAAAACCAAAGTGTAAGTGGGGCCAACAGTGCAAATGTCAGCGCATTCTCTTTACTGAAACAAGCCAAAAAGATCCCGATTATGGCTACACCCATCCAAATAAATGATCCGGTATCATAAGCCCTAAGCATACCATATAGCGCCGCAATCCCAAAAAGTAAAACCAGAATTTCATCCAGGCTTTTAATATTAGCAACCACTTCTACATGCACTGGGTGGGCGATATAGATTGCCGTAATGAGAAAAGCCATCATATTCCCTTGACTTACAGGCGTAAAGGCCAGCTTTAGAAAATAGTACAGCATGATGCTTGCAAAGGCAAACATTATAATATTTAATAAATGGAAAGGAATTGGGTTATTACCAAAGAGGGAATGCATTAAAGCAAACAGGGCAATTGAAAAAGGCCGGTATCGTCCCCCTACCAACAAACTTTCCCCTTCTCCTATTCGGCTATACCCAGCAAAACTGTCATGGGTAAATATATCCTTGATTCCGCCTAATCCCTTTTGGACATAATCATTCTTACTGATAGCCACTTCATCATCCAATACAAAACCATGAAAAAGGGTATTGGCGTATAAGGCTAATGCAAACCCAAAGAGAATAAAATACCCCAGACGTGAATCTACAATCCTAGTCATAAGATCAAAGATGAGGAAAGCATTTTCCACAAACAAAGAAAAACGAAAATAGTAATGCAGCCCTAACAACAAAGGAATGTTTCGTCAAAAACTCCACTTTAAACGCAGGTAAATACTATGCAGATTATTTGGCTTAGTGGAGGTAAACAGAAACACACTTTGATCCAGCAAGGTAATATCTAAATTATCGAAAACAGAATAATTTAAGGAAGGCATGATAAAAGTAAAAGCTGGAGATATCGTTTGAATGATAGCCAGATCAGCTCGAAATAATGGAGTCACGTTTCCAGAAATCTGGCCAAAAAATGACCAATCCGATGGCATTAGATTTTTCGGAGATAATTCCTGACCTCGAATAAAACCATTTTGGACTATTCCGCTGGTGTCTACAGAATTATGCGAATTATACAATATACCGCCCTGCAAATATATCGGGGCTTCAAAGGAGTAATCCACAGTGATGGCGGCACTCACCTCCTTTCTGTGTTCTGGTGAATTATTTTTAGGTTGAAACCAGGTTGCTTCCCCTTTGAATCCTGCATTTTTAATATTTCCAGCCCAACCCAAGCCAAAAGCTAAATCTGTTCGATACACACCAGCCAGCACCTGCAAATCATATCTGTTTCTATTGAAACGCCATATACCTGCTGCTACTGTTTCATCACTTGCTTTGCCCGGTTTTATAGCTGCCTCGATAGAGGACATTCCGGTAGGGTAATAAGTAGCTTTCAAGGCATCACTTCCGGGTTGCTCTTCATAATCAAAGTCAGTATAATTGAATGTATTAAATAAATCATTGGGGTTCCAGATCAATGTTTTCCCCCAATTGATCCGTTGACGACCGACTCTAATTTGCCAATTTTCATGCCCCCAATCCAGCCAAAAACGGTCTATCTGCGCGACTGCTAGTAAGGCATTTTCCTTAATGATCAAAGCAGATAAATCAACATATCCATTATCTACATCAACAAAATTCACAAAATCAGGAATCTTATTAATATCGGACCCTAAGTAAACTCTGTTTCTTACTTCGAGCGCCGCGGTAAAGGAAGAGGAAGGATAATACTTTAAGTTTAATCGATTATGTATAAAATTATACGTCGTGGAAGCCAAAGGAGATGCAATAGCATACACTTGCATGTCCTTGATATACCCATTGAATGATAAAACATCATTTAAGGCCCCTTTAGGAGCGTCCTCCTGACTGTAAAGGGACACGCTACTAAGCACAAGACTCATCAAAAGTAACTTTCCAATCTGTTGACTTGCTTTATGTAACATCTTGTTTTTTATCAGAAACAATCTTTCCATCAACAAGTGTGATCACTCTGCGTGCCCGCTCGATCACACGTGAATCATGTGTAGAAAAAATAAACGTCATATGCTCCTCCTGATTCAGTTTTAACATGATATCTAAAAGATTACTTGCGGATTTAGAGTCAAGGTTAGCGGTAGGCTCGTCGGCAAGCACAAAAGCCGGTCGTGATGCTAATGCACGTGCAATGGCCACACGTTGCTGCTGGCCACCAGACAATTCAGAAGGTCGACTATCCAGCCTGTCTTCCAGGCCCACTTCCGTCAATAACGATATCGCCCTATTTTCTCTTTCTTCTTTTGGCGTTTTTTGAAGGACCATAACGAAAGAAACATTTTCTTTTGCTGTAAGCACAGGTATCAAGTTAAAGGATTGAAACACAAATCCAATATGGTGAAGGCGAAAATCTATCAGTTGATTATCACGCAGTTCAGAAATATCTTTTCCATCAATGACGACCTTGCCCGCTGACGGGTGGTCTAATCCTCCCATCAGGTTTAGAAGTGTTGATTTGCCCGAGCCTGATGGCCCTACTATGGCTGTAAATTCACCTTTTTCAATAATAAAATTGACATCGTTTACAGCGTGAACAGGAAAATCGCTTTCCTCATTATACGTCTTCTTTAAATCTGAAATTTCCAGTACGGCCATTGTGTTAAATTTTACGAATTGCTTGAACAGGATTTAATTTTAAGGCTTTATAAGCAGGATAAATTGCAGACAGAATCGCAGCAATAAAAATCATAATAAATATTTCCAGATATTGGTTGTTTTGCAATGCGGGATATACTAAAGTATCCATGCCATAAGCCGAAAGTCCTTTAGCAAAAGCAGAGAGATCAATACCTGTCCGTCCTAAAATTTGAATGGTACCATAAGCTAAAAGCAGACCACATATCCCACCAATAATAGCCAGATAAAGGGTCTCCAACATAATCATCATAAACACAGAAAACTTGTTCATCCCGATGGCCATCAGTACGCCTAGCTCATGAAAGCGCTCTAAAACTGCCATGAGCATCGTATTGATAATGCCAAAAGTGAGGGCCAATAAAATGATGCCCATAAAGACTACCATGTTCATCCTAAAGGAATCAACAACCAATCGCAGCTCAGGTGCCAAAGCCTTCCAGTCTTCCACTAAAAGAGCTGGATACTTTGCCTTGAGTGAAGCATAAATTGGCGCCATCTCTGCACCTTCTATTAACAGGATGGCGATTTCATGTACACTGCCTTCCTCCAGGCCAAGAAGGGGGGATAGTGCTGCATGCTTTACAAAAACATTCAATTCATCTGTGGAGCTATTACTTGTTTTATAAATGCCCGCAACACGAAACGCTGCAGCAGTAATATGACTATCTATATCCTGAAAAGTGAGCACAACTTTATTGTTTAGTTTCACATTCAGTTTGTTGGCTAGTTTCTCGCCTATTAGTATTTGATTTTTCTTTTTGGATTCAAAATATTCGCCCTGAATTACGTTTGTTGCCATCCCGGTCACCATATTTTCCTGATCGGGGTCAATTCCTGAAATGCTCGCTCCTGCGCCAGATGTTGGTGAGGAAATCATTCCGCTGATAATAATTCTTCCACATGACGCTCGAACTCCTGGTAACGAATTTATTTCCTGTATCCTGCCTGGCGCATCATCAATGGTATAAGTTATCTTTCTATCCTGCTTAAATTCCGGTTGATGCATTTGGATATGAGAAATCTGCCCTTTGATGGCCAAGTTGACATACTGTATGCTCATCCCCCACGAAAAAGAAAGCATAAATATTCCGGCCCAAACACCGAGCGCAATAGAGCATAGCAGTATAAGGCTTCGCACCTTATTACGCCAAACATTTCGCCATGCAATTCGTGTCAGCATTTCTAACTTTTTAATGCCTCGATGGCTTTAAGTCTTAAAATCCTAAACCAAGGATAAATAGATAGCACAAGGCTAAGGACAAATACAATTGTGGCCTGTGTAATAAAAATATTTATATCCTTAGAAAATGGAAATATCGCTTCCATCCCAAAACTCTCATAAGCTTTTGCCATCTCACCAGTCACGCTGATAGGATTCGCGTGGAAGTATGCGATGATAGGGATACCGGCCAGGATACCTGCTAAAGTACCCAGTAGGGCAATCATGAGAATCTCAATGACGACTACCGTGGCTAATTTCATCTTTTTCATCCCGATGGCTACTAAAATGCCAAATTCATGCTGGCGTTCTGCCAGCATCATGACGATAGTACCAAAAATACCAAAGGCGATAATCATATAAAGTATGGCGATTACAATGATCCCGCCAGCACTATCTACTTCAATCAGTTGAACCATTTCAGGCATCATCTGCTTCCAATCGTAAAACTCAAATGGCATTGACCCTATCCGCTGACGAAGTACTGTAGCTACTTGAGTGGCATCCGCATTTTGCTCTATAGAAATGGCAATACTCGTCAACCGTTCACCTGTTCCAAATAAAACTTGTGCTACTGGAATCGTTAAATAAACCATTCCATCATTTAAATTGGGAGCGGAAAAATGTACAATTCCTTTTACTTCATACTTCCCTGCGGCAGTCACGCCATGATATCCCTGGCCAAGCAGAACAATTGTATCCCCTACGCCAAGTTGAATTTTTTCGGCCAATCCTTCAGCAACCAGAATCCCGCTATCTTTTTCTTCAAGATATTCTCCTGCTATAACTTTTTGAGAAAGGTGGGTCAACTTATCTTCAGCATTAGGATCGATCCCAACCACCAAACTACCTTGCGTCAGTTCTTTGGCTGAGGTCAACGCAAACGATTCTAGCCTCGGCACCCACGAAACGATCTCCCTTTGATGATTAAGCAATGTCTCAATAGAATCATTGGCTACGAAAGTATGATCTAATGTTTTTTCATCCCAGTACCCCGCAGCATGAAGTTGTATATGGCCGCTATAGAAACTTACAACATTGTCGATCATGCGCTGATAGGCCCCAATTTGAACAGAACGCATGAGCAAGGCTAGAATGACCGCAGTAAAAATAGAGGCAGCTGTAATCAGCGTCCTGCGCTTATTCCTCCATATATTTCTCCAGGCAAATTTCAACAACATCTATCTAACAGTTTTCATATTCTGTACAGTAAAAAAACTTTCTTCGATAGGCTTATCAAATGTGAGGCTATTATATACTAAAACGGTTTTCTGCCCTGGTTTATCAACAGGAATCATCTCCATTTCTGAAGGCAATAACTTTCCCCCTAGATTCTTAATCTTTGAACCGCTCATCACATTGATGAGATCGTCCTCTTCGTCATAGTATTCGGCGCGCAGCTGCATGAATTCCTTTTGGGAAATATAAATAATGATTTTACCCCACACGACAGCAGCCTCTGATTTTGGTGTTAAAATAATTTTATGACAAGTATAATTTTCTATAATCGTATCTTTTTCCAGTGTATGAATATAATCCGTCACAATTGAAGATTGCTTCACCAGATCATCATTCGTAAAATCTGTTCCCATCCAGGATTGTGTCATCATGGAAGGAGGAAGTTTGATCGTTCGTTCAATGGAAGGGATCCAATTCCAAACTTCTTTATCGCGCTTCAGTGACACCATGCCCTTATCTTTTGCGGGTGCAGTGACTAGTATCAAGGCATATTTATCTCCTTTACTCCAGGTTTTTAAGGAAATCTCGCGCTTCCAGGTGGGTCGAATTATTCGAATAGTCATTTCTGCTTCAGAAGAAAGCCCTTTTAGCTTTTGATCGGCGGCTTTCACAATATCGATTGCTTGTTGTCCTGACAAATAGCCGCCTCCACCAAATAAAATAATAGCGATAAAAACCAATCGGCGTAAACTATGCTGTCCTATATTTATCATATTGATTAAGTATTTCATTTTTCATTTCATCAAGTGGATACGATTTCCCAAAAACACCCAGGTAGTGCAATAATATACCATCAAGCGTTGCTGCTAATCGATAACTCTCAAGTTGAGGGTTAGGCACCTTCATCTCATTGAATAAATCTTCAAATAAGCCAAGGTAACATTTCATATATTTCGAAAATATGGTGTGCATACGTTTCATGACTTCATGCTGCGTCATGATCGACATCATAAATTGCCAGTGCAACCTATCCTGTTTATTTTTCACCATGGAGAATATGCCTTCAACCAAAACAGCTAATTTCTCACAAGGATCATTGAAGTGCTTCAATGTCTCTATAGGGCGCTCAATATCTTGGAATGCTTTGGCTAAAATGGCATCCAAAAGTTGCTCTTTACTATCAAAGTAATTGTACATCAACCCTTTGGAAACATGAGCTTTACTGGCAATTTTGCTAATACTGGTACCATGAAATCCTTGTTGTGCAAATAAGCCTGTTGCCGCTTCGATGATTTTGTCGCGACTCTTTTCTCTAATGGCGATATACTGTTGTTCTGATCGTGGAGACATATTGATTGACTGATCGGTCAGCCAAAAGTAAGGCGTACGGCGTTAACCTGCAACTCCAAGACCAAAGCATTATCTCTTTTGAATTATAGAGTCAAAATGATCGCTAGCCAGTCAACACTTAACCAAACAAAAATATTTCACTTGCAACTGATCCTGAATAGGTACTAAACAACCATAACATGTATCTTGCGCGAAGAAGATTCACACCTGAATTAAATAAATTAAACTTTGTTGCTGTAATACAAGCCGTCAAGGCACTTGTCGCCGGGTACTAATCCCTCGTTCCATTGCAGCACGATGTTAAACTTCATACAATGTCCTGATTCATGTCAATATCTTCAAAACTTTGGGTACGTATCGCACTGGTTAATTTATGCATTGTCGCTGGTATAGGGGCACTCATGCGCTATAAAATTGGCTTTGAATTTCCTCATTTCAATCAAAAATATCTGCAGGAAGCTCATTCCCATTTTGCTTTGAGCGGGTGGATTACGCATTGTTTGTTTTTCCTGTTGGTGGGCGTTTTGCGAACTAACCTCGCCAAGATCAATGAGCCCATTTATCGAAACTTAATTATTATAAATCTGGTCTCTGCCTATGGTATGCTGGTTTGTTTTACCATTCAGGGATATGGCCCCATCTCCCTAATCTTTTCAACACTTTCGTTGTTGACAGGGTATGTCTTTTCGTTCTTTGCGTTAAGGGATCTGTCTCGCCTTCCCAAGGAACACCCCGGCAAAAAATGGATTCAATCTTCTATCTGGTTGGGCATCCTCTCTACTGTGGGGACGATGGTATTATCTACTATGATGGCGACGAAAAATTATGATCAGGACACCTATCTCGGCTCCGTGTATTTCTATCTTCATTTTCAATATAATGGATGGTTTTTATTCGCCTGTATTGGATTGTTTTTTAATCACATTAAGCAAGGCATTGTCCATGCAAGTCTGGGGACAAAAGCATTCTGGTTAATGTTTCTTCCTTGTTTACCTGCTTACTTCTTGTCAACATTGTGGGCTGACATACCATTATGGCTGTATGTGCTTGTTGCTCTTGCTGCTATTGTTCAAGTAATCGGCTGGGGCTATCTCATCACCTTCTTGCGTAAAAACCTATCTACTATCCAATCCAGTTTTTCGAAAATTATCATTTTCCTCCTGCTGATTGTCGCGTTGGCCATCACATTGAAATTCCTTCTTCAGCTTGGTTCAACGGCCCCTGATCTCAGTAAGTTAGCGTTTGGTTTCAGACCCATTGTCATCGCCTATCTGCATCTGGTACTACTGGTGATCACAACATTGTTTTTACTTTCCTTTATGATGGGTACAGGCCTGATACGTCAAAACAAAATGGCTAAAATCGCGCTTATTGTTTTTGCCGGAGCGGCCATACTCACAGAGCTTGTTCTGATGATACAGGGGGTAGCAGGCTTTAGCTATTCCGTTATTCCTATGGTTAAAGAACTACTTTTCATTTTCGCTCTCGCGCTTTTTGCAGGTGCCCTTTTAATCGCCATTAGCACCGCCAAAGCGCGAACTGACTGACTTAAATCAGCCAATATTGTGACCTGAATCATAGTGTATAGGCACTGAATTGCATTCCTTTGGTATCAAATCAAAAGATATGCAAAGACTAACTTATATTATGGTATTAAGCCTTGTGACGCTCCTTATTGGATGTCAGTCATCTGGTCAAAATCAAGACACAACACAATCCGTTGATGATGCTTCCGCTTTGTCAGGACAATCGGCCGTGCAGGATAATGTTTCGGCTAATGATATTGTTAAGATAGCAGTTGGCAGCAAAGATCACACAACGCTCGTAGCGGCGTTACAAGCTGCAAACTATGTTGATGTTTTAGCTAATGCAGGTCCGTTTACAGTATTTGCGCCTACCAATGCAGCGTTTGCAAAACTACCTGCAGGAACAGTTGAAGGTCTGTTGAAGCCTGAGGCTATTGATGATCTGGCAAATATTCTGGAATACCACGTTTATGTTGGGGTGATTAAAACAGAACATATGAAAGATGGGCAAAAGCTCAATCAAGTCAATCTGAAGAATGTAGAGATTACCATCAAGGATGGGGATTACTATGCTAACGGTTCTAAAATACTTGCGACAGTCCCTGCTTCAAATGGTGTGGTATATGTCATCGATGATGTTCTCTTACCACCAGAATAGAATGTTTAAAATTATAGATTAATTATTTCACATTAATGGTGATGTAGGCCGGGTTTAATCACTCGGCTTTTTTTTAATGGGACTCCGCCTTCGCCAAGGCTACGGCGAAGTAGGGCTTATGGCTTATGGCTTATGGCTTATGGCAAGAAAACTAAACTCTGCGACTTTGCGTCACTTCGTGAAACGAATTTGGGTTAACGGTTAACGGTTAACGGTTAACGGAAATAAAAAAACACACACTTAAACACTAAAATCGGCTATGCGTTCTTTGCGGTTACGGCTTTCCGAGAATCTTTTTGGGTGATTACAGAGCAATAAGTAAAGAAATATCGGGTAGTGCAAATCAATCATCACGTATCACCACATCACTAAATATCTACGGTGAACGGAATTTATGAAACACCCACATAAACTTAGACATAGACATTCAAACACTAAAATTGGCTTTGCGCCTTTGCATAAACCAATTGATCCATGGCAAAAGAACTGACAACAATATCTATTAAATACTATTTGAAGAAGAGAGGCTACTAAAGATCCTTGCGGATAAACAACCTTCGGGAAATCATAAATGGAATAAGCACCCAGAGACAGAGGAGTATAAACCCAATCATCATCCCAAGCCCGGTTCCAAAAAAGTCTTTGAATATAGCCCCTGTATACCCCAGCATAGCAGAAACATCCAATTGCAAGATGATAAATATTCGAGCCAGGTCTATAGGATTGAGTGCAGCAACACCAACCATTAATTTTTCAATCGGATAGTCCGCAAACTGAAATAAAACAAAAAGCACAAGGCCATCAAATAACAGACTAAAGAATAGCCAAAGCAAAATCGAGATACCAATCCCTCTTGCCTTGTCTCTTGTCAGAATTGTACATAAGAATCCCAGCGCGACAAATATCGCTGTGATCATCAAACCTGTTCCTAGCAGGATAAAAGATATAGTCCCCTCAACATATAGCAATATTGGTATACCGGCTCCTATCAAAAAGGCTAACGCCAGGGAAGAAAACAAACCCAGAAACAAGCCTGTCCAAATTTTTCCGCGCTTAATCGGTTGACTCAGCAAAAGCTCAATAAATTCAGCGCTATTATAGAGGTATATGGCTGTAAAAATAATACTCACCAAGGGTGTCGTCAAAAGAATAATATTGAGGAGCGTCAAAACGCCTTTGTTCCCATCATCTTCTATACTAAATACACTCCAGGACAAAACCGCCAATAAAAGCGTGTATGCAAGAACAATTCTATTTTTAAGAATATCTGTAACGATAAACTTTTGAATTTTATTAAACATTGTCCTTCTTTAGCACGTGAGTAATTGCTTTGGCCAAACTTGTTGTTTGCGTGACTTCTTTTAATTCACGAACTGGCATGTGAAATCGAATCGCCCCTTCCTGCATCATCACCACATGGGTGACTAATTCATCCAATTCACTCAGTAAATGAGAGGTAATAAAAACTAATTTCCCCTTACTTTTTTCCTCAATAATCTTGTCTTTTAAAATCTCCGCAGCCAAAGGATCTAACCCGGCGGTTGGTTCATCCAGGATCAACACTTCAGGCGCAAATAAAAACGCCAGCGAGGCACTCACTTTTTGAATAGTCCCTCCTGATAGGGTACGCATTTTCTTATCGCGCATTTCCGATAACTCAAAAGCATCAACCAATTCTTCGTCTAGCTTTTCTTTCGTGCTTCGAATGTCTTTGATCATGTCAAACACCTGTCCAATGGACATATTATCAGGGTACCGACCTATCTGCGGCATATACCCGATATCATGTCTATAGAGATAACGATTGGCAATGTCTTTTTCCTTAAACAGGATTGTCCCGGAAGAGGGAATGACCATGCCAAGGATACACTTTATAAGTGTAGTCTTACCACACCCATTAGGCCCGATAAGTGCGATACACTGACCCGGCTCACAGGTTAGGTTGACATTCTTCAGGACTTTCAGCTTGCCAAAATTCTTTGATACATCTTTGATCTCAATCATAACGACAAGGCATACATTAAAGGCTGATTATCAATAAAATTGTCCGGCGTCAATGTCGGAATCATCCTTTCCGATCGATCCAATAAAGTAACAATAAAACTCCTGTACAAAAGCATGGCAGGCGGATTATGCTCTACAATAACCGAAAACACACTTAATGGTCGGTAAGGAACATCTCCAACTTTATCCTTATCGAGATCATACCCTTCATATTTATCCCAGTAGTTACCATCGAATGTATTGAGCACCAACGAACCATTCGTGCCTATATCAAATGTATTTCCAAGAAAATTATTCCCGAGAATTTTATTGTCTGCGCAACTGGCCTGAATTTTCATCCCCCACCCGTTTCCCTTAAAGACATTTTTCTCCACGCGGATCCTGTTCGTACCCTCCATAAACACTCCCGAAGTATTCCTTATAAATCGATTATTAAAAAGATAACTATCAGAAATCTCTTTTAATAGCAGCCCTGTAGCTGCATCTCCCCAGTTGTCAATGAATGTATTATTAAACATCTTCACGTTTCTCGTAAACATGACGGCGACCCCTGCGCCATTTCGTCTAAATATATTGGTGATATAAGCATCATCATGAGAAAACATAAAGTGAAGGCCATAGCGAATATTATCCGATGAAATATTTCGCCATGCAATTGATCTGTAGACAAATTCGAAATAGATTCCATCCCGATGTCCGGTAATCGTATTCCCTATAATTTGAAGGTCTTCGCTTTTCCAACAATGTATTCCATTACCAATCTCTTGCTCTTCCTTTCCAAATGCCTCAATGATATTGTCCTTGACAATACAATGTTGACTGAACTGGAGATAAACCCCAAAAAAATTATCGAATAAATGGTTTCCTATGATACTGACATATTTACTATCATACACTTTTATACCTCCCGGATCATCCAAAGATGCTCGACCTGAATACTGCACTTTAAAGCCGGAGAAGAGTACGGAATCAGCTTTTATTGAAAGGACTTCATACTTTTTTTGTCCATCCAAAACCGGCATATCAACGCCAATAAGGGAAATCGATTTATCAAGAATAATATTCCCTTCCTTATAGATACCGGAATGCACCAACACAGTGTCTCCGGCAATGGAGGCTTGAATAGCCTTTTTGATAGTAGCATATTCAAACCCCTGTCCAACATGTAATGTTTCCCCATAACAAAACTCAGCCTGAAGAAAAAGACTTAAGGTGAGCATTGAAAACCAACATGTTTCTCTAGGGAAAAAACGCATAAAAAGATTTACTTTATCAAATCAGCCCAGGTCGTTGGACTGGCATTATATTTTGACTGATACAGCGCTGCACTGTCCTGATTTGCAAACCCGCCAATATTTCCACCCATTGGGCTTCTGAAGTCCTCACTATGCAGGAAGGTGGCCTCCTCAACATTTATAAAAACGGATGAATTACATACGTCACTAACATAAAATTTGTCGTATTTCAAATCCCCATTTTCATTTCTGTAACCAGCCATACAAGAGATGTCATCAAACAAATATTGACGTCCCTGTACTGTTGTCAGCTGAGCAGCAAAAGGGGCCTCTGTAATGGTCATTCGGCAATAAGCACACATATCCTCATTAACTTTCAGCGGCCTTGGACCAGGGGCACCGCAAGCCAATAGCGTCAACATACCACCTGCAATAATTACGGTTGCGATTTTAGCTTTTTTCTTAAATAGATTGCTGAATACTTTCTTTTCGTATAAAACAACGAACAAAATAATTAGCCCTGTCGCTATAAATAAAATTCCACCACTATTGGGCATTGAATATGCCCCGAAATTAAGCAACTGTTTGTATCCGAAAATAGGAGGCTGGTAAGACATGCCCGGCACGATGATGGCAGCTGTAGGATCAAGATTATGTCCATAATTATAATTCCATCGATAAAAATCTGCTAGTGCCAGGAGGCCAAAGGATAAAAAAGAAGCAAATAATAAATACAACATTTTCTTTCTCCCTATCAAAGCAGTTGCCAATATAAAAAGAACGAAGAATCCAAGGATATATCTAAGAATAGAAAATTCAATAAAATCTTCCGTATGCAAGGTGGCCATGCCTATATAGTGGTTCAATCCATTAATGATTTCCACATCACCTGCTAACCTATCTGCATAAATTAAAAGCGCTAGTCCTTCAGGGTATTGGGGCGCGATTAAATCGATTTTCCAAAACGGTAAAAATATTGTTCCAATAAAAAGCAATGCTGCCAACACCAACAGGCCTTTTGAGAGATTTGATAGCTTACTTAGTACATTCATTACTTACTGTTTAAAAGAAAAAGGGGTACGCTGGTGTTATGCAGCTTCTGTACCCCTTCTATAAATCATATGGCCGAGGATCGGAATTATTCTCCGCTAACCGGTGCTGTTTCTCCCAAACCGAACCTCAACGGCACATTGCTATTGGCAGGAGAGACTCGAACATATCCTGACATTTCCTGGTGTAATGCACTACAGAAGTCAGTACAATACATTGGGAACATTCCCGCCTTTTCCGGAACCCATTTAAGGGTTTGGGTTTCCCCCGGCATAATGAGCAATTCTGCGTTATTCGCGCCGATCACTGCAAATCCGTGAGGCACATCCCAGTCTTGTTCAAGATTAGTTACATGGAAATATACTTCGTCCCCAACCTTAACGCCTTCAATATTATCTGGCGACAAGTGTGAACGAATTGCTGTCATATAAACATGGATATTTTTTCCTTCTCTAACGACCTTAGATTCTTTCTCCCCGTGTGCAGCATAAGGATGCTTGTTATCATCAATATTAAAAATTTTCACAGAGTTGGGAGCGATCAGACTCGCCGGAGCAGCCTGTCCATAGTGCGGCTCACCAATGGTTGGGAAGTCAAGGATCAACTGCATCTTATCCCCGCTAATGTCGTATAGCTGCGCACTCTGACATAACTCAGGACCAGTCGGTAAGAAACGATCCTTCGTGATCTTATTGTAAGCAATCAAATACTTACCAAAAGGTTTTCGGCTATCTCCTCCCGGAACACATACGTGACCAACAGAGTAATACGTTGGTGCTCGGTCCAAAACTTCCAGACTCTCGATATTCCATTTCACAACTTCTGAAGACACGAACATGGAGGTATAGGCATTTCCTTTTGCATCAAATTCAGTATGTAATGGGCCTAAGCCAGGTCTTTTCACTTCACCATGTAATACAGATTCGTACTTTAATACATCGATACCCTGGTAGTCACCATCGAAGTCTTTGCTGGCGATGGCTGCTTGCATTTTATCAAAACTAAATACAGGAATCAAGGCTGCCAATTTCCCACTACCAATAATGTATTTCCCAGTAGGGTCTACATCACAACCGTGGGGTGACTTAGGGCAAGGAATTAAATAACATAAGTCATCAAAATCTTTATAGTCAAGAACCAAAACCTCTTTCTTGAATTCAGACTTTCCGGTATGTGTTGATTCATCCCATGTATTATGAGCATAATTTACAGGCACTTTCTTTCCTTTTCCTGCTTTGATATATTCTTCTGCTTTCTTCCAGTTAACCGCCATGATAAAGTCCTTATCACGTTGAGAAGCATTTACTTCAAGAAGTGTATTGGCTTGTTCTGTATTGTAGCAAGAAAAGAAAAACCAACCATGAGAAGGTCCTTTTCCGGCATGACTCAAGTCAAAATTAACTCCCGGACACTTAATCTGGAAAGCGATATCCATTGCACCTGTCTCTTTGTCGACAGCGATAAAACTGAGGTGTCCTTTGAAATTCTTTTTGTAAGAATCAATGGGAACATCCCCATTTTCATTGTCTGCTGGCACACTAAATCTCGTTCCGGCAATCACATATTCAGTGTTTTGTGTGATAAATGGAGAAGAGTGGTTACCAGCACTATTTGGAATTTCGATAATCTCATCTGTCCGAAAGGTCTTTAAATTTATACGCGCTACTCGAGGCGTGTTGTTACCATTTACGAATATCCAACGACCATCCACCTCTCCGTTTGTTTGAGACATCTCGGGGTGGTGAAGGTCATCCCATGGAACAAATCCATGAGAGGTATTCAACATTGGCTTTGTTTCTTCGCTATACCCCCATCCTTTTTCCGGGTCTACTGAAAATACAGGGATTACTCTGAAAAGTCTACCGCTTGGCAAACCGTAAACAGCCAACTGCCCGCTAAATCCACCTGAAACAAAGTTGTAAAATTCATCGTATTGTCCAGGCGCAACAAATGCTTTCGTGGCCGCATCACCGGTTACCGCTGATGTCATGTTTTTGGGCTTGCAAGCTACTAATCCTAGCATGACAAATGCTATGGCAAGTACACCCAATTGAAATTGCTTTTTCATATGTTTATAGTTGATTATTTTACGCCATCGTTTTTACGCATGAACTCATAGACATCTCTCGCTTCACTATCTGAGAGATTTTGGTTGGGCATCCTCACCAAACACAATTCTAACTGTGCCTGCACCACCGGATCTTTTTCAATCATTGGGTCAGGATCAGAAATAAAATTCATTATCCATTCTCCTTTTCTGCGTTTTGTGACTCCTGACCAGCCAGGTCCAACCAGTCGCTCTTCGGTCATCTTATGACAAGAAGAACACTTTACATCTGCAATTTTTTCCCCTGAATTAGCTTTCGCTACATCTAATGCCTCTGTCAAACCAATATTCTCAGCTGTCCATTTACCAGCTCCCCGGTTTGGATCGTAGTCAGCAACGCCTTCAGATTTTTTTTCAGTCGTAGAATAAGGATTTGACCCCTTCTCCTCTTTTGTTTCTCCTCCGCCTCCGCAGGCCGAAACCATGACAATAAAGATTAATGCTACTAGTAGTTTTTCCATTTTTTTATTAATTATTTCAAGACAAAAATATCCCGTACAACACCGGCATTTTATGACCTTGGTCATTATAACTGGTGATTATTGTTGCTATTAACTCCTTTTATAAGTGGATACAGCGATTCTGAAAAGAATGAAATCTAAAAGCAAGAGGTTTAATGTTATAAAGCTTTCGCAATCGATCTCCTATCATCATAGCGGCATATGCCTAGAATCATGTGCTGAATAGTGGATGCATGTTACCTTTATGGAATGACTTTCTTTTTGAACCATTTAACGCATGCATGCCCATCTCCGGGCAATTCCTTGCCCAATTACTTATCCAATGTTAAATGTGCTTTGAGTGGATTAGCTATTTCGCTGATGATATTGCTTTCCGGATGCACCGGTGAATCAAATAAATTGGAACATCCCTCTATTCATCGTGGGCAGAATAAGCCGAGCGAACCTAGCAAAGAGACGTTGGCCATGATCGACAGCGTGCAAATGACCCAATCAATGGTCGATCCTATGAAAGTAACCGTCTTCATGTCTAATGAAAGGGCCAAAATATATAAGGAAAAGGCTGCATCTCTTGATGGCCTGAATCAACTTAATTTTCTTGTCATCTATGGGTTCGAAGAACTTAAAGCAGGGAATACGGAAACAGCTATTGAGGTATTCCGACAAGTCTTGGAAATGGCTGGGCCAATGACCATTCCCGGAAAAGAAAAGACGATGATCGAAATGAAGAAATTGCTCGCATTGGCCGCTTTACGTCTTGGCGAACAAGAAAATTGTATCACGAACCATACGACCGCCTCATGTATTATACCCATCGAAGGAGAAGGGCAACACACAAAAACGGCTGGTTCAGAAATGGCCATTACGCTCTACGAAGAAATACTCGAAGAAAGTCCGGAAGATTTGACTTCCAAAGTACTGTTAAACATAGCTGCAATGACATTAGGAAAATTTCCTAATGGGATTCCATCAAAAATGCGGCTACCAAAGGGGTATTTTGAGTCTAAAGTTGATTTTCCACGATTTACGGATATTGCTTCAGGACTAGGGCTTGATAACCGTGGACTTGCCGGTGGTGTAGCTGTCGAGGATTTTGACAATGATGGCCATCTGGATATTATGGCCTCTGCATGGGGTTTTAATGATCAAATCAGATACTACAAAAATAAAGGGGATGGAAGTTTTGAAGACCTAACGATGGAGGCTGGCTTGAAAGGCGTGACAGGTGGATTGAATATTCGACATGCGGATTACAATAATGATGGGTTTGTTGATGTGTTGGTTTTACGCGGTGCATGGTTTAGAGACCAGGGGCGAATACCCAATTCACTTTTAAAAAACAATGGTGATGGGTCATTTACGGATGTAACGGTTAGTGCTGGTATTTATTCAAAATGTCCTACGCAAAATGCGGTATGGGCTGACTTTGATGGTGATGGATGGCTTGATCTGTTTATTGGCAATGAATCTATTCCAGCTGCAGGACCACCAATGGATTTCCCGTCGGAACTTTATCACAACCAAGGTGACGGGACATTCCGGGAAGTAGCTGAGGCGGCTAATTTGAATGTCAATTATTTTGTCAAAGGCAGCGCGGGAGGTGATATTAATAATGATGGCTTACCTGAACTCTATATATCCGTATTAAATGGTACCAATCAACTCTTTCTAAATCAGTCAGATGATCAGGGTATTCGTTTTTCAAATATCTCAGGGACCTCTAATACCGGAGAACCATGGGTGTCTTTTCCTACCTGGATGTTTGATTACGACAATGATGGTTGGTTAGACATTTTCGTCTCCGCTTATTCTGATGGGTCGGAAGATTTGCCTGGAAAGATATTGAGGGCTTATGGAAAAAAAGATAGCGAATTTCGTCCCCGTTTGTATCACAACAACGGTAACAATACTTTTACAGACAAGAGTATAGATGTGGGCTTGACAGAACCTGTTTTTACCATGGGTAGCAACTATGGCGATCTTGATAATGACGGATTTCCGGATTTCTATTTAGGCACCGGTGAACCAAACTTAAAGTCTATCGTGCCCAATAAAATGTATTGGAATCGTGGAGGAAAGTCCTATGCTGATATTACATATTCCGGTGGTTTTGGCAACATTCAAAAAGGACACGGTGTTGGTTTTGGCGATATGGATGGTGATGGGGATCAGGATATGTATGTCATCATGGGCGGAAGTTTTGAAGGGGATGTGTACCAGAATATCTTTTTCGAAAATCCAATTGGACAAGACAACAACTGGATTATCCTGCGCCTAGAAGGTGT
>JBBKWA010000292.1:0-14285 GCA_037968695.1 Saprospiraceae bacterium
ATCCAGTAGAGGTAGAATGTTCCTTTTGAAAATCAATTTTATCGCGCTTTAAAAGAAGGCAACATACTAGGCACATACGGTGCTCCTGCAGCCTGTAACGCTACTCGAAATGCCCTGAACTCATTGTCCAAAAGCAAATTCACCTCCGGCACTAATTCCGCCAATTGCTTTTGCGCTATACTCAGGCTCATCATATGTGTTCCAGTTGGATTCGAACTACTATACTTTCCCTCATAAGCTATAATCCCTATACGCTCAGCGATGGATGGTGTAGCATCGATGTCCAATTTCGCATGCAACGGATCCCCTGACAAACGGAGGTCCAATTGTTGGATTTTATCTTCAAAATAGATCACTTTTGATAACCACTTTTCTTCAGGTTGTTCCATATTCGTGATGGCCTTTCGCACTAGTTTTAATTCACTGGAAGCATTCTGCAGCGCATTTGATACAATCTGCTCTACCCGCATCACTTCTTCCACTTTTAGTTTAAAATCTACGGTCGCTGCCGGGTCAGCAGCAGGGAAGGAATGGTGATCTAAACCTTTAATATCGAAGCTTACAGGTTCACCCAAGGCTGTCATCTTTTTATCCTGCCATCTTGTAAGTGATGCTGTATAAGCGCCTGGAGCCACTTTGGGTCCTTCTGAAGTACCTGCAAATGGATTATAAAATCCAGCGCTACCGCTTCTAACAGGATCTTTCGCGGCACTTCTGAGATCCCATGAAACGCGCTGCAAGCCCTCACTACCAGCACTCACTGGCAATTTTCTGACAATTTCACCTGTACTATTTCTTATGGTAATAAATATGTTTGCCCCTTCTTCATCGCGTTCATTCGCAAGGGCATCATATGTAGGATAAGCATTGTCCTTTCCATCTTTCATTTGCTCGTTTTGCTCCTTTTCGCGCTTATCCTTTGCAGAGACATACTTGTCCTTCACATAATAGGTCAGCAAAGCTGCAGATGCTAAATTATCCCCCAAGTAATAATCATCCCCCTGAAAACTCTTACCTGGCAGACCGAGTGGAAACTTTTGTTCAAAACTTAAAGCCGCTCTAACGGGCAATAACATACCCTCTTTTGCCAAACTTTCTTCCGTCAGGTTTCTTAAAGAACTATAATCATCCATCACAAAAAAGCCCCTTCCGAAGGTTGCTAAAACAAGGTCATTTTCTCTTTTTTGAATCGCGATATCTCTCACCGGAACTGTAGGTAATCCATTGGCAAATTTTCTCCATGATTTTCCAGCATTATTGGTTACAAAACAACTGAACTCGGTGCCAACAAAAAGCAAATTAGCATCTACATGATCTTCGGCAATAGCATACACTGATCCTTTATCGGGAAGGCCGTCAACGATTTTATTCCAGCTTTTTCCTTTGTCCTTGCTGACAAAAACGTAGGGCTTGAAATCACCATATTTATGATGATTAAAACATGCGTAAACAACATTCTCATCATGTGCAGAAGCGATGATCATATTCACATACGATGTATCAGGCGCACCGGAAATCTTATCCACTTTTCTCCACGTTTTTCCTCGGTCATCAGTAATCTGAATCAAACCATCATCCGTTCCAACAAAAAGCAGGTTAGGATTAACAGGTGATTCTGCAAGTGCAACGATGTTTCCATATTGCGTGGTTGATCCATTTTTTGCAACAGCATCTATACTCCAGACGCGTCCCATTACTTTCAACTTATTACGGTTGATTTGTCTGGTCAGATCATCACTGATGACATTCCAGTTATTTCCATTGTCTTCGCTAACAAATAATTTATTGGCCGCAAAGTATAATCTACCCGGTGCATGTGCACTAATCACCAATGGGGCATCCCAGTTCCATCGATAAGATGGCTCGTCAAGGCGTTCTTGTGGTTGTATGCCGATCTCTTCACCGTTCAATTTATCATAGCGCACTAGAAAACCATATTGACTTTGCGCGTAGATGATGTTTGGATTGTTTGGATCGACTTGTGTCTCAAAACCATCACCACCATGCGTGATAAACCATTGCTCATTGGAGATGCCATTAGCCGATATCGTTCTGGAAGGTCCACCAAGACTAAAATTATCTTGGGTACCTCCAAAAACATTGTAGAATGGTTCAGCATTATCAACGGCGACCTTATAAAATTGTGTTACCGGCAAATTGGCTTTAAAATTCCATGTTTTGGCAAGATCCCAGGATTCATATACGCCTCCATCACATCCTGCAATGAGGTGGTCTGTATCCGTGGGATCGATCCACAATGAGTGATTATCAATGTGTTTGTAATCTTCGCCAACATTAGACCAGGACTCTCCTCCATCATTGGAAACCTGCATCCAAGTATCCATGGAATATATTCTATCCGCGTCAATGGGATCGGGCACTAACTCAACGTAATAATTTCCTGAGGACGCATATCCACTTCTTTTGTCCCATGATGCGCCTCTATTCGTACTGCGATAAAAGCCACCTTCACTACCGGCAGCTTCCACCATGGCAAATATGATTTCAGGGTCAACCGGAGAAATCGCCAGACCTATACGACCTATATCAACTGAAGGAAGTCCTTTCGCTGACTTGTTCCAGGTCGTACCGCCATCAATAGATTTATAAATAGTAGATCCTGGTCCTCCTCCTAAATATGTGAAGACATGTCTTCTGCGTTGAAAAGAAGATGCATACAATACATCAGAATTTCTGGGATCCATGAGGACATCGTTTACCCCTGTATGTTCATCAATTTCCAACACCTTATCCCATGTAGTTCCCCCATCTTTAGATTTATAGAGTCCTCTATCTCCGCCGGAGGACCACAAAGGGCCTATAGCAGCGACGAAAATGATATCTGAATTTTCCGGATGCACGATTATCCTCCCGATATGCTCACTGTTTTCAAGCCCCATATTTTTCCAGGAGCTACCGCCATCGAGAGACTTGTATATGCCATCGCCGTAAGAAACAGAGCGTTGGTTATTATTCTCACCGGAGCCTACCCAAATCGTACTTGAATTATTGGGGTCAATGACCACGGTACCTATAGATGAGGTTCCTTCACTATCAAAGATCGGTTCAAAGGTTATTCCTGAATTCACCGTACGCCATACACCACCTGCACTGGAAGCAACAAAATATCGGCTGTGATCATCTGGATCTACAGCAACCTCTGAAATCCTTCCGGAGGTCAATGCAGGTCCGATGCTTCTGAATTTTAAACCAGTAAGTGAAACGGTATCAAAACCGGTTTTAACCACAACTTGTTCCGTTGATCCGGATTTTGATTTTTTCTTGTCAGCATTCTTTTGTGAATAGCCGGCAATAACAAAAAGCAGCATGCTGACAATTAATAGAATAGACCGGAGTACAATTGGTTTTCGCATAGTAGGATTCATTTAGGATAGTTTTTAAGCGCCGTAAGATAAAGAATGCCGTCAAATGATACCATAGGAAGGGATTTGATACCTTGCAATACTGAACCAAATATCAGTTAAGGTGTTTGAAATCACCTAAAAGCAGAAATCATCACGTATGGAGGTAATCAAGACGGATTATGCATCAATTGGAAAATGGAGTCCCACGGATCAGGCTTATATTTCACGGGATCCGGCACTTCAACCCTTTTTGGCCCATACGCCAGAGATTCATTCATTTCCCGAAGCCATTCAGCAACGAAAGCAATATCCTGTCGATAGAGCACTACTTTTAACTGTTTTTAAAAAACAATATCAGCAGATGGGCATTCCTATGCCTGTTGAGGATGCAATTCTGCTAGACGAAAACACCTTTACAATCACCACTGCACATCAGCCCACCTTACTCACCGGGCCACTGTATCATATTTATAAGATTGCTTCAGCCATTAACCTATCCAGGCAGTTGTCGGCCTCATTTCCCAATCAGAAATTCATTCCAATTTTTGTTGTTGGTGGTGAAGATCACGACTGGGAAGAAGTAAATCATCTCCATCTGTTTGGCAGAAAGTTTAAATGGGAACGGGAAGCATCAGGTTCTAGTGGTCGTCTATCCCTTGAAGGGTTGGAAGATTTGACGAATTCGGTGGCTGAACTTTTTGCTAATACAACCCATGGGGAGGACATTCAGAACATCTTTTCTAATTGTCTGGCGAAAGCAGAAAATTATGGTCAATTCCACCAACGCTTAGTTCAGGAACTCTTTGGACAATACGGCTTATTAGTTCTCAGCATGGATGAACCAGATCTAAAACGGGCTTTTATTCCCTTGATGGAGAAAGAGATTGTTGAGCAGTTTTCCTTCAAAATGGTTACCGCAACACAAAAATCGTTGGCTGAAGCAGGTTTTAAGCCCCAGGCGTTCTGCCGCGACCTTAATCTCTTTTACATGGTGGATGGGATTAGGGAACGACTGGACGTTATTGGTGATGGCTATTTGAGAGTGGATAGTGACATAAAATACACGAAGGAAGAAATTCTTGCAGAGCTTCATGCCCATCCTGAAAGATTTAGTCCTAATGTTATCATGCGGCCCTTATACCAAGAGCTTATACTTCCGAATATCGCCTTTATAGGGGGAGGCGGTGAAATTGCCTATTGGTTGGAGCGAAAATCACAATTTGAAGCTGCAGGGTTGCCATTTCCTATGTTGATTAGAAGAAATTCTTTCGCCATCATTGATGAGGCCACGGCAGAAGGAATGCAAAAGTTAGGCTTGACTTTTATGGCCTTAATAGATGATTATGACAGTATCGTAAAAACCTATATATCAAAGAATAGTAAAGTGGATACTGAAGTTAAAGTTGAAGTAAATATGCTAATGGCTGCCTATAGTAGCCTGGCAGAAAAAGCTGCGTTAATTGATCCTACCCTTGTCAAGGCTATTCTGGCTGAGCAGACAAAGCATCAAAAGCAATTTGAGCAGTTGGGATCAAGATTGATGCGGGCTGAAAAGCAGGCGCAAGAAACGAGTCTAAATCGGATTAAAAAGTTACAACAGAAACTATTCCCTGATGACGGCTTGCAGGAACGATATGAAAACTTTCTACCCTATTATGCTGAAAAAGGAACAAAGTGGATTGAGCAACTCATCGAATTGAGCAATCCGTTGGAAACAAAATTTACGACTCTGTTGCTTTAACTGATGTTTCAGCTTTACGTGGTTTAGCTCTGTTTTCCAAGAGCATCAGCAGTGTCGCCAGCTTTCCCTTTAGTTCGCTCCGATCCACGATAAAATCCAAAAATCCGTGATCCAGCAGGAATTCAGCGGTTTGGAATCCTTCCGGCAGATCTTTTTTGATCGTTTCCCTAATCACGCGAGGTCCTGCAAATCCAATCAAAGCACCTGGTTCTGATAAATTAAAATCCCCGAGCATCGCATAACTGGCAGTTACACCTCCGGTCGTGGGGTCCGTCATTAAGGATATATAAGGAATCTTTGCTTCTGCCAACTGAGCGAGTTTAACAGAGGTTTTAGCCATTTGCATGAGCGAAAACGCCGATTCCATCATTCTGGCACCGCCTGATCTTGAGATAATCATTAACGGCATCTTATGCTTAAGGCTATGGTCAATGGCTCTCGCAATTTTTTCACCCACTACAGAGCCCATACTACCCCCGATAAAACGAAAATCCATTGCGGCTATTACTAAGGGTTGATCTTGTAGCGTGCCTGCAGCAACCTTCATAGCATCATCAAGTCCAGTTTTATCTTTTGCCGTAACTAATCGATCTTTATACGCTTTAAGATCTGTAAACTCAAGAAAATCATACGATATCAAGTCATCGAATAAAGAAGTGTACCCTTCGTCAAAAAGCAACTCGAAATAGTCATCGGAGTCAATTCTTTCGTGGTGTTGACATTTCGGGCATTTAAAGAAATTTTCCTTTAAGTCCTTAACTGTACTGGTTTCGTTGCAGTGCTGACATTTATGCCACAAGCCATCAGGTGTTTCCTTTTTTGACTTAGTAGCAGTTTGAATACCATGTCGTAACCGTTTATACCAACTTTTGGATTCTTCCTCCATAATTGTATTGATGAGGCTGTAAAATTGGGTAAAAAAAAGTAAACCCGGAAGATATTCCTTCCGGGTTGGCCTTTTTTATGCTATTTAATGTAAAACGCTAGTGTAGAAGCGTTATGTTTCCTTTTTTGAAGTACATCTTATCATTAGGACAAGTCACGTTCAGGTAATAACCGAAAACATCAGGTGAAAGTACTTTACCATTGAAGGTACCATCCCAGCAATTATTAATATCCGTCGATGAAAAGACTTTCTCCCCCCATCTATTGTAAATATGCAACTCCATGCTTTGGACGAAATTACTTCTTACACAAAGCATATCATTCGTTCCACTACCATTTGGTGTAAACGCATTTGGAATAAAAACATCTCGTTCATCACAGAATGGATCAGCAACGGCTAATGAATAGCAGCTTACGCCGGTACAACCATCAAAATCCGTAACCGTAACACAATATGTAGTCGGTCCGCTTGGCGTCACGATTGGATTGTATATTGGATCAACTAATTCTCCTGTGGATGCAGACCAGACATAATCAAAGTTAGGATCCTGATTAACGGTCAATTGTGCTATCTCGCCAAGCGTAATACTATCAGGATCCGAAGTGATTATTATATCCAATGGATTTAATCCAATGACTTCGACCGTATGGCTAAGCGTGTCTTTACATGCGAGTCCCTGATTAGACACAATAACCGTATAGGTTGTCGTGACTTCAGGTGAAACGATTATCACTGCTGTAACCTCTCCTGTTGGACTCCAGATATAAGTATAATTCAGTCCAGTCACATCAACTACGGACAATGTAGTTTCATCACCAAAGCAGGCAATATTATCACCTTCTATTGTGAGACCAAAATCAAATATATTTACACAAACGGTATCTGCATCCTCACAGCCCAATGCATCAGTTCCTACCGCATAATAACATGAGGATTCGCCCGGCGACACTTTTATTGTATTGCCTATACCAATAGACATATTTTCACCATCAAACCATTCATACGTTAATCCAGCCATTCCTGTTGCGGATAACATTGCACTATCGCCTAGACAAATAGTTTGATCTGGTCCTGCATTGATTTGGAAATAAACAGGTGTAAGACAAATCGTATCTGCATCCTGACATCCAAGTAAATCAGTTCCTATTACTCTATAGCAAGTTGTTACACCCGGTGTTACATCAATACAACTCTCCGTGCCAATCAAATCGTTGTTTGCATTATACCATTCATACGTAACGCCATCTACGGATGTAGCACATATAGTGAGTGTCTGAATAAGGCAATAGGAGGTGTCATTTCCAGCATCTACATTAAATCCAGGTTCCGGTTTAAAAACGGTCACGGTATCGGATTTTGAACAACCAAGTGTGTCCATTGCCATAGCGATATAACTCGTAGTAACTTGTGGGTTAACAATAATAATTGGACCTGTTTCTACAATATTTCCTTCTACATCCTTCCAAATAAAAGTTACATTTTGGTTGCCCGTGACGCCTGCCGTTAAAGTAATATTTTTAAAGGCACAGCTGATGGTATCGTTCGAGGCTGTAATTTCAAATTCATCCGGAATAATGACCAAAACAGTATCTCGAGCAATACATCCAGGTAACAAAGAATCAGTTACCGTAACATAGAAATATGTATCATCCTCCACTGTCGCAAATGGGTTAGGTGATGTTGGATCATCCAGAAATTCAGCAGGAGACCAGATATACATATAATCAGGATTGAAATCCGGATTTAGGTGTACTCCGTCCTCGAAGCAATTGACAATCTCATCAGGAATATTCAGGACAATTCCGTTCGCAGTAATGGTATCCATCAAAGTGAAATCACACCCATCTTTTGATGTCAGTGTAACAACATAAACACCAGCTTCATCATATATCCATGTCGGACTATACAATGCTGATGTATCATCTAGCCGTGTTGTATCACCAAAATCCCAATGGTATAAAATATTACTGGGAGAAGTATTGATAAAATCAACGACCAACGCTCTGCAATCTGTGTGATAGGTAAATTGAAGATTTGGTGGTTGCTGCACATTCACCTCGATAGAATCTGTAAGTGTACAAATACCATCTGTGACGGTCACGAAGTACTCTACTGATATACCAGGGAAAGCTATTGGATCCCATCCGTTTGTTACATCCAAACCATTTGGAGGTGTCCAGCTATAGGTTAAAGTAGAATCACCATTTAGGAGAAGGTGTACTGATTCCCCCTTACAAATAGAATCTGCTTCCGGGTTGAATTCAATTCCAAATTCCCTGACCAAAAAGGATTGGGCCTTTGAGGATGTACATCCATTTTCATCAGTCACGATAAGCACCAAAAACACCGTTTCTTCTTGATCAATATCAAGCTCAAAAGTTGGATGTTGTACTGTATCTCCAAGGATGGTAAACCCGTGTGTAAGCAACCATTCCCATTTCACAATAGGATAGTTTGTAGATGTAGAAATGTCTGTTACATTGAGCGTTACCCCATCTGTACAATCCATGGATGAGTAAACAAAATCAGCATCGATATCAGCAAAAAACACACCTACCTGATGTACGATGGTATCATAACATATCATATTGCTATCATAGGCAATCAATGTGACATTGTACCAACCTTCTTCGTCATAGGTATGTACCGGGTTTACTCCAGTTGATGTATCACTATTCGGATCATCACTATCAAATACCCAGATATATGAATCTGCCATATCGGATTCATTAAAGAAGCCAATTTCCAGCCCATTACAATTTAATTCAGTTGAAGAGAATTCTGCAATGGCCACTGGTCTACAATCGCGCACGTTGTATTGAAAATCCACTCGTGTATGTGTCAGCGCGACCCCATTTCGATATGATGTAATGATTATCGTCAACACAAATTGGCCTATGGTGTTAGGCTTACCCGTAACTCTACCGGTAATGGGATCTATCTTCAGCGGATCACCGCCCATGATATTGGCAAGACCATAAGGTGGTCGCCAATTAATTAAATCATACGGTGGAATTGGTGGTGGTTGTGGTCTGTTATTGATGATATCCCCTCCGGCAAATGGTGTAGCTAAACTAAACCCTACGGAATCTCCATCTGCATCTAAATATTCAGGTAAAAAGTCAATTTCTTTATTAACACATATATAAATCGGAGGATAGGCTAATAATTGCGGTGAACTTTTACAAACTGTTTGTGCTGCTGAAGACATTTCAGCAACCAAAGTCATTCCTGTATTAATTGGGTCAATAATATTGGTTACAGATCCATTTCGACAGCAACGTTGATAAACCATCTTGTATCCATTCGCCCAAAAGGGTAAAAAGAGTGTATCAACATACGTTGTTTGGTGTACACAAACCGGTGTTCCAATCACTCCACAATCACTGACATAGGTCTCATTCAGTGTATCATCGGCATTGAAATTCATTAGTAGCTGACCACCAAAGCCTGCAAATATTAATCGTGCATTCGTTTTGGCATCAAAAAATCCAATGGATGCCGGATCGTCAAACTGGGCATCCGGAGCGCCCAAAAGGCAGTCTCTCCGAAGAGATAGTCGAATCTCATATTGATTGTTGCCCAGACATCTATACGTTAGATTTCCACCAACGATGTGCGTGGCATTTGCTTCCTGATTAAAAAGCATCAGCAACCCAAACATGATAAGAACCATGCGTAGTGCAACTTTGCCACTAGACAATATATTTGGTATAAATAATTTCATGTCTGTTAGTACTTTATTTCTACGATTTCAACACGGCGTTCTTCAGAAGCTTCCGGACTATAAATTGACAGTCTGGCATTTTTCTTATCATCACTTATGGTCAGTGGAGCAAGTTCTTCTCCAAACGACTTTTCAGCGACAACTAAATCTCCTGACTCCATATATTTCCAAAGTATTCCGCCATCAAAAACTTTAAATTCATTTTGAATACTGGATATTCTTCTTTTTCCTAATTTCATATTATACTCTGACGAGGCCAGCGGACTCGTATACCCTTTTAAATAGATAGCTATCTGCTTTCCATCATTAAGGTATTGCTCTAATATGTGCATGAGTATATTTAATTCCTCCCTTCCTTTTGGTATGGAATCATTAAAGAAACCATCAATTGCGCTGATTGCGTTTTCTTTTGGAACGCCAGCAAGCCCTTTGGCATATTCTGCTCTGAACTCCTCCACACGATCTACATAGGTATCATAGGTTTCCAAATACCGTACATCCGTTCGCTCTGCCGTTGATGGACCAGGAAGATCATTGTCAAAGTAAATCTTTGAAAAAAGGAATACTTCAATTTTATCAATATCAAGAAACAGATCAATGACAAGTGTATCCTCATCAATATCATCAGAGGTATTAAATGATCTGCCGGTAGTCATATACCCTTTCTTTACCCCAGTGACATTAAACGTTTTCTTTCTGTCCAAAAGGTAGTAGTATTCGTTTGTCAAGAAGTCTTCCCGAATTTCAGGTACACCATCTGGCATTTCTTTCATCGTCACCTCTACACCCATAAGTGGTTGTGGATTAGTGCCTTTGTAGGTTTCAAAAGTTCTGACCAAAATCACGCGGTCAAGAATCGGTGGTTTTTCGAAAGAATATATATCAAAACAACAGGCCTCATCTTCAGGTGAGAGATACATCGACCCCAATCTATTTGAAGCAAAATATCCGCTCATGCCATCTTTTGATAAGACATAGAAGGCATCATCTAAACTACTATTGACTGGTGAACCCAGGTTGACCAGAGTATCCCATACACCGTCATTGTTTGCAACGCTGTATATATCAAGACCACCAAACCCTATATGTCCATCAGAACTTAAATAGAGGGTTTTTCTTTTGCGGTGATAAAACGGTGAAACATCATTGTCTTCTGAATTTATATCGGATAAATTCTCAGGTGCTGTAAAATTGTCAGGACCTGAAATGTAACTATACCAAATATCGAGTTTGCCAAGTCCTCCAGGACGGTCTGAAACAAAGTACAGAACCTCCCGATTTGACATTGGATCATAACCAATATGTGGTTGGGTATTCGTAAACCCATTCATATTGATTGGATCAGGCAACTTTTGAGCAAGGCCAAATTCATTGTCAATAATATCACGGTAATAGATATCACAACGAATATCAATCCCATTCAGGTAATCACATATGGTGTAGTATACTCTGTCTTTCGCTGCGTTGAACGCTGTGTGTGACGTGTGAAAATTGGCATCATTGATTAAGGTATCCAATTCCCCTGTCGCATCATTCTTGCTGATCAATACTTTAGCATATGGCTTTTCAGGCAGCGCAACATCGTTTTTTCCCAAAAAACGTAGTGAGCTATAGTAAAGCAAACTATCCTCTTCTTCGATGGTTAGAAGCGCGCCAAATTCAGAGAATGTTGTATTTACTTCTGGTCCTAAATGAATTAAATTCAAAAGCGTATCAGCATTGTTCAGTTCTACTAAAGCCCATGAACAAATATCAACGTGCCTTTGAGCTTTTTCTGTCAACACTTCATCTTCGCCACTATGCTCGGATAGGTAGATTTGATAGAGATCAAGTGCTTCCTGATATTTTCCTAATCGCTCTTTTACATTGGCTAGCCAATAATTAGTAGCAGGAAAGTCAGCAGCACTTGCACTACTATCTACTTCGGTATAGTACTTTTCGGCCATGGTAAACGCTGCATAATACCTTGCTGCTTCTGCCAGCTTATACGTATTACCTGTATTTTTTGGTTCTATCTCGTGCGCTATTCTTAAAAAATTATAGGCTGAGTAATAGTCCTTTTTCTCGAAAGCCTCTTGCGCACCTTTCACGTAGGCCTTCATCGTTTGCCCAATCGCACCCGTTAAGAGAAACAGTGAAAAGAAAATGGTTAATATATAATGACGCTTCATTGTTCTTGTAATTATCTATTGAGGCTAATTAGAAAATTGTACAGACTTTAGTTTGCTTCAGTGGGCACAACTTCTTATATGTATAGGTCAGGAAAAACTCAGGTCCAGCCTTTTGATTTGTAGCTGCTTTAAAGGCTGAAGTGTTCATATCATAACTAAATCCACCTTTCCAGCCATCATATCCAAGGGCAATCATTGGAATAATGGCATCATCAAGACGCACTGCTGCTCCAAGATGAAGTTCCACTTCGCGTGATTTTCGGTTACTTAAATGAATTATCACACCACCACCAAGTACTGTTTCACTATATGGTCCTTGATCCTGATAAAGCCCATTAGCATAGAGATCGATAATGCTTGCCAATTTAAGCACGCCCATTCCATATAAGGAAAGTCGTATTGGCAAGGAAATATCTGACTCCTTATAAAACCCATAACCCGGTTGGTTAAGGTGAAATGCACCTACGCCAATATCAAGTTTTGTTCGGTCTTCACCCTGTAATCGGGCATTAATACCTGCACCAACATCCAAAAAGACAAAACTTGTTCTGCTAAACGTTTCTCCGGAAGGTAAGCTCGGGTCAAAAACAGATCCATTCCACTGGTTATCCCATTGTAGATCAGTTTCACTAAAAGCACGTTGACCTAAACCAAGATAAGCCCCTCCACTAAGAAAAAATTTCCTTGTTACAGGTAAAGTATAGGAGCCATTTAAGGTAAGACTTGCAAGGCTAAGTTTAGAATCTCCAGATTGGTCGTAATTGAATAATACACCGGCTGAGAAGAAGCCACTTTCATCGTGACATTTTCGGAAATTGGCATCATAGCTTCCAGAAAAGGTCAGAAAGTCGACTGGGACTGAAAAATATTGCTGCTTATGAACGAGCGCAACTTGCTTCGTTCCGTTAAATATCCCGGTCAATGCTGGATTCACTTGCAACCTGTCAAATTGATACTGAGACAAGTGAATATCCTGAGCATGGATATAGATACTACTAAACGCAAGGAGACAAATAATTATCCCTTTTATTGATATGTTCATTTTCATGTCATTTCATCGCTTTGAGATAAATATATTATCATATATTTAAATCACTAGATTACAACAATTTATGTCAAGGACACTGGGTTATAATTCACTTTACTGCAATACAGCAAAAACTGTACTAAAACATTCACTAATTCTTACAAGGGGTATGCTAAAGGCAGCCTATTATGCGTTTTGCTGCGGTAGTCTTGAGGGATAAATCTCCCGAAAGATATGATTATTTCTTTGATTAAATAATTATTTTAATTGGGGATATACAATAATTTGTTAATGATACCTACCATGAACAGTTTTGTACCTTTCTGCTTATGATCATTTTGAATGCTAGTCAAATAAAAGCATGGGACGCTTACACCATTCAAAAGGGCACTAATTCCATTGACCTCATGGAACAGGCTGCAATGGCGGTGGTGGTCAAATTAGACTTGCTTCTCGGAGAAGAAGATCAGGAAGTATTGATTGTATGCGGAAACGGCAATAATGGAGCAGATGGACTGGCTATTGCCCGGCTCCTTCTTGAGATGGACTATATCGTTGATGTCTATGTCAATCTTGACGGCAAACATTCTGATGAGTGGAAAATCAATTACGAACGCCTGCTTGCGACCGATCCTGAAGAATTAGAGATACACTCGGTTTGGAATCCTGACGAAATTGAGCTTAGCTCTTCAGGTACCATCGTAGATGCCCTATTTGGCACCGGACTCGAAAGACCTATCGAAGGGCAATGGCTGGAGATTGCCAATTGGATCAATGATCAAACAAATCTCACCGTTGCGGTTGATATGCCTTCTGGATTGTATGTTGACAAGGCCCCGAATGGTGTTGTGATTTATGCAGATTTAGTCCTCACATTTCAGTGCCAGCGACTGGCATTTATGATGCCGGAGAGCGAACCACATTATGGAGAAGTATTGGTTTGCAATATTGGCCTTTCGGATACCTTTCTATTAGAACACGAAATTAAGTGCTTTGAGTTGACTTATTATTATCTCCTGCCGTTTCTCATAGATCGCAACCGGTTTAGTCACAAAGGAGATTATGGCCATGGTTATCTTGTTGCAGGAAGTGTGGGTATGGCGGGCTCATCGATACTCTCAGCAGCGGCGGCGATGCGGGCCGGATTGGGATTACTTACGATTCACATCCCGGCAATGATGTATTCGATTTTACAATCTGCTGTTCCTGAAGTCATGGTAGAGATGGATGTTCATCAACATTATACGACATCTTTTATTATCCCTCAAAAAGCTGCTGCCATTGGCATTGGTCCAGGTATTGGCAAAGCGCCCGAAACTGAAGAAGCACTAGCGACTCTCTTGGCCGAACCGCTTAAAATCCCAATGG
>JBBKWA010000293.1:0-30701 GCA_037968695.1 Saprospiraceae bacterium
AATTAGTCATTTGCAGGGATCGAAACGATGAATGTTGTTCCTTTGCCTTCTTCTGTTTCTACATTTATCTCTCCACCATGTGCTTTTACAATATCATAACTAAGACTTAAGCCTAGTCCTGTTCCATGTCCTGTGGGTTTTGTAGTAAAAAATGGTTGAAAGATTTTGCCCAGGTCATCTTTTGGAATTCCGTTGCCATTATCGGAAATAGAGATTTTTACCCCTAAATCCCCTGCGCTTCGTTTTACCCCTAAATCCCCTGAAGGGGACTTTAATAATTTGGTAGTAACTGTGACAGTAGGTTCATATGGTAAGTCCCCTTTAGGGGATTTAGGGGTAGATTTAGATGCAGAGACAGCCCAAAAGGCATTAGAAAGAATATTAAGAAGAACTCTCCCAATGTCTTGTGGTATAACCGATATTTTTCTAATGTTTTGATCAAAGTCGGTTTTGAGAGTGGCATTGAATGAATTGTCCTTTGCCCGCAAA
Source organism: Saprospiraceae bacterium (assembly GCA_037968695.1). Taxonomy (GTDB): domain Bacteria; phylum Bacteroidota; class Bacteroidia; order Chitinophagales; family Saprospiraceae; genus Opimibacter. The sequence continues at coordinate 490 of JBBKWA010000293.1, forward strand.
CCATGGTAAGCTAACCTCAAATACTCATCTGCTAAAGCATTGATATCGGTTGGTTCTTTCTGTCCTTCACTTGTTCGGCTATGCTGAAGCATGCTTTTGACAATGGCATCCGCTCTTTTTCCATGATGCATTATTTTGGCCTCATTATCTTTGATATCCTTGACTAGCGTAATTACTTCTTGCAGGTCACCTTTTTTAGCTGCGTCATTCAGCTCATCGAGGAGTTCCGTATTGACATCCGAAAAATTATTGACAAAGTTTAGTGGATTCTGAATTTCATGCGCAATGCCGGCTGTGAGTTCCCCAAGTGATGCCATTTTTTCAGCGTGAATGAGTTGGGATTGGGTGGCTTTAAGGTTTTCTAAAGAGTGCTTTAGATCTGCTGTTCTTGAGTCTACAAGTTGCTGAAGCTGTTCTGTCTTCTTTTTGTATTCCGCTGTTCTCCATGTATCACCTTCTACATCCTGGGGTGTTGAGGCATGACAGTGAATGATTTTCCAGCCCTCTACAAATCGATCCACTATCGTACTTAATCTAACCTTGATTTCGTGATTCCCATTTTCTAAGTTCATGGAGATAGTAATTTCTTCAACAATTAAAACCGTGTTCTTATGAAAGCTTGTCTTTTGAATTATTGGTTGTCGATAAAAGTTAAACTGAATGCCTTCAGCTTGCTTTGTTTGCAGTTGTATGAATTTTTGAAAAGTGCTGGCATTCAAAGCTTTTTCATCAGCATTGGTACCATAGACCATAATGTCATCTGAGATGTAATCAGGAAAATGATCCGGTGCTGGTTCCATACCAATCGCTAGTGAAATAAAGGCACTGTATACCCTTTCAATTTCTTTTTGGTCTTTAGGGTGCATATTTCTCAAACTCCGTTAATTATTTAATGACACTGTAAACGTTGTCCCCAATCCTTCATCGGTCTCAATGTTTATTTCGCCGCCATGAGCTTTTATTATATCATAAGCCAACGATAGTCCCAGACCAGTTCCTTGCCCTGTTGGCTTCGTAGTGAAAAAAGGTTGAAATACTTTGCTTATAACAGTTTTTGGAATTCCAAAGCCATTGTCACTGACAGTAAGCTGCATTCCTTCTTTGGTTTTTATTGTCTTAACAGTAACAGTAGGTTTGAAATCTTCATTCGATTTATTTTTCTTCTCATTGACAGCATGGAATGCATTCGTGATGAGGTTAAGTATGACACGTCCGATATCCTGAGCGATGATATTAATATCGCCAATATCCTGATCAAAATGAGTAATCAATTCTGCATTAAATGATTTGTCCTTTGCACGAAGGCCATGATAAGCCAGCCGTAAATACTCATCAGCCAATACATTGATATCCGTTAGTTCTTTTTTACCTGATTCTTTTCTACTATGCTGAAGCATCCCTTTGACAATCCCATCCGCGCGTTTCCCATGATGGCTGATTTTTTCAAGATTTTGTTTGACATCTTCAGCTATTTCTTTGGCCTCTTTGTAATTGCCCAAATCCAATTCCTCCTTCATTTCATCCATCAATTCATGGCTGACTTCTGAGAAGTTGTTGACGAAATTGAGTGGGTTTTGAATCTCATGCGCGATACCCGCGGTAAGCTCTCCCAGCGATGCCATTTTTTCAGACTGAATCAGTTGCGATTGGGTGGCTTTAAGTTCTGCGAGTGTAGACTCGATATTTTGTTTGGCTAATTCTAGTTTTTTGAAGTCATCATATCTTGCATAGGCAATGGAAAATGCTTCGGCGAGAGATTTTACTAATTCGATTTCTTCTGAGGTCAATTGCCTTTCATTGCCTACATAGAGCAAGCCTTGTTTATATGGAACAAAATGGAGGTGTAATGATTCGGGTGGGCTGGTGGAGTCGCGGTAGTTCTCTGTGTCTTTAATATATCCCTGATCAAACATAGATTGCATCCAGTTGATAAACTGTTCTTTGTTCCAGTGGGTGGTATACACCTCGTTTTTTCTCCAGGAACTAACTGCGTTTTTGGTAAGTTCATTCACATTTTCAGGCAATGTCATCATCGCTAAAGAATGGCCATCCGGTGTGGACAAGAAAACCTGTACTGATGATTTGTCTTCATCAATAATAAATACGCCGCATCGTGAAAAAGGAACACCCAGCGTTGTAAGTTCATTCCATATGATTGGCGTAATCCGATCCAGGTCATCTTTTGAGCGCATACTGGCAATCTCACCACGAACCCGATCCAGGGATGCTTGTTTTATAGCCTCTTTGGCTTGTGATTCAGCTTCTTTGAGGTCCATATAACGCCGTAGAGTCATACTGAGCACGGAGGTGTACCGTCGAAATAAAAGCAAGGCACTTTCTGACAATTCTTTGTCTGACCAGGCGAAAACACCGCCTTCTTTAAAATAAAAATAATAACCGTATTGTGTTTCATCGTCGGCAAAATCAGGAAAAGTAACTTGGGGGTTCATCACTTTGTAATACTCCAGTATTTCATTCCCGACGAGGACGGGATGATATTCTTCCTGCGTAAGCCAGTGGGAATAAATATTATCCAAAACAGGGTGTCCGAAAAGGTTTAATCTCCCATCTACACTTTTTTTGTCGTGCGCCACAGTTGATGTCGTTGCGGTTAGACGGACGGTTTTTGATTCTTTGTCAATTATTCCTACCCCGGCTCGTCGGGGCGTTACACCCAATAAGCCTAGTTCACTAAAAAAAGCATCTACGGTCATCGCAAGATCCTCAGAGCTGTGCATCGCCATAGCTTTGGAGCGTACTCTTTCCAAAACGGCTTCAATTTCCAACTCTTTATTTTGCTCTTCAACAGCTTTTCTTTTGTTTTCTAATTCTTCAATTGTTTCTTCAAGAAGAATGGACGTTGTACGTTTGACCTTCTCCGTTCTTTCCAATTTAAATTCCGAAATGGAAAGCACTTTTTCTACTTCCTTTAACTTGGTGACAAGCGATTTCTTCTCTATCTCATCTATTGATTCGAGAGCTGAAAGCTGATCAAGAATAGCTTGAATTATTTGATTCACTATTTGTCTATTTTTCTTTTAATGCTACCCAACACACCGTTGTACCATGAAATTCCGGCCGGCTATCATCCAGCTTTCCATATTCTCCCATGGAGAAAAACCCAGCCATAGGTTTATTCCACGTTGTAGCCAACCCATCTAATTCGGAAGACAACATTGGCCCCAATGATGACAGCCTGCCTACACAGGAAAAGACTAGCATAGCATCGACCTCTGGTAATTCATTTTCTTTAATGTTTATTGTGCTGTCTATTACGGCGTCAATCACTTCTAAATCCGGCGGAAGGGAAAAGCGGAAAACGGATCCTTCTTCTACAGGAGCCCCTAACATGACAGATCGGTCTTCCTTATTCCAAAGTACAATTGGTCGCATTATGGGCTTTCTTGCCTCTCTTTGAAACTGTAACGGAAAACTGTCCACTCCGTCTGATTTATTACTTGTCAGCATTTCTTTCCCCAGGAATTTTTCTATAACATCCATGGCAGGTTCGTGGTCGATGGTAAAGACCCAGTTGCCTTCGCTTTTAGTAACCCTTTTTTCTGTACCAACGGGCTTCCATCCAGATACGGCAACGCCTTTAACGTCGATTTTATCTTCATCCAGAATTAGTGATATTATACCGGAGTTGGTTTTTAATTGATTTGTAAAAACGGTGCCGGTAAAGTTTATATGTTCTCCTGCCATGCCTCCAATCACCGTGGCAGTCATTCCTGCTTTGTTTAATAATCCTTGTATCACTTCATCCCCCGGCGTTCTTATATCAGCAGTTGAAATAATAAATGCAGGGTGATCGAAAGTATTTTTGCCTTCTGTGCCAACTTCACCGGCAGCTTCATATACTGAAGCTGTACTGTAATCTTTGAAAACGAGCTTGAAATGTGCCGGGTTCATGTCCATTAACAGAACTACAATACCATCGAGATTAATACCTTCTTCGTTAAATTTTTCGGATGTACTAGCGCCAAATATGGTGATACCTGCTGCAACCAAAAGGGCAGAAACGGGGTCGATTTCTTCCAGATCAGTTAAGAATACAATGGCAATGGTTGGCCTGTATCCGTCGGCCATGCATTGAGCTAGCGCACTTTTTATTTCTTCAGTAGTTGCTCCCTTGATTGATTTTGCTTTCACTTATTTCTTTTTAGAATGAGAATATGAACTTCCTTTTATGCGCTAAGAACTTTTTCTTTTAATACCACCAGACAACATGTATTATTATGATAATCGTATTTGCCGGTTTTTGATTTTCCTTTTATAGACTTTGCCTTCATGAAGGGAATCGGTGATTTTGTTATTGATAGATTGAGTGAATTGCCCTTTGCCCTTTGCCCTTTGCCCTATGCTCTTTGCTCTTGCTGAGCGGAACCCTATGCCCTAACTTGTCCGCCTCAGGCGGATGCTTTTTCCTTAATCGCCACCCAACTGCAAGTGGTTGAATGCAATCTTCGTTTGCCATTTGGACTTCTTCCAAATTCGCCATAGGTATAAAACCCTGCCATAGGAGCTTTCCAGATATTAGCCAGACCTTCGTTTTCTTCTTGCGCCATCGGTCCCATAGCAGTGTGCCTGCCAATGCATGAAAAAATTAAAAGCGCATCTGCTTCTGCATGTCCCTCATTTTTCAATTCCGACGCATTTTGCAGTATCGTTTCCACAATATCAAAATCGGGTGGTACAGAAAAATGAAACGTTGAGCCTTGCTTCACTTCTTTTTCACAAAGCAGGGCATTTTCGTCCATGTTTATTCCCATTGGAGTAACCATAACCGATTCTCCATTTTCCGATTTAAATTGAAATGGATAGTGTACCCCAATGGCTTCAAATATTTTATGTTTGTCTTTTTCTAAAAATTTTTCATTTCCAAGATATTTTAAATACATATCAACGGCAGGCTGGTTATCGATGCTGTAAATTAATCTGCCCTTACTATTTGTAACGGTCCTTGCTATCCCTAGCTGTTTCCAGCCCGATAAAGCCATACCATGCAAATCAATTTTGTCATTATCGATTATCACTGTAATGATTCCACGATCGGTCGATTTTTCGTGATTAAAAACGTAGGTCCCTGTAAATTTTCCGTCGTCCCCTGCCATTCCGCCAAAAATGGTTACATCAGGACCAACAACCTTTTCAATATTTTCCACAAGTACTTCCCCGTTCAAAATTTCACCTTCTTCAGTTAACATGGTGCTGCAAAGAATGAATGCAGGATTATCGAATAGGGTCAACGCATCTTGTGCAATTTTTTGTGAAACATTTGCCAGATCTTTTCCTTTGACATCTTCGAATAAAATAAAGTATTTGCTTCTTTCCAGTTCAATCAGCATGATTACAATTTCTCCCAACGATTGATTTTCATTACAGAATTCGCCACCGGAAGTTGCGCCAAAAACATCAATTCCCTTATTATGCAGCATTTCAGCAACGGCTTTTCTATCCTGTTCAATGGAAATAAATACGATAGCAAGTGTAGGTTTGAACTGATCAGAAATAGATTCTGACAATGCCTTTTGAATTTCATCCGGAGATTTTCCTTTGATTGATTTTGCTTTCATTCATTTTCAATTTTAAGATAATTTATTCCCCTTTAGGGGTTAGGGGCTTTTCTTTTAACACCACCAGACAGCATGTATTATTATGATAATCATATTTGCCGGTTTTTGATTTCCCATATTCGCCATAGGAAAAGAAGCCTGCCATGGGTGCATCCCAGATTTTTTGCACCTGCTCCAACTCCTCTTTCATGACCATCCCAAACGATAAGTATCTGCTCACGCAGGAAAACATGATCAAGGCATCGGCTTGTTGCTGTGCATCGTCCTTGATGCCCTTGCATTCTGCTACGACGGTATCGATTGAATCAAAATCCGGAGGCATCGCAAACTTAATCTTTGACCCTTGAGGCACCTTTCCTGAACAAATAAGCGAACGTTCTTCACGATTGGCAAACATGGCTGTACGTATTACAGGATCTACATTTTCACGTTCCACCTGCAGTGGATAATACCAGGAGCTTAAAAATGATACGATATCTTTGTTGTCATCCGGGTTTATCTCAACACCAAGATAATTCATTAACATGTCCAATGCTGGTTTGTCATCAATGGTGTACACAATATTACCTTCGCTTTTAGTAACGGTTTTTGTGGTACCAATAGCTTGCCAGCCACAAGTTGCTATACCTTTAATATCTATTTTATCCTCATCAATAATTAGGGCTACAAGTGCACATTCGTTACTTTTTCCATTGGTAAAAACAAATGTTGACTCAAGTGCCAAGTCATCCCCTGCCTTGCCTCCAAATATGGTTACTTCTCTTTCTGCCGATGAGGGAGATTTTCCAAAAGCCTGTGTAATGCCTTCAACGATTGGTTCACCATCTAAAGACACGCCACTGTTAGCTATAATAAAAGCAGGTTTGGTAAAGGTTTCTTTTCCGGTAATGCCCAGTTTGTTTGCATCTGCCAACGCAGTTTCCTGGCTTGTTTCAAGAAATTCTATTTTAAAATAAGTGGGATTTATGTCGAGCAACATCATGACAATACTGCCTTCTTCAATTTCCCCATCAATAAATTCTCCTGCGGTGGTAGCACCAAATATCTGAATACCTTTTTCATCAAGTATCTTAGAAATCGCGTCTCTGTCCTGTTTGACAGATAAGAATACTATGGCTAAAGTTGGCTTGAAGCCGTCGGCCATGCTTTCAGTGAAAGCAGAACTAATTTCTTTGGTTGATTTTCCTTTAATAGATTTTGCCTTCATGAAGGGGAGATAGTGAGTTGGTGATTTAGTGAGTTAGTTATTCGCTTAAAATTTATTTTTTGCCCTATGCCCTATGCCCTATGCTCTATGCTCTATGCTCTATGTCTTCCGCCCCGATCAATCGTTGCGGAACCCTATGCCCTAACTTGTCCGCCTCAGGCGGACGCCTTTTCCTTAATCGCCACCCAGCAGCAAGTTGTGGAATGAAACTCATGTTTGCCGTTTTCACCCCGGCCGTATTCTCCATAAGAGTAAAATCCGGCCATAGAGGTATTCCAAACTTTTGCCAAGCCCTCATTTTCTTCCTGGGCCAACGGTCCTAAAGCATTTAGTCTTCCTGCACATGAAAAGATGAGTAATGCTTCTGCTTCAGCCTGAGCGTCACGTTTCAAATCACTTGCTTTTTTTGATATGGTTTCTATGATATCAAAATCGGGTGGGGTGGAAAATCGAAATATTGAACCTTCCGGTACATCTGATTCGCAAATGAGTGCCTCCCGTTCTTTGTCATAGCCCATAGGGTTGCACATCCAGGGCGCCCTTCCTTCCCGTTCAATCTGAAATGGATAATGGACCCCAACAGATTCAAAAAAATCGAGTTGAGCATCAGTGGATGATTCTTCCAATCCGAGATAGCGCAAATACATTTCCAGCGCAGGCTGATCATCAATGGTGAAAATTAAATTGTCTTCACTTTTGGTTACTATTCGGGAGACACCAATTGGTTTCCATCCGGATATAGCCATTCCATGGAGATAGACCTTGTCCTCATTAAGGATGAGTGCAGCAACACCACTGCTGGTATTTTGATCATTTGTAAAAACATATGTGCCTGTTAGTGTCATGTCATCACCAGCCATTCCGCCAAACATATTGACCTGGCTACCCAACACCTTTTCTATACTTCTGATCAGTAGTTGACCTTTTATGAATTGACCATTTTTATCAATACTTGTACTTAAAAGAATAAGTGCTGGTTTGTCAAAACACTTAGCAGCATTTTCAGCCAGACGAACACCAGCTTCTTCAATTGTATGATCACCGATTTCTTCAAAAAGCAAAGCGTAATTCTCTTTTTTAATATCGAAAAGCATGGCTACTATTTCGCCTACGGTTTGATGATCATTAATAAATTCACCTGAAGAGGTAGCGCCCAGAATGTCAATTTCATTTTTAAGAAACAGGTCACATATTTCTTTTCGGTCTTTTTTAATGGAAATAAATATGATTGCCAGTGTCGGAGAGAATCCATCTAGCTGGCTATCAGCCAATGCTGTTTTTATATCTTCTGTTGATGTTCCTGATATTGATTTCGATTTCATGGTGCTTTTTATGGGTGAATTTTCGTTTTGTAAAATAAGAGCAAAAGATACGGACTCTTCCGACTTTTTCAGGAAAATGGTAACAGGAAAGCCAACGATATGCGCAAAGTGAATAGTATAGTGTTCAGCTCAGATAATCCTTTGTAGATCAGGCATTTAGTTGCAAATACCTTTGATATGAATGCTGGTTGTTCAAATAGTTAATTACCCTAAAGCAAATTAAGAGGAAGAATGTCGTAGGTGCCTATTATATCACATTTGATATAAAGCCTTGTGGTACAAACCCGACGCCATCGTTTGATTATCACTTTACATGCCCAAGGTATTTGTCATACCAAGCGAGGGTTTCTCTCATAAACTCTGTTCTGGGGACTAGGTGCCCAGATTCGTATAGAATCATTTTCTTCTTATCAGCAGGTGTCCCCAGAAAATTAAACATTGGTTTTTGAGAAGTCTCCAATGGAAAATACATGTCATGCTTACCATTAAGCATAAGCACTGGTTGAGTGACGCGAGGGAGAAAATTAATCTGATCGGCTTCGGGGAGTGATTCATTCATGACCATTCCACCAACATTGAGCACAATAGCTTTTATTCTTTTTTCAATCGCGGGTATTAATCCACCCATATTGCCTCCCCAACTCCATCCGAGAAATCCAATTTTATCACTTTCGATGTCTTTACGCGTTTCCAAATAATCCAATGTTCGGGAAAAGTCTTTTGCCCACATAATAACGTGATCTTTATAGAAAACCGTTGGTTCTGGGCGATTAGATTTTAGGCCATTATAACGTTCATGCGTTCCTTTATATATTGGGTAAACGAAAGCTCTGCCACTTTTGAGGATAAAATCCAATGTCCCTTCGATTCTATCAGGATCAAATTTAGTGGAGAAGATATCCCCGGAACCGGGGAAAAACATTACTGTCTGATAAGTTTGTTGAGTATCATTTGGAAGATAGAGGTAGGCCTCCATTCGTTCCTTGCCATAGGCAGCATCAAAACTGATCTTTTCAATTGTCCATTGGGATCTGTCAAATGTTGTTTCAATTATGGCATTTAAAGGTGTTTTGTCGTAATTGAATTGACGCCTTATTTGTTCAAAGGTCTGATCGTCCACAGGCTGCTCACTGGCATAATCACGAAACAATATGGATAAAGAGCCAGTTAGTTGGTCGATTAATGTGTCACCTGGTAAGACGATCATACATCTGAATCCATTCGAAAGGCCTCTGCTCAATGCAGGTTGTGTATAGCTATCATTGAATGAATAAGAAGGATCACTATATCCTCCACCTAATATATAGTGTTGGTCAGCCTTTCCATTGTCATTAAGACACCATTCGCGAGCATTTCCGGCCATGTCGTAAATCCCAAAAGTACTGGTACCGGCCAGGTGACCTACAGGAGTTGTCGTAGTACCATTAAAATTGCTGAGTGGTGCGACATGTTCAGTCTGCGAAGTAGTGGCGACCATGCACCAGTGAAAAGCAGTGGGTAACGTTTTGCCAACAAATTCAGCGTAAGCTGCCGCTTCATACCATGATACCCCTGTCACTGGGTGACTTTCTTTCCCATCAGGGTAGGTGCCTGCTTCCCAACTGGCAGGACCTTGCTGCCCAATGCGATCAACAAATAATGAAATTGCCTCTTCCCATGGGATCTCCTTGTCACCATTATAAATAGGTTGCTTCCAGAATGTTCTATTACTGTATCCGCCGGCATCAACAAAAGTCTTATATGCCTTATTGGTCACTTCAAATCGGTCGATTATAAAGGAACTTACTTTTTTTGGACCATGGAATTCAAGGCCTACGATTTCCATTTTTGAACTACCACTGGGTATACGAACCATGTTTTCTGGAAGACTCCCTAACGAATCCAGCTTCAATGGGTTGAATTCAGGCATGGCTGTGTCCCGGGACCAGCGAACAACATATTCAACTGTCTGAAATCCTTCCTTTCGTATTTCCATGCGTATGAAAGTCATTGGAATTCGAGCATCGTTCAAAGGAGTAGTGCCTATTAGCCGCCATTGGTCGTCAGTGTTGTCGTAATCTTTGCACCACACCTCCGCGCCCTGTGGTTCTGTATCAAGAGTTAGTTTGGTAGCGACCTGTGGCCAGAGCTTTATTAATGCGGAGTCATTTGGGATATATTTTTGGGCTTCATTGGCTAAATCAAAAGCTTGAATGGGCGGGCGAAAATCACTCTCCACCAATTCCTGGATGGCAGGGATTAGTTCGGTTCTCGCCTGTTGTTTGTTGACCAGGAAGGAGATTGATAATGCCCCAATGAGCATTAGTGCCAGCAGTAACAAACCCCAGAAGAGATATTTTTTGTAAGAAACAGTTGTTGATGGATTCTTTTGAGATTTGGGTGAGCTTTTCGCGCTGACGGACTGATGATGTACAATCGGTGTTTCATGAAAACTATTAATGTCTACTTCATAAATTTGTACGGGGGCGTCAACATTTTTTAATTGTTCCTCACGGATGAATGTGGAAACAATGCCTTGCTTGTTGGATATGTTTTTATGAACAGATTCAGAAATCCAAATTTTATTTATAGGTGCCAATGATTGAAGCCTTGAAGCGATATTTACGCTATCACCAAAGACATCGCCGTCCTGGAATATCACATCCCCCAGGTGTATTCCAATGCGTAAATCCAGGCCTTTGATGTTTGCGGCACCTTTAATCATCAGGCATGCACAATTGACGGCATCGATGACCGTGGTAAAACTGGCGAGGGTGCCATCTCCTAATTCCTTGATATAAAGGCCACCATGAGTCTCTATGAGCGGTTTTTGAAGATTGCGATTATCCTGCAGAACCTGAAAAGCTAGTTTTTCATCTTTTCCCATCATCGCGGTATATCCTACGATATCGGTAAACATAATAGCAGCAAGTTGGCGAGTAGGGGTCATGGGCAATATTAACTAGCGATACAGATTGAGGGCAAAAGATACGGACTCTTTAACTTGCAAAACCAAGGTCCTTTTTACTATTATGGCTTAATTCTTGATTATTCTACATACATATGAAACAAATATTTTTAGCGATAGTCAGCATTTTGATATTGGCCACTGAGGTCTATGCTCAGTCTGCGACGCATTCGAATGCATCATCTACTTTACAGACGACCACTACAGGAGGGAATGTCAGTTTTAGTGGTGGATACGGTCATTTTTTTACTGGAGTATCCTTGATTACGCCCGATGATCTTGTCAATCATTTGAGGAGCCCTGAAGTATTTGGCACCTCTTTAAAATGGAATAATACGGCACTCACAGCAGGGGCTGAAGGTTATGCCGAACTACATCGTCTTTTAGTTGGATTTGGAGCTTATGGAATGCGAGTGGAGGATATGCAGGCTGATTCAGGGACAACTAGGTTTGCTTACGGAGGAGCACTTATCAAAGTAGGGTATTCCATTTATCAGAATCCGAAGTATTTCCTATCGCTTATGGCTGGTTTCGGCGGAGGGCTGATGTATGTAGGTATTGACAATGAGTCCACCCAGACGCCAATCTATTTTTCAAGTAATGAGCCGGTATTTCCACGCCAGGATCAGGATTATTATCGGGGGTACCTATTATATGATCTCACTATAGGAAATAAGTTTATCGCTACTACAGTTTATCCCGGAAGTACGAAATTTGGAGGCTTTATGATTGGTTTGGATCTCGGAGCGACTTTTGGATTCCCTGTGGATACCTGGAGAGATGATAATAGCTCTGTGACGGGCATACCCAGTCCGGGTACAGTTATTAGTCCTTTTATTCGCTTGACGATTGGGGGAGGAGGTTTTAGGAAACAGGCAATTAGGTGAGTAGTGTTTAGTGTTTAAGGTGTAATGTTTAGTGTTTAGGGTTAAGTGTTTAAACGGGGAAATGTTTAAATGTTTAAGGTGTAGTGTTTAAGGTGTAATGTTTATATGGGAATTTGTTAAATTCCGTTAACCGTTAACCGTTAACCGTTAACCGTTAACCGTTCAATGTTCACCGCTAAGAGTCCCATTATCGGTCGTCGTCACAGTATATAGCTTCCACCAGCCGTCTTTTTTCTTCCATAGCTCAGTCCAGGCAAACTTGGTTTTTTCACGGGTAGGCTTTTCTTCATCTGAAACGATAACTTCTACAGCTTTCTGAACAAGCACATGGGCCATTTGACCATCAGAAGAAATAGTAATCACAGGAGGTTTGATATTCTCCCATTTGATGAATTCAACACTATAGAAATACTTGACAAAGCGATCTGTCATCTGATCTTTGGAAAAGTATGTGACTTCACCATTCTTAACTTGGCAAAAAGTATCGTTGAGCATATTGACAAGTAAGGCGGTCTGCTCTGTAAGGTGGGCTTCCTGTTCGCGGTCTTGGAGCTTGTTCAATTCTGCCAATTCAGCTTTCAGGTCAATGGCTGGAGAGGTAAGGGGGATTTCCTCACTTGTCTCCTGTGGCTGATTGCAGGCGGCGATTAAAACACAAGCAATTAGCCACAGAAATAACAAGTTGATTTTATGGGTCAATGAATTCATGGGGATTAAAGTAGGAAGAAAATTTGATTCGGATAAATAAATTACTAAATGAAATTTTAGTTATTCTCCTACTGAGCATGAATTACATTTTTCCAAATTGCCGGAGGTATTTCTCTGAATTCGCTTTCACATTTGGAGCAGGATTAAGCGAAAGCGATTTCTTGAATGCTTTAACCGCATTTTTCTGATCTCCGCTTAAAGCATACCCTTCGCCAAGGCTATCCCACGCATTGGCACTTTCAGGATAATTTACTGTGTTGGAAAGAAAAGCAGCAATTGCTTCTTGATTTTTACCTTGATTCAAAAGCTGGTAACCATGCGCATTCATTTCAACTTCATTAGCCATGGTCAAAGCATTGGCTGTAATTTCATCAGCTTCTTTTGTTTTACCGTTTAACTTGAGAAATGCTGCCTGTGTATTTAAGGTAGTAAAGCTTGGGTTCATAGCGGCAGCTTGTGTGGCCCATTGTTGTCCCAATTCTAAATTAGTGTTATTCTGCAGAGAGTAGTTTGCCGCGGAAGAGAATCCTTGCCAATTGAAACCGGTCGTTCCTTTCAATTGATTTACCGCATTAGCCATCACAATATCATCAACAGCAAATTCAATTTTTACTGGAAATTGTTTTTTCTCCCAGTTTAGAACAAGATCTCCACCGTTCTTCGTCAAATTGATAAGGTCAAATGTGAGCATTTCAGTCATTGCATTTGAGCGAAGCTTGATATTCGCTCTTGCTTGATCCTGGGCTGGGTCATAGAAGTAACTTCCCCATGAATCTGTGTCTTTGGAAAGGATGACTTCCCCTGTGTTGTCTTCGTTGATGGTAAAAAACAATCCATAGGTACCAGCTGGAACCATTTTCCCTTCAACCTTTGCGTCGTGTGAAAAACGCACAGTCGTATTTTCGTTAGCACCAGCTCGCCATGGCGCAGAATTTCCTAAACCGAATCCCTGAACATTCCAACCATAAGGAACGAGTTGTCCCCAAACGGCACGGTCTCTCACGGATGGTCTGGAGTAATTTACTGTAACAGTAGAGATGCCAATGGTTTGTGATATTTCAGCAGCAGGACTAGGGGTTCTTGGTGTAGTAATGCCCTGAGCCTCTCCCGTGTTTGAAAGTGAAAGGAAAGCAAAGGCCAGTAATAACTGTAGTGTTAGTAATTTTTTCATAATTCTTAAATTTTAGATTCTAAATATACCAAGAGGTTGTTTTAAGAAAATGTTAAGACTTGTTATATTGGACTAAAGGTCGGTTAATGACTACAGTATTCGGCTTACCGTCGACTATATAGGAATCCTCGACTTAAGTGAAGTTGTGATTGTAGCCATATAATAGAAGGAAGTAAGATGAAGTCGTCAATTGACGAAATCGTTAGTGTTCCAGCTTAAATCCCAAACGGGTGTTTTTTTATGCTCTATAAAAGTCAAGCAGGCTTTATTTGTAGTTGGATTAGGGATCATTCACAAAAAAAAGTCAGGCTGCGAGATGAAGCAGCGTGGGTTGTTGCTTAAGGTTGCTCAAGGATTTCTTTGACCTTGTTCATGGATGTAATAGTGGATTTTTTTAACGCTATTCGAAGAAACCTTAAGGTTAGCTATTTTTTGTCCATTTCAACAACCCATATACCTCTTAGTTCAACTGAAGTGTAGCCTGTGGCAAGGTCATTTGGGTATAGGCTATTTATTTTGGATAAGGTGCTTTGGGAAATATCAGTACCTGCTTTGCCATGGCATTGCAGGCACATTTGATTGGTCGTGATTGGGTAATAGCCTACCTGTTTATTGCCATTTGTTGTTATCTGAGGTTTTGGTTTTTCACCTTGGGCGATCATCAATTTTGTTGCATTGATATAAGCCAATTCTGCTTCGTTAGCCTTGTTGTCCGGATTCCTGTTTTTATCAGAAACTCTTTTGATTTTTGCATTAAGTGCCAGGGCCATACTGTCTGTCAAGGGTATCGCTCTTGTCGAACAAAAAGCTAAGGCACCTTCTGTTCCTTTAGTATTAATTGCTTCAAGTAGGTTCTTTCCCAACACGCCTTTCGTTTTCAAAGCTAATTCCTGGCCGGTTTCAATCGGGGAAAGAGTAGGGGTGGATTGATATTTCTGTTTTTCCAATGGATATCCATTTTCAAACCAATCTGTTTTTTCTAGTTCTGTTATGTAGATATAAGAAGCAATTTTTGAAATTTGATCATCGCTTAAACTCATTTTAGGCATTAAATTGAATCGTTTGATTGCCTCAGGCATTTTCGAGTTTTCTACACTTGGATCGTTTAAAAAAGCAATGTAGTCTTTAGTGAATTGTTCATAAGTGGTATTGCCTTCCAGATAAGCAGTTTTGATGGCTGCCATGGTAGGAGCAATATTGTTTTCCACAGAAGGATTTAGGCTATGACATGAAAAACAATTGTTTTCTATTAAGCGAAAGCCTTCGGCAAGTTCTTGAGGTGTTGGAGGAGGTGTTTCATTTAAGGAATGTTTGTTGTCCTGTTGGGTGTTTTTACAAGAATATAATAGTACAAATACCATTAACAAGCTATAGGTTGTTGTGATCTTCATTGTGTCAAAGTCTTTTGTTTAGCACATCTTTTTTTATTAAAACACTTATTACTATCCAGTGCATTTTATTCCGAATCATCAACTGCACCACTTTAGGATTGAGGTTATTTCCTAGTAAATTATTCTTAAACTTACGTTTTCATTTTCAATGTTTGTGGCCCTGCTGTTGGGTAGCAGTTATGTTGGCACTGGTTCAATTTTAATTTCATTATAGAATCAAGCCCTAGTCACACTTGCCGTTTGGTACTTTGATAAAATTTCTGGGAAGATAGTTGTTTTGACTTGGTGTTTGCCTTAGTATGCCATCATCCACTTTGAGCGTCATTTGATTCCCGAGGCTATCAAAAACTCCAACGCCAATAATGTCTCCCTCAATTGTATACCCAACTTCCCAATACCAGTCATCATCACAATTATAATAAATAACGGTTTTTTCGGAATTGAAGCACAACGATTCAAAACAATTATCATTGATCGGACTTATCCATTTGGTGCCTACCAGCTCTATGGGAGTATTAGGATTTGTCACGAAGGCCATGCTGAAGGTTACGATTAGAACCAAAATTAAAGGAAACATCAACTTTTTCATAGGCATGATACTTTTAATGTGTGCTAACTATGTTATACCCGCTACACAATAACCATTACACTTAACCTCTTGCCATGCCCAGCCTTCATTAAATCCCTACCTTACCACATCCGGAAAATCCGTTACACCGCCATCACAGCCCCATGACTTGATCTTGTCCATTTCACTTTTATCATTCACCACCCATGGGATAATTTTCATTCCGGATTGATGACATTGCTCAACAAGACCTTGCGTTACGAGTGAAAGTAAAGGGTTATAAACGTCGGGGATGAAGGACAATTTGGAGAGGTTCTTTTTTAAGTTTTTACCTTTTGTGACGACATATCCAATCGTATACGTTCGATCGGTAATGTTGTTCAGTGCCTCAAGTACGTTGATATCGGTGGATTGAAAAGTGGTGATGTCAGCAATGCCAAGATGTTTTATTGTTGTAGTGACCATCTCAACGAGTTCTTCTGGTTCAGGTTGATATTTATTATACCACTTAGGGTCTGATTTGATTTCAATATTAAATTTAGGTTGGCGGAATTTATTGTCTTCTGCAAATCCACGAATCATGCGAACCACCATTTTTAATGTTGGTTTGTTGGCAGAAAATTTATTCTGATCGGGAAATTCAGCATTATATCTTTCGCCACAATTGAAAATCTGAAATTCTCTGTAATCCATTTGGTATATATTCAATTCCATTTCCTCCTTTTTTGTCACAGGAGATCCATCAGGATGAGCACAAATATCGGCTGAGATCCATGGTTCATTAGAGATCACAATTTGTCCATCTCCGGAAATCACTACGTCCATATCAATTGTCGTTACACCAAGTTCAACGGCTCTCATAAAAGCACTAAAGGTATTTTCAGGCATAAGGCCACGGCAACCACGATGGCCAATCAGTTCAAATTCAGTTTGAGCAATGCCGGAGTTTAAAGCGAGCAAAACAAAAATCAAAGAGAAGTAAGATTTGATATGGAGATATTTCACAGAGGAATAGATTTGTTGAGTTGAAACCTCTAAATTATGAAAAATGCAGGGGTTGATTGGATTAGGTAAATGTAAGGGCATAAAAGAGAAAATCGGAGCGAAGCGGAGATCCCTGCCTCCCGATTTTCGACCCGATCCCGATCAATCGGGACGGGATCGGGACGGGAGCTGAAGCGGATGCTCAGCGGGAAAGAAAATCGGAGCGTAGCGTAGATCCTGCCTTCCCAAAAGATTGGGAGGACGGTGTGAGAGCAAACTTAAATGGAACAACAACCTTCCACCTTTCTGCCTCCCGATACATCGGGAGCCCTTCTGCCCATCTTCTTCCTTACAAAAGTGATTTGAACTATCTTAGCTCCATCTAAAACAAATCGATGAAAAAGATATACGGAGGCAAGATGATCCAACCGCTTATGGCTGTTGGCGTGTTTCTATTGTTGAGCTTGATGTATTTCCTGCCGCAGCTGCAAGGCAAGGTTATACAACAGTCTGATATTCTGTCTGTTAGAGGAATGAACCATGAGGCCGCCGAATGGCAGGAAAAGACCGGCAGGGTGATGCTGTGGACCAATTCAATGTTTGGTGGAATGCCCACTTATCAAATGAGTTCACCTCAAAAGAATAACATGGTGAAGGCTGTTGATAAGCTTCATCAGGCCTTTATATCCCGACCTATCGGCTACTTTTTCGCTGCAATGCTTGGGATATATATTGTTCTACTCTGTTTAGGGGCGGGTCACTGGGCGGCTATGCTGGGCGCTGTGGCTTTTGGTTTTACGACAAATCAGATAAGCCTTTACGAGACCGGGCACATGAGTAAGTTTATGACGATCGTCTATAGTGCTTATCTATTTGGGGGAACGATCCTGGCATATCAAAAGAAATATACGGCCGGAGGCGTGCTCTTTACTTTGGGCATGGCGCTAAGTCTTTATAACAACCACATCCAGATGACCTATTATCTGGGGCTTTTCCTCATGCTTTATGTCCTTATTGCGCTTGGATTTGCCATTTCTAAAAAAGAGTTACCCGCATTTGCTCGTGGATCAGCAGTGCTCCTCATAGGCCTATTACTTTCTATCGGTGCCTCAGCCTCCAAGTTATGGACAACGATAGAATATAGTTCTGAGACTATGCGGGGTAAACCAATTCTTGAAAAACCTTTGACCAATTCAGACCCTTCCTCCTCTGGGGTAGATGGCCTTGATTGGTCGTATGCCATGCAATGGAGTAATGGCATAGAGGATGTTTTGGGTATGGTGATCCCCAGGGCAGCAGGAGGAAGCGGTTCAGAAAAATTATCTTCCAACGCGGCAGTCATCAAAGACTTAAGAAAGAAAGGACTTACTCAGGATATCCCGGTACCACTTTATTATGGATCGCTTCCGTTTACAGCTGGACCAGCATACGTTGGAGCGTCAGTTCTGTTCTTGTTCATTTTTAGCTTGTTCTACATTAGACGTTCTATTCGATATTGGTTGGTTGGGATAGTCATTCTAACGATTCTCATGTCAATGGGTAAGCATTTTTCAATACTCAACAAATTCTTGTTTGACTATCTGCCTTTATATAGTAAGTTTCGCGCACCCAGTTCAATTTTAAGCGTTACGGCTTTATTGATTCCCTTAGGGGCAGCGCTTGGTCTGGGAGGCTTTATGCGCGGCCATGAAAAATCATTCCAGCGTCCAATATGGATAGCGTTTGGTATCGTTGGTGGACTCAGTTTGATTATAGCTTTATTTGGCTCAGCCTTAATGAGTTTTGGCGCTCCATCTGATACCCGTTTGGCTGAAGCAGGATGGGATGTAAATGCCTTGTTAGCTGATCGAAAAGCTGCGCTTTCTGCAGATGCATGGCGATCATTTATATGGGTGGCGTTGTGCTCTGGCGTGATATGGGTTTATCACCAGCGCAAAATCAAGCAGTGGCTTCTCCTTTCGGGTCTAGGCCTAATCATAATAGCTGATCTGTGGGCCGTAGGAAGAAGGTACATCTCTTCCGATGAATTTGTTGAACCAAGAAATGTTGAGGCAATTTTCGAACCTCGGCCTGTAGACAAACAAATATTAGCTGATCCGGATATTCATTATAGAGTTCACGATATTACGACCAATCCATTTACAACCTCTATGGCGTCCTATCACCATCGCACGATAGGAGGGTACAGTCCTGCAAAATTGCAGCGTATCCAGGATTTGATAGATCGCTATATTCTAAAAGGAAATATGAATGTTCTTGGGATGCTCAATACAAAGTATTTTATAGTGAGTGATGGCCAAGGGGGAGCCACCGCCCAGTTAAATGACCGGGCATTAGGCAATGCATGGTTTATCGAAACGATCAAAATGGTGGATACGAATCGGGAAGAATTGGAGGCAATTGATTCTGTAGACTTACGACTGACAGCATTTGTACACAAAGACTTTGAGGAACAGGTAAAAGGCTTTGATCCAATCAAGATTGGGACCATTACTTTGACATCCTATGCTCCTGATGAGTTGACGTATGCCAGTTCTTCAACAAGTGATCAATTGGCCGTTTTCTCTGAAATATATTATGGGCCGAACAAAGGATGGCAAGCCTATATTGATGGAGTGAAAGCGCCTCATCTACGAGCCGACTATGCACTGAGGGCAATGAATATTCCCGAAGGCGAGCACGAGATAGTATTTAGATTTGAACCAACGTCCTATCGGATTGGCGAAATAATATCGCTGATATTCTCTTTGCTCATCATTGCCATTATTGGGTTTGGTTTATATAAATGGTTGATAAAAGCTGAACCGACTACGCCAATTGCTATCGCAGAATTAAGCCATAAGAAAGAATCAACCGGTGGATTGGGAGGCAAAAAGCTACTCAGAAAGAAGAAAAAGCCATAATACAACGTTTAATAGAGTTCAGGGCACGTTGACTTGACGTGGACTGTCCGTTTTATGCTACGTGTAAGTAAAAGCAATAGATGATTTCATTTGGTCTTATAGGTTTTGGAAAAATTGGTGAACGCCACGCGGAGCATATTGTGGCCCACCGGGAGGCAAGCCTTTATGGAGTATATGATATAAAATCTGAGCGAAATGCAGTGGCTCATCAAACCTATCCTAACATAGAAATCTACTCATCTCAAGAAGAGATGTTAAATGATTCGGAAATTAGTATTGTTTCCGTTTGCACACCAAACAGTTCTCATGCGCAGATAGCAATCGACGTGATGAGGGCAGGAAAGCATGTGCTTGTCGAAAAGCCGATGGCGATTAGTAAAGCCGATTGTGAAAACATGATCCATGAATCGCTAAAGACAGGCAAGTCACTCTTTGTTGTAAAGCAGAATAGATTTAACCCTCCTGTACAGGCCGTCAAGAAATTAATCGATCAGGGCAAACTTGGCAAGATTTATTCCGTAGCCATCAATTGCTACTGGAATAGAAATGAAGCGTATTACAAAGCGTCTGATTGGAAAGGGAAAAAGGACGCAGATGGCGGTACATTGTTTACTCAGTTCAGTCACTTTATTGATGTGCTTTATTATCTTCTTGGGGATATGAAAATCTTGCATGCACAGATGGCGAATGTAAGTCATGAAGGACTCATTGAGTTTGAGGATACCGGTGTAGTTTCTTTTGAGCTGAAGGAATCCCATGCACCGGGTGTATTGCATTATACTACCTCCGCATTTCAACAAAACATGGAAGGCAGCATTACGATTTTCGCAGAGCATGCGACAATAAAAATTGGTGGGCAATACCTTAATACGATCGATTACCAGGCGACCAATGGTTTTGCCATTGAAAAGATGCCCTTGGGCGGAAAGCCTAATCATTATGGTGACTATCAAGGGTCCATGTCCAACCATGACAAAGTGATAGACAATGTAGTGCAGTGTCTTAATGGCAAAGGCGAGATCATGACGAACGCCTATGATGGCCTCAAGACAGTGGAGATTATTGAAAATATTTATCAGATAGCACATCCACATGGATCTATTTAGAACAAGAAATACAATCCATCCTTCCGCAATTCTGGAAGGAGATATAAAAATGGGCGAAGGGAATACCATCGGTCCTCATGTGGTGATGAAGGGTAATATTCTTATTGGTGATCACAACACTTTTGAGGCTGGAGCGACCATCATCAATCACGTTCATATCGGTAATGACAACCACATATACGGGTATGCTTCTATTGGCCCGATTGGTGAAATGGGCACGAAAGGGGATCGGTTTATTCCAGAAGGCAAAGTCGTGATCGGAAACCACGTGACCATACGCGAGTATGTGTGTATCAGTTCTCCGGCACGTACATTGGAAACCAGACTGGAAGACCATGTGTATTTAATGAATAGGACCTATGTTGCACATGATGTGATCATTGGAAAAGGATCAGTGCTCAATGCTGGCGTGATGCTTGCCGGCAGTGTGTTAATTGAAGAATATGCCACTATAGGAATGGGTGCGGCTATTCATCAGCGATGTACTATAGGGTCTTCATCGATGATTGGTATGCAAACGCCGGTGACTCGGGACGTGTTGCCTTATGCTAAGATTGCCGGTAATCCTGCACGAATTCTTGGATTCAATAAGATAGCTGCTGAGCGGCAAGGAATTGAGACAAAATGGATTAAAGAATTAGAATCTATATTCTTTAAGGATGTTGTTTTAAACCATAATACTGAAAATCCGCTCATGCAAAAGATAGCTGATTTTCTCAATGCCCATCCTGGTAGTCTGATTCTTCATAAATACTAAACTCTGAAACCAAACTATGGCTTCCCACCCGACGCATAAAAATCCAAGTCAATCAGACGATTCTTCCGGCGTCAGGAATATCCCAATTCCATTAGTAGATCTGGTTGAGAATTATAAGGCGATAAAAGAGGAAATTGATGAAGCGATTTCATCAACTATTGAAAAAGGACGATTTGTTGGGGGCCTCAGGATACAAGCGTTTGCAACAGCCTTTGCAGATTATTGCGATGTGCCCCATAGCATTCCTTGCGCGAACGGTACAGATGCTTTAGAAATAGCCCTGAGTGTTTTGGGGATTGGGAAGGGAGATGAGGTCATTATTCCTGCGTTTACCTTTGTGGCAACACTTGAAGCAGTCGTTAATGTCGGTGCCACACCCGTCCTTTGTGATGTTGATCCTTTGCGATATACTATTGATGTGGAAAAAGCAAAGCGGCTCGTAACATCAAAGACAAAAGCTATTATTCCCGTCCATCTTTTCGGACAGATGGCCGATATGGATGCATTGCAAAAGCTTACTTCGGACTATAACATCAGGCTAATAGAAGATGCAGCGCAGGCACACGGCGCAACCTATAAGGGCAAGAAAGCAGGTGGTTTTGGAGATATAAGTACGTTTAGTTTTTTCCCTGGCAAGAATCTGGGTGCATTCGGAGATGCCGGGGCCATTACTACTTTGAATGAAGCACTTTCGATCAAAGCATTGAAGATGGCTAACCATGGGCGTATTTCCAAGTATGATCATGAGACCGTCGGACGCAATAGTAGAATGGACACGATTCAGGCGGCAATACTTTTAGCAAAACTTCGTCACCTTACAGCGTGGAACAATAAACGTGCAGCGCTCGCCATCAGATATCATATGCTGTTGAATGCGGTTGATGGTCTCACCCTTCCTAAGGTTTTTGAGGATAGCCAAAGTGCCCATCATCTTTTTGTTGTGCGTGTAAAGGATGGTCTTCGGGATGATTTCAGGAAACATCTTAAGAATAGCGGTATTGAAACAGGAATTCATTACCCCATTGCGCTTTCACAGCTCAAAGTTACTACCGATCAGCTTGGAATAAATACAAGTTGCCCAATATCAGAACTCGCCAGCAGAGAAGTTGTTTCTTTGCCGATCTATCCTGAATTAGGGGAAAGCAAGCAGGACTATGTTTGTGCGCAAATTATTGATTTTTTTAAATAACAGATTAGCCTAGCTGAAAAGCAATTCATGGGAATAATACA
The DNA here is from genome assembly GCA_037968695.1 of Saprospiraceae bacterium. Taxonomy (GTDB): domain Bacteria; phylum Bacteroidota; class Bacteroidia; order Chitinophagales; family Saprospiraceae; genus Opimibacter. The sequence continues at coordinate 23,247 of JBBKWA010000293.1, forward strand.
ACGCCAAGGCTTTAAATCTTCTGTCATTAGTTATATCGGTGTAGCTATTGGTATCATCAGCACCATATTTATTTATCCTGATGCACTCGAAATTATTGGGTTGTTCCGTGCTTTGTTTGATGCATCTGTACTCATTGGCATCGTTGTGATGATGGGCAGCAGTGTTTCTGCTGTGCGCTATTTTCCAAAGTTTGAGGACAAAGCAACAGGGCATGGTGGTCTCCTTTCCTGGCTTCTAATTGTTTCAGGGGTTGGGTTTGCTATTTTCCTGATTTCATTCCCTTTAATCAGCGATGGGATTCAGGACTTCATTTTCAAGGATGAGAATGTTCGGTTCTCTAAGCTAGTCTATTACATTATCCCATTGACGTTTTTGTTGGCGCTGATAAATTTACTGTCAAGGTATATTTCCAATTTCAGACTAATCGCTGTTCCTGCTGCCCTGGAACAACTCACCATTAAGATCACGCTACCAATTATTGTACTGATGTATCTGGCGGGGTGGTTATCTGCCGAAGGGGTGGTGGCTTGTATTGTCGCGTCTTTTGGTTTTGCCGCATTGGGGATGATGTATTATTTATGGCATTTGGGTGAATTTAAATTAACCAAACCAAAGTTGTTAAAGGACAAAGCAGGACGCAAGGAATATTCTTGGTATGCATGGTATGGTGTGCTTTCCGGTGTCGGTAGTCAGGTGGCTTTTCGGATTGATGGATTGATGGTTTCCAGTATGTTGCAATTTCAGGCAACAGGGATATACTCGATTTCCTGGGCATTATCGGAAATCATCATTAAGCCAATGCGATCGCTTGCAAATATAGCCGGCCCCTTACTTGCGCAGAAAATCGAGGAGAACAAACTAGAGGAAGTAAAAGAGATCTACCGAAAGTCTTCGTTGAATATGACCATAATTGGTGCAGGCATATTTTTCCTGATTTGGTCAGTATTGCCGTTCGTATTTCGCCTGATGCCTAATGAGGACATTATGGTGCAAGGTACATACGTTGTCTTTTTTCTGGGATTATCACAAGTTTGGGATATGATGACCGGTGTGAATGGCGAGATTATTTCGTATTCGAAACATTATCGCTTTACGCTCTACCTGACATTGTTTCTTGCGGTTATAAATATAGTAGCGAATCTTCTTTTTATCCCTATGTTTGGCCTGGTCGGGGCAGCCTTAGCCACGTGTTTGTCTATGTTTTTATTTAATGTGGCGAAGCTGATTTTCATCAAAGTCAAGTTTGGTTTTTTTCCTTTTTCCATGCCCCTTATTTTAGTCTTTGCTTTTTGCATTGCGGCTTGGTTGGTCACTCATTTCCTTCCGGAATCCGAAATGAATCTTATTAACTTATTTTACAAGGGAGCAGTCTTCTCGGTCTTATTTGGTGGGGCGATTTGGAAATTCAATATATCACCGGATATCAATCATTGGATCTCCATGGGCTACGATAAAATGATGGGTGTTATAAGGAAATAATCATGGGATGCCATGCATCTGTAATGAAAATAGTAAAATCAATTCAAGACGCTATTTTTGCATAATCGTAATATGCTGTAATGACTATAGATATTTTAAAGAAATCAATCAAAGAGGGTTCGACATACCCTATATATCTTCTTCACGGGGCGGAATCATACCTGATTGATGAAGCCGCGCAATTTCTCGAAAACCACTTATTACAAGAAGCAGAGCGCGTATTTGATCAACAAGTCTTGTATGGAATGGATTGCGATGCCCGATACGTCGTCGAGCAATTGCAATTATTTCCAATGATGGCACCAAGACGAGTCGTCATAGTCAAAGAGGCCCAGCAGATGGATGGGTTTAAGGATCTCGAGGCTTATGTGAGCCATCCTGCCCCAACAAGTATTTTGGTTCTGTGCTATAAAGGAAAGACGGTTGATAAGCGTTTGAAAATGTTTGATGCTGTTAAAAAGAATGGATTTATTCTGGCTGCTTCGCCTTTAAAGGATAAGGAAGTATTGCCCTGGCTCTTAAAGGCAGCGAAAGATTTAAAAATGAATATCGATGCTGAAGCAGGTGGAGCAATGATAGAACTTATTGGAAATGAAATTTCGCTTCTTAAGCCTGAGTTGACGAAACTGGCAGTGAGCCATTCAAATGGGAAAGCCATTTCCAGAAATGACATTATTGATGTTGTTGGGCTTAGCCGGGAGTACAATGTTTTTGAATTACAATCGGCATTGGAATCAGGTGATCCTGTGAAGACGCTTCGAATTGGTGCCCGAATGGCCGAGCAAAAAGGATACAGCATCATTCCTTTAATCGCCTTGCTCTATGGTTTTTATTCTCGGGCCTATATCGTCAAATCGCTAGGAGGAACGACGGATGAAGTCATAGGGGAAGCGATTGGTAATCGCTCTCCCTTTTTCATCAATAGAAATAAACAAGCCGCAAGGAAATACAAAATGGAAACATTGGAAAAATGCCTTTGCTGGCTGCATGTATATGACATGAAGTCAAAAGGGTGGGGCTTTACAGGAAGCAATGATCGGGCACTGACGATTGAGTTGTTGGATCATTTGTTATATCCTGATACGATGCCGGAATTTGTTTCACCCTATTGAAGCTTTTAAACCGGTAGGTGATTCAAGTAGGTGAATGCTTTTTGCTGATGATCTATTTGGATACAATAGTGCTTTTCACCATTACTAATTAATGTGTACGGCACCTTCATCCCCATATTGTATTGGACGATTTGATCAAATGCTGATTGTTGCAGGGCCACCTGAGGGGCCTTGAGTTCTACCAGTAACAGGGGTTCGGAATTCTTTGAAAAAACCACCACATCAAACCTTTTTTTCATTCCATGAATCTGGATGGACCTTTCCACAGCGATCAATTTTGGATTGATTGAGCGATCTTCAAGAAAGTACATGAGCCATAGTTGCCTTACAATTTCTTCCGGGGTAGCGCGCACAAACTTTTTTCGTATGAGGTCAAAAACTTGTGAAGCACCATTAGCATTGCTGCTAAACCTTAAACTTTCCTGAAATGAAAGTAAATCGATATTGGATAGAGGAATCACGAATTAGTAAATTGCAAATATTGGAAGAGGACTATCTCGGTAGCAAGATAGATAAACTCTCGATCCTCGTATTTCTCTTCTTACGTAGTATGGAGTCCTGTAAAGGCAGTGCCGACATGCTGAAGGATATCATCCCGAACGCGGCGAACTTCCCTTTCAGATTCCATCAACCAGCCTTTAGACCAACTATGAATGGTCATTATGCCAATTTTCTCAAGATCTCTTTGAAACTGAAGATGCCATAAACTATTGTCCGGCCATGCACCGGTAGGCCAAAAATCTCTTACCAGTAAAACAAATGGATTGTTTGGTTCGAGTAATGATTCTACAAAATAGTTTTCATCTGGCTTTATACTTCGCTCTGATATTTTATAAGGCATAGGAAGCTGATCCAGAACCTGGCGATCCAGTTCAACACCAAGAAATGATATTACATTGACGCGATGCGCAGCATAAATACATGTTTGGGAAAGGAACGGAGCAAATTGTTTTGAAATGTTTGTGAGATATTTTAACGCCGCAGAGTTCCTGTTTTGTGATAAGCTAAACTCAGTTTGCATGCAAGGCATATTGAGCGGCTCATTGAAGTATCGTTGATTTAATGGGGAAACGGATGAAAACACATCACAAGGTAATTCCTGTATTTGAAGCCAATGCGGACTTAAAGATGGATCTTTCGCTTTAAGCAGAATGAAGTTTGCTGAATCCACGCCGTCCGCTTCTGATAATGGCATCATCTTCAATGGTAAGAGTTGTATAGGATACCAATCAGATCGTTCGTCGATTCGCATATCGCTAAAGAAGCGGTCTCCTTCACTGGTTTCAATGGATCCTTTGCGCGTAGTTAGTTTGCGAATCACTTGTGAATGTTCCTCACAAAGATGATTTCGCTGTTGACTTGTCTCGTTAAGGAATTCTGCGATGGCATGGACCCTGATGCGTTCAATCTTCGATTGGAGGTGCTCATTTATTTCCGCTGGCCATTCTACTTCTAATGCATCGCCAGTAACCAGTTGCGATATATACCATTCATCGAAGTATGTCAACCAATCTGTTACCGGCGTCAGGTGTAATGCCTGCACAATGGCCTTTGCATTTGTGGGGAATTGGTTTTGAAAACCAGCCCAGAAAAAATAATCTTCTAACAAGTGTTGTCTTTCTACAATTGAAGAAAGGGCAGCATTGACTTCCTGAAGGGCTTCTGCACTTCTATGAATACTCAAAGCCTGAGATTCAAATCGATTTTTAAAGTAACCGCTTATGTTTACGTTATTGTACCACTTAAGCAAATCATCTTCCCATTCTTTGAGTTCTGATTGCAGGCCTGTCTCCTTTGGGGCATTATGTGAATTGAGTCTTTTTAGTTGACTTCGGATGTGTGTTTCAATAGAATCCCTTGTAGCAAATAATTCAGCCTTAAGAGACTGGAGGTATTCAATTGCTTCGACCAGAGTAGGGTTGTCTTTTTTATCTGCAGGGATAGTGACCCAAGGTTGTCCTGATTCTATTTCCGCCAGTAATTCCTGGTATTGTGTTTTGATCGCTTTGCGGTCCTGACTGATCATCTTAGCTTTTCGGCTAAGTTGTCCTCTTAGTTTGTCAGCAAGCTGGCTCATACTGGATTCAAAGGAGAAAGCATCACCGTAGGAAAGGTGCAACTGGCGTGCATGTGAAATCAATTTATCAATTTTGTTGACGTAGATGTTGATCTCTCTGATCCAATAGGTTTTGACGAAATTAAAGTATCGAAGCATCGTCCAGTCAGCGCGCTTTAACAATTCTGTCGCCTGATCAGACATCAGCGAAATGTATTGCATGACTTCGCACTTGACAAAATCGAGTGAGTGGTTGACTAACAAACTAACATCGAGCATATCCATGTAGTCAAATCCATCCTGCCGTAGTTTGTTGAGTTTGATATGGTGCTCGATTTTATTTCTCAGCTTTCTGTATTCAGCAGGAGAAATCTCAAACATAGATCTACTCAATTTGTAAAAGAGGGGATTGACGCTATTGTGGTTGAATAGCCCGGCATAATTTTGGATCAGTTCATACCGATTCGTCCCAGGCCATAATTCATCATGCAGGGAATTCCAAGGCTTACTTATTCTATTCAGATCACCTGTGAGTTTATATAGCTCAATGTGATGAATACTCTCCGCAGGGGAGAGCGGATTTAATACAGTTTCCGGGTTATTTGACCGGTGCGCAGGCAGCGTGTATATCGCATTCTGCATTTTGTTGAATGGATAGGTTGCAAGTATATCAGAAACAGCAGTTTCTTCATCATACCAGATAACTACAGGCTTGCCATTTATGGCCTCAGTTCCAGCTTTAGCGGCAAGAACCTCGAGATGATCTCTATGCTGGCTCCATATCCATCGCTTACGAGCGGCTCCTTGAGCTATAAATATTTTGGATTGTTGAGGGTTTAGGTGGCTACCTAGTATAGTTGCAGTATTCATATGTTTTGATCCTTATTCTGCAAATATTAAACATTTTTATAATATGTAATAGCCTGAAGATAAAAAAATTTCCTGAATTTTTCGAATTTATACGGGTAAAGTGTATTACTGCGTCTCAATGATGCCCCCACTGATCTTTTCGCCATCCTTGTATTCGTATTCAAGGCTGACATTACCTTCTTCATCATAATACCGGAAATAGCCATGCTGTAGCCCGTTTCTATATTGAACTTCCTGTTTAAGTTTGAAAGTACGGTCATCGTAAGTTTTAACTATTCCATCAAGCTTATCTTTTACATAATACCTTTCCTCGACTACTTTTCCATACTTATAGGATGTCCATGGGCCATGAAGTTTATTTTTCCTGTAGGATGTTTTTAAATCCACCTGATTCCGAAAAGACATGCGCATGGCTGTGCCCTCCAGCATCCCATCAATATAATTGTTGATTAAGAGTATGTCTCCTTCCGGACTGTATTGAATCCATTGGCCAACCTTGTTGCCATCTTCAACAAAACCCTCGATTTCAGTTAGGCCAACAGTGAATTCCTTCCGGGCATATTTGATATTACTCCCCGGAATAGCTTCATATACGAATCCTACCATATCCCCTGTTCCAAGAGAAACTTCGGTCTTGGTTTCAGGTTTCCCCTGTTTGCAAGACGATAAAGTAATGATTAACAAGCTGATAATCAGCATGCTAAAGGTTTTGATTGATGTAGTTGTAGAAGTGATTTTCATGTGCTGTTTAGGTTGTTATAGGCGTTATCAAAAAACGTAGACTTCGTTATTCATTTAATCGGCATCTCGACATGATCCGGATAAATATTTTCACAAATTTCATAAAAGTAAATGGATATTCTTAGAGAAGGTCTGGCTAAGATGTATTTTAGGCCGTCTATTAATCAGATTCAATGAACAACAAAGATATAGCAAGGCAGTTTAGTTTGTTAGCAAGCCTTATGGAATTGCATGGCGAAAATGCGTTTAAGACGAAGTCCTATTCCTCCGCATACCTCATCATTAGAAAATGGGAGCACCCGCTGGAAGAAATGACGCCTGAAAATATCGAACGACTACCAGGCATAGGGAAGTCAGTTCGATCCAAGATTCAGGAATTGGTGGAATCAGGGAAGATAGAAGTGTTGGAAGCCTATAAGGAAAAAACCCCTGAAGGCATTCAACAATTGCTTTCGGTACGTGGGCTAGGACCTAAGAAAATCAGAGTGATATGGGATGATTTGAAAGTTGAATCACCGGCAGAACTGTTATACGCCTGTGAAGAAAATCGGCTGATTAAGCTTTCAGGTTTCGGTTTGAAGACACAAGAGGACTTGCGGAAAAAGATTCTTTATTTTCTGGATTCACAAGACATGTTTCTATTCGGTAACATCGAAGAAGACCTTATTACTTTTAAAAAGAAAGTTGATGTTGAACTTAAAAACCACCAAATGGAATGGGTTGGTGATGTAGCTACTTTTTCACCAATTGTAAGCAAGGTGGATTGTTTGATCACTCCCCCAATAACTAGCGATCAATTATCTAAAATTAAGGATGTTCAAGTTATTGAAACATCAGAATCGCTGATGCGTATTAGCTATGGAGGGCGTTTAGAAATATCTATTCATTTATGCAAAGCAGTTGATTACCTTTCAAAATGGGCTGAGTTGACGATGTCTCCATTGCTATTTGAAAAGCTATCGGTGACTAATCATCTCAATAATGGGAAGGATTTAAAAACTGCGCTATTGGAGGCTGGTTACGCTGGTTTACCCACCGAGTTAATGGATAAAGAGCATATTGAGCATGCGGAACCAACGTACTGGGAAAACCTGATTACTTCAGACAAGCTCAAAGGAATATTGCATAACCACAGTACCTATAGTGATGGCATGAATTCACTAACGGAAATGGCGGAGTATGTTCGTGACCAGGGT
>JBBKWA010000294.1:0-8466 GCA_037968695.1 Saprospiraceae bacterium
TGAATCGTTTTCGCACATAACGCTCTAATGCAATCGTCTAATTGACAATAGCTTTTTATCCGAAGGCGTTGAAAAACAGATTTGCTATTTGTTTTTTCATCTTTTGTTTCCATCGTGAATGAGTATTCTGAGGAATCATCATTCCAGGACATGTCTTTACTCTGGCAATTGTTATTGCCTTTGGATCCTATTTCACCGGCGGGATCACTATCCATTTCTATGTCTACTTTACCCGGTCGGGAAGTATCCGTCTCCGTGTACCCAGGGCTATCGGAGTTGGTACTCTCTGCGGGATAAAATTCACATTCTGCATCATTGCAGGCACAGTTGGCGCTGATATTGCTGATCTTTACTTTAAGCACATCGCCATATTTAAAATCCTTAATTTTTACGGTTGGACTCTTTCGGGAAGTATGACTGTCAGAATGCACAACGACACCTGCTCTTTTGATTTCAAGATCGTAAGCGATATTATTGCATTTGCATTTAGGTGAACTGACAGTCGCCAGGATCATATCGGGATCAATCAAATCAGGACTATCCACGCTAATAATTTTTGCTTCTACTCCAGTAGCCTGAAAGGTATTCCAGAAGTCTGCTATTCCTTCATCGATCTGTTCTTTTTGCTCTTTAACTAGTGCCCCGACAGGTCTGCCAGTCTTGGTTTCAAACTGATCATAAACTTTAATTTCGAAATCTTCTTTTTCATAGTCATCTCCGGTTAAGGCTGCGGTATATATCCAGAAGGTCTGTTGGATCACAGCTTCTCTTTCGCGATTAGGGTCAGAAAAATAGGGTGTTGGAAAATTTTCTGTTTCCCGAATGACATCATATGCTTCTTCCAATTCAATTATTGTTTTGACCAGTATGGCACCGTATGTTGGTGGATTACTTTTGGGATCAATAGTACCTCCTGTCGGTATATCTGTTCCGGGAAAGGTGATGATGAGCGGCCGCTCAATATCTTCCGATGGCGTCACAGGAATTTTCGGAATCATATCAGGTGTAAATGATGGTACTGGATCTCTTGGTAAGAGTTTAACCGGGATACCCTCCCTTGGTGGTGCAATTCCACCTGGTGGGTTCATCGGTTCGGGTACTTGAGGGGCACCTTTGGTTGGCCCGGGAGGATTCATCGGCTCTGGTACCTGAGGGGCACCACTTGCTCCTGGAGGGTTCATCGGTTCGGGAACTGAGGGCTGGCCTATAATAATCCAGGTATCAAGAGGCGGCATTACTTCACCTAAAGGAACAGGTGGCGTATGAACATCCGCGCAATAGCCCTCCACCGGTATAGCCATTGTCGTCCGCGGTGGCACTGTATGCCCTTCAGGAATTCTACCCACATAGGACTGATACTTTCCGCCGGAAGGGATATAAAACTGCTCAGGAAGAATATCGATTGGATTATTGGTTTTGTTATTAACTGATAGCGTTGCAATGTGTCCTGTGGTTTGCCCCGTCCCTTTTGAAGTGACACGAACACTATTCTTGTGAATTTTTTCTACTTCTTTTGTCGCATCCAAAAGCTTTTGATAGGAATCTAACATATCCAAAATTTCCTGTGGAACCTCATCGTCAGGGTTATAATTCGGGTCATTTCTTTTTTGAATCCTTTCTAATTCAGGCCAACTTTCAGCTTGTGCCTCTTCGATGTTTTTTTCTATTTGTTCCCATTCTTCATCTGTGTAGTAATCATCCGCTTGTGGATCGTTTTGATCTGCTAGTTTTTCTATCTCCCTCGTTACCTTTAGTAGGTTCTCATATGAATTGAGCATATCCAATATCTCCTGTGGAACTGGATCTTCTTCAGGCGTAACATTAGGGTCATATTTTTTTCGAAGCTTTTCTAACTCTTCATCACTGGCTTTAAGTGCCTCTTGCAAATCTTCCGCGATTTTATCCCAATCCGGATTTACATAAATTGTTGGTTGCTCAGCGGAAGGCGACGATTGCGAAAAGGATATTTGGGAAAAGGTAAGTGCAAGTATGCAAACAAGCCCAATTGTTCTGAATGGTTTCATTTTAGGAAATGGGTAAGGATGATAAAATTAAACTGCCGCTGAAATCTTATGTTCCCGCTCATCTGAAGTGGAGCTATACAATTACGTGGAAATGACTCTGTAAGCCATACGAATTTCCTGATTCGTCAATCAATACGTCCGCAGAAAGACGAAATCCCTCAAAGTGACAAGAAATTTAATAAAAAAGAATGACTTTACATATAAAATAAAGAATTTTATACCTCCCGAACCGGAGATTTAATTGGGATAAATAAAGATCAAAAGTCCAGGTCCTTTTTCGTATTTCGCAATTCTTTTGTTTTTTGCATCGAACTTTCATTTAAGATCATTTACCGAATTTCGACTTAGAATTAACTGTAACATTATTTTATAAAAAGCCTCGTTAATGACCCTACCCGCTTAATGAACACCCAAAACATTACAAGCACAATAAAAACTGATCGCATTGTATTGGTAAATGCCTCTTCTGCTATTCTGGAAAAGGTACTGGCCGGTGATGAATCGCTTCAAATTTTCCTTGATATTAATGTTCCCAAACAATGGACAGAATTTAGGCCCGCTCCATTTCAATATGCACTGGAACGCATTCAGAAGAATGGGGGCGATGCCCGTTGGTGGAGTTGGCTACCAATTCTCATTGCTGAAAACACACTAGTTGGAAATTGTGAATATAAAGGATCGCCAAAAGAAGGAATAGTGGAAATCGGATATGAAGTGGCCGTAGATTATCGAGGTATCGGATATGCAACAGAAATTGCCCGAGCGCTGATTAATCACGCCTTTGCAGAAGAAAGCATTATGGAAATAGTTGCCCACACACTTCCGGAAGAAAATGCCTCAGTCCGAATTTTAAAAAATTGCGGTTTTGGCTTTATTGAAGTTATAAACGATCCGGAAGATGGCCAGATATGGAAGTGGGTATTGGCTCGACCATCATCAAAGCCCTAATGCAATAAATAATATTTATTAATTTTATCAATTCCAATTCATTGATCTGATAATGACCATTTGTCCAACCTGAAATCAAAATCCATGAAATGTATTAAATATTTTATATTCTTTTTTGCGTTATTGAACCTGCAGTTCTCAGCAGCACAAATCGCAAAAATAAAGCCTCAAGAAAGTATCCAACCAACGGATGTGTCATTTGCAAAGAAATCCTCAGTTCAACTCGCTACCTTAACTACTTCTGTTGATCACAGCAATCAGGGAGATAAATGGGCTGTCTCTGTTCGCCCTACCTTTAGCAGGGAACATGGCTCTGAAGAGCTAAGGATGCTAAAAAAAAACAAGCTCCAGCGTAAACTAGATACCTACAATCCATCCATAGGAAGTGAAAATGCTTCTCGTGCAGTGGAGCCCATGTTGGGAACAAATTTTGAAGCTAACTGGACTGTTGATGGTGTCCCGCCGGATAACGCGATGGCGATATCAAACGGTGGATACATTGTCACTGTCAATAATGATGGCATTGAATATTATACCGATTCGGGAACCTTCTTATACTTCGATGCATGGTTTGATTTTTTTAACGACAATTCACTGGTGGCATCGATTTATGATCCCAAGGTGATCTACGATAGTGGATCAGATCGTTTTGTTCTTGTGCTCTTACATGGTTCTAACGAAAACACGACGAAAGTGTTAGTGTCTTTTTCAAAATCGAACAATCCCGAAGATGGATGGTGGGTCTACAGCCTCACCGGAAATCCCTTATCAGACGGAAGCTGGTTTGATTTTCCATCGCTTGGTGTTTCCAATAACGAAGTTTACGTAACCGGAAATCTTTTCAAAGGGAACTCATTCAATCAAAGTGTCATCTACCAAATTCCGAAAGCATCAGGTTATGCTGGAGGGTCTTTGCCCTGGCAATTCTGGTCTGGATTAAGTGCTGAACCTTATAAAGCATTTTCGCTGCATGTGGCCTCTCATGGACATGAAGGAAATTACGGACCAGGGGTGTATCTCGTGAGTAACGAATCTATCGGTCACAACAAAATCCGCCTTTGGGATCTTACAGATGACATGGGTGGCACGCCGGAACTTATAAGCTACACCGTAAACTCCAGTGCGTACAGTCCAGCGGCTAATGCATTTCAACAAGGAACCACAAATCAATTGGATAATGGGGACTGCCGGATACTTAGTGCATTCTATTTAAATGGTGTAATCCATTATACGTTCAATTCGGATATTGGTGAGGGTTGGAATGGCCTAAATTACAATCGTCTTAAAATAAGCAACACCACAAATACCAATTCCACATTTGGGTTTCAGGGAAGCTTTGATTACGCCTATCCTGCAGTAGTTTCATTTTCAACATCGATGAACGATCCCTCGGTCATGATTTCTTTTTTACGCAGCTCTGCAGAAATTTATCCTGAGGTGCGTGTCGTCAACTGTGATCAGGATTTTACCTGGTCTCCGTCTAAACTGGTTAAAGCAGGAGAGACCTTCGTAGATTTTTTAGGGAGTGAAACAGAACGCTGGGGGGACTACACCGGGATATCCAGAAGGCATAACAGTCCAACAGGCAATATTTGGCTTTCCGGATGTTATGGTGCCAATATTAATAGTCAGAATACGCCTAACACTTATAAAACTCGTGTAGCTGAAGTTTCCGGTGGTACAATGGTAGGAAATGAACCGTTGAGTAGCACAAAAGACTTCTCCCTTTATCCGAATCCAACCTATGACCTAATTCATATTGATTTTATCGCGGAACAACCTGAGCTCACGACCATCGGTCTGTATGATATGAATGGCAGGCTTATCAAATTGTTATTTCAGGATACCCCTAAACCAGGTGCCAATCAATTGACTTTTAACCAGGACGCTTTGCCTTCGGGGGCGTATTTGATTTCAATCTCTACTTCTAAACAAATATTGAAAAATGAAACTGTTATTATACTTGACTAGTATCACATTGTTTTCGGTGACCATGCTCAGTTGTCAACCAACGAATTGTAGTGATAGCCAAGTCAGTAAGGACGCTGTATCTGCTGACTCTATTGCAACCGCTGTTGATACGGTAAAAATGGTTGGAGATTCTATTTCTGCAACCTCTTCAAGCATACTGGATAGTCTAAACAGTAAGGATGCGAAATACAATAAGGATAGTACCAAAAAACACGAGGCGCCGAATCACAAAACACCGGATGAATCTAAACTGGATAGCATAAAGGCCGCCAAGAAAAAGAAGAAGGATTAGTGAATAGAAACGTTGATCCTTAATTGGCTATCACCTTAAAAGCTGTTCGCCGGTTTGCCTGGCGCCCTGCTTCCGTATCATTGCTTGCTATGGGTTGTGATTCACCATGACCTACATAGGTTACCCTTTCTGCTTCAATGCCTAAGAAAAGGAGATAATCATAAACAGCTCTCGCTCTTTCTTCGCTTAGTTTTTGATTTGCTTCCTTGTCGCCAACATTATCCGTATGGCCGCTGATTTCAATTCGCATAGCGATATTATTTCGCAGGGTCCATATTAGTTTCTTTAATTCTGCATCCGAAGCAGGAAGTAACTTGGCCGATCCTGTTGCAAAGAAAATATTCTGAAGTACTACAACTTTATCGGTTGCTTCAGCTAGCGGCGTAAGCTGAATTTTAATATCACGCAGCACGGAAGTGTCAGGCGCTAAACTTGCAGAGTACATTAAATAGTCTTTTGCTTCGACTAATAAACCATACCGTTTGTTCATCGCTGTGGCAACAGAAATTTTTCCTTCCTTGTCCGCCCACTGTGACATTCGAACGGTATCCTGATCATTTATTTCAAAAAGCTCAAGTCTTGCAAAAACTGGTAACGATGTGATTTGATCAGTAATAGTTGCCCGAAGAGCTTGTAGCTGGGACGCCCTGTATTTCTCTGGTAGCTCGAATTCAAACAAATCATTTTTTGCGTTTTCCGTCATTCGGGTAATGATTGCTTTATGGCCATTAGGATGTAGTGTTAATGCCCCTTCATCTACACCTGTATTGATTGGTGATCCTAAATTTAAAGCCGTTTGCCAATGACCGGCAAGATCCTTTCTGGCCATATATAGATCATATCCACCCAGGCCCTCTTTTCCATCGCGCATAAAATAAATGGTCTGTCCATCAAAGTGCACAAATGGGCTTCCCTCATTATCAGGTGTATTGATTGCCGGACCAGCATTTATTGGTCGGGACCATCTTCCAGCGCTTAGCTGATAGACATACCATATATCTCTTCCACCAAAACCACCGGGTCTGCCACTGGAGAAAAATAAAGACAAGCCATCCAACCCAAAACATGGTTGACCATCCCACGCTTCATTATTAAATGCAGGACCCATGTTGGTGGGCTTTGTCCAATTTCCATCCTGTCGGAAAGAAAGATACAAATCACAACCGCCTTGACTATCGTATTTGTTGCATGAAGTAAAAATCAAATAGTTGCCATCTGGTGACAAGGCATGTGCGCCTTCGTTTTGAGGAGAGTTATAGGCGAATTCAGTGATTTGCCATAGGCTGGCAACCGTATCAAAGGAGGCGAAGAAAATATCTTCCTGACCATTGACCAGTCGGGTAAAAACCATTTGCTGTCCGTCGAGAGTCCATCGACCAAGAGATTCATGATTCAGTGTATTGATGTCCGGGTCAAAGGATACAAATTCTATAGGTTCTTCGACTACCCATAAATTCCTTTTGCTTTCCAATTCATCTTTGCTTTTTGCAGCTCGTTGTGCAAGCTCATTATCGTGGTCATTTTTTTTAATCACTGCTGTATAACACATGAATGCTTTGGCCGGATCACTTGCGCCTTCATATAATCTACCCAGCGTGTACAGTTCATTAAGTTGTGATGTGGTGTCAAGCGCCAGCGATAACTCCAGCTGCTCAATGGCGGCTTCCTTTTTACCGGTTTCGTAATATATTTTACTAAGTGCCTGACGTGGCCTGATCCAGGTCGGGTATTTCTGAATGATCTCTTCGATACGCTTTACTGCTTCATCTGCTTGCCCTCCTTTGGATTGTAAAATGGCATTGTCTAAATCTCTTTCATGCTTGTCAGCGACTTTAGGTGGGACATACACGCTTTGTGCCATGCTGGTTGCGGCACAAACAATTATAAGCACAGTGAAAAATATATAACGCATAGTAGTTGATATCACTATTGAAACACCTTAAGTTCTGATTATGCTGAAAGCAGACTTTTGACAATAGCCGAAATTGTTTTTCCATCGGCACTTCCTGCAAAGGCTTTGGAAGCCTCACCCATGATTTGGCCCATATCCTTCATGGAGGTAGCCCCTAGTCGGGTTATAATAGCCTGTATTTCTACCTTCAGCTCACCTTCTGTCAACTGCTTTGGAAGATAACGCATGATCACTTCGATCTCTTCACGCTCGACGACGGCAAGATCTTCACGACCTTGTTTGATATAGATATCCAGTGAATCCTGTCGTTGCTTAACAAGCTTTTGCAAGAGGGCTATTTCATTCTCCTTATCCATCTTTTCTCCTGTTCCGGAGGTATTAAATAGCATAATAGCTGATTTTATCGCTCTGACACCCCGGAGTGTTACAGCGTCTTTTGCTTTCATCGCGGTTTTGATGTCTTCGTTGATGGTTGCTTCTAATGACATGGTCTTATTGTTTTCAATTAAACGGTAAAGTTACGCAAGTATTTTGGCCAACTTTTCATTGACATTTCATTTGATACAACAAGGGAAGCTTATCTTAGTTCTCTACCCTGTCAATATATCTTTATGAACTGGATCATCCTCATCATCGCGAGTATCTTCGAAGTAGGCTTTGCCACATGCCTTGGCAAACTCAAAACGGCCACAGGAAATGCAGCTACCTGGTGGTTTATGGGATTCGCTGCATGCCTTATTTTGAGTGTTTACCTCTTATATAAAGCCACGGAGACACTCCCCATTGGCACAGCTTATGCGGTTTGGACCGGACTTGGCGCAGCAGGAATTGTATTAGTGGGTATCTTTTTTTTTAAGGAACCGGCTACTTTTTGGCGCATGTTTTTTCTGACGACTTTGATTGCTTCGATTGTGGGTTTGAAGTTTGTATCGTAGAAGGGCGGAAAAGAAGAAGAGGCAGAAAAGAGGAAGAGGCAGAATGGTTAATGGTTAATGGTTAATGGTTAATGGAATTTAAAAAATCAACATTAAATCACTATCCATGACTATGCTCCCGACAACTATCGGGATTGCGGCTTTGCGAGAAATTTTTTGGGTAGTGAATGTATCAAAGGCGGTAAAGTATCTAGATAGAAAATCAGCTCTGCGCATCTGCGTCTCTTCGTGAGACTATTTTGTTGAGTGGTTAATGGTGAGTGATATTTAAAAAACCAACATTAAACTTTAAACAATACACCCTAAACATTTAAACACTTAAACACTAAAACATTTAAACACTAAAACATTTAAACACTAAACAATACACCCTAAACACTAAAC
>JBBKWA010000295.1:0-3480 GCA_037968695.1 Saprospiraceae bacterium
CCAAACATGCTCTAAATATTTCCTAGAGCCCGATTTAATTTTTCGCTTACTTCCGCAGCATACGCTTCAATAGTAGGGTTCCCAATGGCCTTCATGGCTTCTAAAGGGTTAATAACCGCTACTTCAATATCTTCATTTTCTAACGCACGAATGGTTACATTACACGGCAACATCAAACTGATATGTTGGTCTACGGAAAGTACTTTGTCTGCAAATACAGGATTACAGGTACCCAAAATAATATGAGGTAAATAATCCTTATCCAGTTTTTTCTTCATGGTGGCCTGAATATCAATTTCGGTCAGCACACCAAATCCTTCTGCTTTTAACGCATCTTCAACTTTAGAGCGAATACCCTTTACCGTTGTTCCTTTGATATTTTTCGAGTTAAAGTAGTCCATATAGTTGTTTTTGTTTTTTTTGAAAATTTCAAGAAGCTGCTTGATGTTCTTTAAATTAGAATATACAAACTTTATTATTGAGCTTTCTCTAATGGTTTTGTCTGTAATTTTGCCCGTTGGTCTTATACGAAAACACAGGCATAGCCATAGCTACGGCGAGGCTTTCGGATTAAATCAGCGGGCAAAAGGACAAATCTTGGGGCATCAAGGACTTAGGAATTGACCCACTAGCTCTCTATAAGCTTTTTCTTTTTCTGGTATTCTTCTTCATTAATTTCACCAATAGCGAACCTCTTTTTTAGAATGTCAAGAGGGCTATCCTTCTTCGATCTTTGACCTGGAATATGGTAGGGTGTTGCAAAAATCCAGAAGATGAGGATCATCCACAATACCCACCAAATTAAGTGCATTCCCCCATAGTGATAACCTTCGTACATACCCATGATTGTATCGTTTTTAGTTTAAAAAACCTCTAATAAAAGATGACGTGTAAAGTTCGATAATCTGGAAGCGGAAGTGTTACATAATTTCTTTAATGAGTTGTATATATCTCACTTTTCGGGGGTGGGCAGTTGGTTTTTACTTTTCAAAAATCTGCTGGTAGCAGGCTGAACATCACCAAGCAATACGCCCCAATTTTTGAACTCTTTGGTATGATCGAATATTATTTTGAAAACGGCCATTAAGGGTAAGGACAAAAACATGCCTCCTATTCCAGCCAAAGCCCCACCAACAAACACGCCAAATAGACTAACGAGTGCATTTATTCTAATTCTGGACCCTAAAATAGATGGCATTAGAATATTGTTATCTAAAAACTGTACCGCAGAAATGATGATCAAAACTATAAATACGGAACTTAGGTTGGTCGAAGAACTTAGCGTTAATAATACACCAATAATATTGCCTATGAATGCACCAACATAGGGGATAAGGTTAAGTAAGGCAAAAATAACGCCTATCAACAGCGCATGATCAATGCCAAAAAGGAATAGCGTACCTCCGAGCAAAATAGTCATATAGGTAAACTGTATCAACAGCCCAACTATATAGCTATGAATAATAGATTCTATACTTTTTAATGTTTTGCTAATTTGTGAATTCTTACCCTTTTGAAAGGACATCAGTAAAAATTTTCTTAGCGTACTTTTATTATAAAGAATTAGAAAAGTATAAATCGGAAATAATCCCAAAAACAGGAGCAATGTGCTTATAGAACCCATGGCATTGCTAAGATATTCACCGGCAGAATCCAGGATATTACTAGCTTGCTGTTGAATTATTTCGGTTTGCTGGGCGGAAGAAATATTGGTCTTCTCACTGAACCAGACACTAATCACATTGATGTGATTTATGATATTTTCCTTGATTTCTGTAAAATTATCAATTAACGGTCTTAATTGCGATAAGATTAAAAAGGTCATTAGCGCAAGCACAACTATCATTAAAAACATCGTCAGGAAAATAGAAATACTATTGGGTATCTTCTTACGAACTAAAAATCTGTAAACAGGTAACAACGCGATAGATGTCACGAGGGCCATCAGTAATGGCATGATGATATCCTGCAATTGAACAATGACAAAAGCAAGCAAAACCAGCCCCAATAATTCTATCGAGCGTTTTACGGTTAAAGGTAATTTTTGTATCATTTTTTACTAAATCCTAAATCATGAAAACCAATGGTTTTCATGATTTTTAGTTTTAATGATTTTGGATACGCCCGAGGATGGTTTCTAAAGAATTCTTTAGTTTATCAATCGCTCCTGTTACCGCTAGTTCAACAGTGTCTGCCTGATCTGAAACAGCTATTGGCTGTTTGCCTTCAAGTCGGGCTTCCAATAAACATCGGATATCATTCATTCCTTCTTTTTCACCATTTTCGTCTGACAGATGAACTTCTATTCTCGTAACATGAGATTCGTATAGATCAAGCTCTTCTGCGATTTGAGAGGTGAAAAAATCTTGACTTCTTTCGTCCCCATTAATTGTCTTGTCGGTATTAAATTGAATTTTCATTATTGCTTTTTTTTAATTGTTATATATTCGCTTCAACCATTATCTTCTTCCAGATCGTTGTGGTTGTCTCCTCCCAAACTGTTTTCTTCATCCTCACTGCCCACACTTTCCTGCTGATCAATGGCTCCTACCTATTATTTGATCTAATGCCAGTAATAAAAGGAACACGAAGTTGCGAATTGTAAGGGCTAGATCTATTACACAATTCTGAATGTGATTTGCATATATCCCACATTGAATTATTTAGAAAGAATCTATAGTCTGCCAAGTCAAAATTCACAAATTTCGCCTTGGGGGGCGGCGAATAATAAGTTCCCCATTTCAGGCTAGCCATTATTGGTGTTGAACGAGGCGCGAAGAACCTGCCTACCTGGCGGATGGCAGGCAGGCGAGCATAGCCAAAGCTACGCAAGTGATGAGCAACGAAGTTCAGCGGCAAAAGATCAGAATTAAAGGGAGGAAGTTATTATTCGCCGCCCCCTTGGAGGACTATATTCTGTTTATCCTCGTGGTAATTTTATATTAATTCCCGTAAATATTTTAGATCACTCTTGGTCATATCTACTATTTCTGCAAATTTTCCATTCACCATCAGTTTTGCCATGGATTGTGCAAAACCTTTTACTTGATCAAAATTTATGGAAGGTGGCATTGCTAAGGCATTGGGGTCTGTAAAAATGTTAATAATCGCAGGACCATCATGCTTGAATCCGTTTGAGAGAGCTGATTCCACATCTTTGGACTCTTTGGCTTCCCATGCTGCGATATTCATGGCTTCTGCCAATTTTACAAAATCAGGATTAACCATATCGGTTTGCCAATCCATGTAACCTTGCACCCGCATCTCAAGCTTTACCATGCCCAGAGAGCGATTATTAAAAATGATAATCTTAACGGGAATTTGATATTGGCTAATAGTCATCAAATCGCCCAAAAGCATAGAAATACCGCCATCTCCGCAAAATGCTATCACTTGTCGCTCTGGATGTGATAGTCCCGCCCCTATGGCCATAGGCATAGCATTCGCCATCGACCCATGATTGAACGACCCTGTCAGGTA
>JBBKWA010000296.1:0-10776 GCA_037968695.1 Saprospiraceae bacterium
CTAAATCTCCTACCGCGTCCATAAGCCTCAGTGCTTTCGGAAAGGGGGGACATATTATCAAGGCTTAAACTACTGGAAATTGGTAAAATCATCATTACTCCGTGATTCAATCCCGCTGAGCGGGAGTAGGAGCTATCCTAACGACCCCTTTTTGATCTTCTAGTCAAAAAGGGGTGCGAGTGAAAAACTACTAAGCGAGAAAGCAAACCGAATGTCCTAAAGAAAGCTAGTAAAGAAAATGCGAGTTTTTTGAATCACTAGTTCCGCTCGAGCGGAATGGTTACTTTTTCTTGTCCTGTAATTCAAAATATTACAGGGTGGCGATCCTGTATCATTATCAGATACAGGACATGTCCTGCATTATTATCAAATGCAGGACACGTGAAAAAAGTAACAAATCTGTCGATATAGAAAAGACAATGTGTCAACTAAATCAATATTTATTTTAAAAAGGACATCAATTAGTCAGCGTAATAGTAGATAATAGAGAATAAAATTTACTTTATTCTCTATTGACAAATTCAATGCATTGAAAATGCGTTTCTTTATAGTTCAAAAATTAATATTCTATGACCACAAACATAAATTCCTCGACATTAATCCGCACTAAGGAGGGAGCAATCACCACTATAAAACTGAACCGACCTGAACGATACAATAGTTTTATTCAGGAGATGGCTTTTGCCTTTCATGCTATGTTGGATGAATGTAAAACTGATGGCACTCGATGTCTGGTAATCACAGGGGAAGGCAAAGCTTTTAGTGCGGGGCAGGATTTGAATGAAGTGACGGATCCAAAGGGTCCGGAATTGCAAAAAATTGTAGCTGACCATTACAATCCAATTATTCAAAAAATACGTAATCTTGATTTGCCCGTGATTGCTGCAGTCAATGGAATTGCCGCTGGTGCAGGAGCAAACATAGCGCTTGCATGTGACATTGTCATTGCAAAGGAATCGTCCTATTTTCTGCAGGCGTTTAGTCACATCGGCCTAATTCCGGATAGTGGCGGGACCTATCACCTTCCGAGGTTAATTGGTTTTCAAAGAGCATCAGCATTGATGATGTTAGGGGAAAAAGTAAGTGCCAGCGAGGCGGAAAATATGGGTATGATCTATAAGGCTGTACCGGATGAAGCATGGGATGAATATGTGGTAAAAATTAGTCAGCGAGTAGCCGCTATGCCTACACGAGGACTTGCGTTGACCAAACACGCCCTAAATGCTTCGTTGACCAACTCCCTGACGGAGCAGCTCATGGTAGAAGAAAGATTGCAAATTGAAGCAGGGCAAACTTCGGATTATGCTGAAGGAGTAAAAGCCTTTTTAGAAAAACGAAAAGCAAATTTTACAGGAGAATGAGTAAGATCGCAATCATCGGGGCTGGTGCCATGGGAAGTGGAATAGGTCAGGTCGCTGCTATGGCAGGGCATGAAGTAATGTTGTTTGATGCATTTCCAAATGCACACGTAAAAGCGAGAGATGCTATCCTTGGATCACTTAACAAGTTTGCAGAAAAAGGAAAGATTTCTTTCCAGGAGTCAAAAGCTGCATTTGGGCGTATTTATTTTGTGGAAGACCTCAGTAGTATTTCCGAATGTGAAATAGTCATTGAAGCGATCATAGAAGACGAAGATGAAAAGCAGAAACTTTTTGCACTCGTTGAACCATTAGTTGATGAAAAGGCAATTATAGCAACAAACACTTCCTCACTATCCATAACCGGACTCGCCAAAAACTTGAAGCATCCGGAACGATTTATAGGGATACATTTTTTCAATCCGCCGGTGATGATGCGTTTGGTGGAGGTTATTCCTGCATTACAAACTGCTGATGTCACCACCACGAAAGTCATCAATGTCATCAAGTCCTGGGGTAAAGTGCCGGTTCAGGCCTTAGACACCCCAGGCTTTATTGTCAATAGAATTGCAAGACCTTTTTATGGTGAGGCACTGCGGATTGCTGAGGAGCAACTAGCTTCTCCACAAGTGATTGATAGTGCTATGAAGACGTTCGGCGGGTTTCGTATGGGGCCATTTGAACTGATGGATTTTATAGGAAATGATATCAATGAAGCAGTAACAAGATCTGTTTGGACAGCCATGCATTACGATTCCCGATATCGCCCGTCGCAACTTCAAATAAATCTCGTTCGTGCCGGATGGTATGGGCGTAAATCCGGAAAAGGATATTATGATTATACGCATCAGGCTGCAGCAGAAAAAATTGACTTAACGGATGAGCACAAAGCTTTGTTTAGCCGAATATTGGTCATGCTGATCAATGAAGCCGCTGATGCCTTGCACTATGGTATTGCTTCAAAGGAGGATATTGAGTTGGCCATGACAAAGGGTGTAAACTATCCAAAAGGACTGCTACTATGGGCAGATGAAATTGGTATTGAAACTTGCGTTCGTCAGCTAGACGATTTAAATGCTTTGTATAAAGAAGAAAGATATCGATGCAGTGTCCGCCTGAGGCGGATGGCTGCTGCGAATGAAACCTTTTTCGAATGAATAAGATCGTAGAACAGATGTATGCTGGCGATTTGTTCTCGCAGTGGTTAGGCATTCAAAGATTGGAAGAGGGAGAAGGGTGCTCTAAACTGGAAATGACTGTGCGCCCTGAGATGGTGAATGGGTTTGGAATAGCACATGGTGCCATTACATTTGCACTGGCTGATAGCGCCCTGGCATTTGCCTCAAATGCCCATGGAAGAAAGGCGATGTCTATTGAGACTTCCATTAATCACCTCAAGCCGGTGATGGTTGGAGACGTACTTAGGGCCACTGCCGAAGAGACCTCCCTAGGCCATAAACTGGGTATTTATCATATTCGCATCACAAGAGAAGAGGATCTTGTAGCCACCTTTAAGGGGGTAGTCTATCGCAAAGAAGAGCGCTGGCCGGAATAAAAAATATAGGCTCAAATGGCTTGTACGTGTTTATTATGCAAAGATTTATGAAAAATAGTGATATTTTTCATATACTTTTGTTCCCGTATCACAAACTACTCAGGATTATCACGCGCTGGTAGGCATTATAGCTTTATTTATTCTATTGCTGTTTCCATATATGTCTCATCCAAACTGAAGTTTTTTCCCTTGACAAGGCCTGAGTAGCAACTCATCTTATTACTTAAAATATTTTCAAATGAAATTCACCAACTTATTACTTATGGGAGGCATTCTTTTTTTGCTGTCCTCATGCAATCAGGTTACTGAGCAGGAAGTCGAAGCAGACCCCTTGGCTGGCCTAACCCCGTTTACAGCAGGTATGATCCAGCATCCTGTTAAAGATTATGATCACTGGAAAGCTGCCTACATGGCACATGATTCTGTGCGCAGTGCATATGGGCTGACAGAAATTTCAGTGAGCCGCGTTATGGGTGATTCAAATTCAGTCATCGTATTGAGTAGAATTGATGACCTCCAGAAGGCAAAAGATTTTACAGCTTTACCTGAGCTCAAAACTGCCATGGATTCTGCCGGTGTTACGGGACCCCCAACATTTACCTATATGGAGGTCATTCGATATGACACGACAGAAGCGACCACTAATGATCGTGTGATGGTGAGCCATAAAGTAAAAGATTTTGATACTTGGTTTAAAGCGTATAGCAGTGAAGGAAGAACAGCCCGTGCCGGTTTTGGTCTCGTGGAAAGAGGTATGGGTCGTGATTTACAGGATTCAAATCTCATCTATATAGCTTTTGCATTAACCGATATGGAAAAAGCAAAAGCCCGCATGGCTTCGGAAGATTTGAAGAAAATCATGACTGATGCTGGTGTGGAAGGTCCTCCAAACTTTGTCTATTATACAATTGACAAGTAATCAGGAAAAGAAATTTTTTTAAAAGCCATTGCCGAGTGATCCGGCAATGGCTTCTTTATTTTAAAGAATTGTTGAAGGTCAACAGGCATAGACCAATTGTTTATTAATAGGGTAGTGGAGTATGAAAATCCTATCAAAAAGAGGGATAGATTTTCGCTATAGCGTTAACTTTTCATTAAAACTCCAAGGGTTTCCCTTTCCTGTAAGCACAACCTTTTCCGCATTACTAGGTTTGTAATCAGTTGTAAGCAATATCAGCTATTGCGCAAAGAAACTAATCCTTAATTTTAAGCGTTGAATAGTTATCAAAAGTTTTTTAAATGAAAAATTTCATCTTAACATTGTTTTTTGTGATCATCACCATCACTATGGGGATCGCACAAGTGAAATCGGAAACCAGAACAATGGTGGCCGGCCCACAACCTTGTCTGACGGTATCTTTACCTGGTGCAGATGCAAAATTTGCACAATCAGAATGGAAAGACTATTTGAAGCCTTATGGCAAGGTAAGCAGTGTCAAGGGGTCAAAAGAGACCGTAGTGGAGAGTATCCATATTAGTGCCATAGGCGATGGCAGTTTGCTTCAAGTCTATAATCTTCCGGAAGAAACATCGGATGGCACTAGAATGATTGTCTGGATTGATATAGGAGAAGATTATCTGGCAGATACTGATTCCAATTACCACATTGCTGAGTCCTTTCTTTTAAAATTCGCCCACAAGGTAAAAGTTGATTTAGTCGCCATTGATTTGGAAGACCAATCAAAGCAATTAGAAAAACTGGAAAGCAATTTGGAGAAACTCCAACGGACGAATGAGAAACTCCTTGAAACTATTGAAGTAGCAAAAGCAAGCATAAATGATGCTGAAATCGGGATTCCTATAAATGAAACGCATCAGGAGAATGCACGCGCCGAAATTGATAGACAAAGAGACTATGTCGATATAATCAGAGATGACCCGAAACAATTGAAAGCGGAGAAAAAGAAACTGGCTAAGCTTCAAAACAACCTTGATAAATTGGAACGGGAGCATAATGGTTTCCACAAAGATATTGAGAATGGAAAAGATAAAATCGTTAAAGCACAGCAGGACATTGAAGAAAATCTGGCAGAGCAGGAGACGGTTAGCGCAGATATAGAAAACCAGAAAACCATTGTCAATGTTGTTCAGCAAAAACACAAGACGTTAAAAGAGCAGGAAGAATAAATGCTTTCTTGTTCAAAGTATAGATAAGTCGTCAGCAGTTGCCCAATCAATACAATTGATTGCAGAATTCCCTTAAAACGTATCCGTAAATACCCTGAATTTTTGCGAAATTTGGTAAGCTTGCCTTGCGCTCTGAATAAAAAACCCAATATTTAGGAATGAATAAAGTTGATATCAATTGATCATTTGATTAATTGCGTCATCAAAACTTTGTTCGTTTTTTTGATTCTCACCTTAAGGCTGGACTAGTTTTTGTGTTTCACGCTCGTGATGCATTTTAGTGCGATTAGTCCCGATTGCGATTTTTTAATCTAATCATACCTTATAAGATGATGAGAACAACTATACTATTATTATGCTTTTTAATTTCCACACTGGCCATAGGGCAAAAGGCTGTGTCCGATGAAATAACTGATTTGCTTGCCGGGGGTGCTGCTATTTCAAATGTATCGCTGGTGCAATTTGTATCTGAGGATATTAATGACCGGTCAATTCAAATTGAAGGATTAGCAAAAGGAACTTTGCTAAAACTTAATGAGGCAGCGGTCAAGGAATTATTATCCGGAAAGAATGACTTCATTCATCTCACGCTTCCGGTTAATGAACGGGAGAGTGTATCGTTGGATTTAGTTCAGCACCAAATATTTTCTGAAGATTTTGTTTTGTCTGTAAGCGAGGCGCCTGGAATTCCATTGAATTATGAACATGGACTGCATTATCGCGGCATCGTATCGGGTGACCCAAATTCACTTGTCGCACTGTCTGTTTTTAACAATGAGCTCATGGGTGTTATTTCAACCAATGCAGGCAATATAGTATTAGGTCGTCTTGCGCTAGATCGTGAGGACAGGCATATCCTATATAATGATCGTGATCTCTTAAGCACTTTTACATTTGATTGCGGTACACTTGATAATGGTATGCCCTATTCCACAGAAGAATTGAAGCCACAAGCTTTAGGACGTGATGTTGATGACTGTGTACGCGTTTATATTGAAATAGATGACGATATCGTAACACAAAAAGGTGGTGCAACTCCTGCAACAAACTATATCACCGGACTCTTCAACCAGAGCATTGTACTCTACAATGCGGAGTCCATCAATATGATGATCAACGAAATATATGCATGGACTACACCAAGTCCATACAATGGGAGTTCGTCGGGAGCTATGCTCAATGCCTTTCAAGATTATACAGATGAATTTAATGGGAATATCGGACACCTTGTTTCCTATAAAGCAAGTGGTGGTATAGCGGTGCTTGACAACATGTGCTCCTCTAATCCTGATTGGAGAAAGTGTTTTAGCAGTATCGATGCGACTTATGCGAATGTGCCCACCTATAGCTGGTCTGTTATGGTTATCTCCCATGAAATGGGGCATGTGGTAGGTTCTAAACATACCCATGCCTGTGCCTGGAATGGAGACAATACCGCAATAGATGGTTGTGCAGGAGGGACTGAAGGGAATTGCCCGGTACCCGGAAATCCACCGGAAGGAGGAACGATTATGAGCTATTGCCACCTGACCAATGTAGGGATCAATTTTAACCTTGGCTTTGGCCCACAACCGGGAAACGTCTTGCGAAATCGTGTCAATGCTACAAACAATTGTCTGACATCTTGTGGACCACCGCCACCACCACCGCCACCCTCGTATTGCGCTTCCAATGGTAACAATACAAATTATGAGTACATCAATAAAGTGACGCTAGGCACGATTAATAATACAAGTGGTAACAATGGAGGTTATGCTGATTTCACGTCTATGGACACCGATCTTACGGCAGGCTCATCTCATACGATTAACCTAACACCGGGTTTTCAAAGTTCATCCTATTTGGAGTACTGGCGCGTATGGATTGATTATAATGGTGACCTTGACTGGGATGATACTGGAGAAAAGGTAGGAGAAGGCACCGGAAGTTCAACGGTGAATATTTCTTTTACTGTGCCTTCAAATGCTTCAGTTGGAGCTACCCAAATGCGCGTGTCGATGAAGTACGCCGGATACCCTGCGGTATGTGGTTCTTTTACCTATGGTGAAGTTGAAGATTACACAATAAATATAACCGGCAATGGTCCTAGCTGTAATGATGGTATTCAGAATCAAGGAGAGGAAGGCGTTGACTGTGGTGGACCATGCCCGGATTGCGCAACTTGCTTTGATGGCATTCAAAACCAAGGGGAGGACGGAGTCGATTGCGGAGGTCCGTGTTCAGCTTGTGTAACTTGTGAGGACGGTATTCAGAATCAAGGAGAAGAAGGAATTGACTGTGGCGGACCATGCCCGGATTGTGCAACTTGCTTTGATGGCATCCAGAACCAAGGAGAGGAAAATGTAGACTGCGGCGGACCATGCCCGGCATGCCCTCCTCCACCTCCTGGTGAAGATGTTACCTTGTTGGCGAGTTATTTTGAAACCGGCTGGGACAATTGGGGCGATGGTGGTGGTGATGCTACCAGAACATTTAGTGCCCATTCCTGGGAAGGAAATTATTCTATCCGATTGCGAGACAATTCAGGAAAAGCGTCATCAATGACATCGCCATGGCTGGATCTATCCGATGCCACAAGTTTGCAAATGGAGTTTTACTTTAAATCGGTTGGTATAGAGGATGGAGAAGCCTTTATCATTCGATATAAAGATGCCTCTAATGTTTGGAACACTATTGATCAGGTGATCAAAGGAGAAGATTTTGAAAACGATATCTTTTATGTAGGCACTTTGACGATCCCAAATTTTCAACCCACTTCACAAGGTAAACTCCGCATTCAATGTGATGCAAGTGACAATAGTGATAAAATCTACATTGATGCCGTAACGATTACCAAAATGGTAGGCGAACCATTGATTGAAAGTGGAATAAAGATTAAGGAAGCGACAGATCTGGTTAAACCTCTGCTAGGAGAACAGGAAAGTAAAGTAAGAGAGGAAATTTTAGTCTATCCTAATCCGGCACATGATGAACTCACTATTGCATATGATGGAGAAATTCAAGCAATACGCTTGAGGGCCATTGACGGCAGTGAGGTTAGTATTGATCAACGGGCAATGGATGAAAAGAAGATGAATATTCAACACATAATGCCTGGGATGTATATTCTAATGATTCAAACGAATGATGATTGGTATCCTATAAAGTTCAATAAGTTGTAGGACAGAGAACAAACTATGGGGATTATAAAAGGGTAGTATCTGTTGATACTGCCCTTTTGGATTTTATATTGAAGGATACCAAGATTGAATGCAACAAGTAGCGTGCAGAAACATTGGCAATGAATGTGAATGCTAAAAAAAAGGCTGTACCCTTAGATACAGCCTTTTTTAAATTATTGACAATTCAATTACTTATTATGATAAGCAGAATTGTGTGTTAGTTCTGCGCCACATGTACTGCATTTTCCTGCTGCAGCTCCTCCAGCATGACCGGCTGGACAAGCATAGTGATATTCCCCTGCAGCGTTCTTTGCTGAAGGAGGTGTAGCCGGAGTTGCCGTTGTAGGCTTCCCGGTTGCCGGATCAATCATTATCGGTGTTGTAGGTGTTGTGCTAGGGGCACCTGGGTTGGCTTGCGCATGATAAGCTGCATTATGAACTAAGGGTTTGCTGCAAACCGGGCAATTTCCCTGAGCGGCACCACTTCCTGTGCATCCTGGCGTCTGGCAAGTGTAATGCGCCTGACTACCAGCAGCGGTAGCTGGTGTGCCTCCTGTGGTAGCTGGTGTGCCTCCTGTGGTTGCTGCACCAGTCGGTGAAGTAAGCGTGCCTGAAGGTGAAGTAAGCGTACCTGGCGTTGTAGGATCCATTATACCCGGATCGGTAGTTGCATTGCCATTTGGTGATACAGTTTCGGGTGTATCAGATTTTGATTCTTCAGCTGAATCCTTGCAAGCGACCATAGTAACGCCAACACTGATAATAGCTAGAAGTATTAGTTGCGATAATTTCATATTCGATGGTATGTAAAATTTGAAAAAAATTGATTTAGGGCAGCAAAGATAACGGTCGCTTCGGAATATCACGATCTCAATCACATTCAACAGCAATAATTAAGGAATGTTTTTGACGTATTCCATTTTTTAGGCCCCATTAACGCTTAAGATGGTTGGTAATCTCAATGGCATTGGTTAACAATTTATGTATTGGACATTTCCCTGCGATGGCGATCATCCGATCCCGCTGGTGTTGGGTTAGAACACCTGCTATTTCTATAATGCTCTCAAAATGAGATGTTTGCCCCGATTCTGTCCTGACAACGTGCATAGAAACGACCACATCAATACGATCTACGGGCCATTCTTTTCGATCAGCATACATACGCAAGGTAGAAGTAGTGCAAGCTGCTAGGCCGCTTAAAATCAATTCAGTAGGGGTGGGCCCGAGGTCTTTTCCCCCGTGCGATTTAGGTTCATCAGCCACCAAAACATGCTCTCTCATGGACAATTTGGTGGTGTAATGCTCATGACCGATCCCCGCTTGTATCTTTGTTGCTGTGCTCATAGTAGAGCAAATGTAGTCCTAATCTACACTACGATATAGGGCCTGTGCAACCCTCAAAAATTTCTTTTGTCATTAGTTCAACATAAAGACGCGACAAACTTAATGTATTCAGAGGAGGAGTCTTCATTGATAGCGCTTTGTCTCCGAGACAACAGACAAGCGCAACATACCTTGTATAAGCGGTATTGTGATGCTATGTATAATGTCTGTTTTCGGATGATGGGATCGGCAGTAGAAGCGGAGGATGCATTGCAGGAATCCTTTATCGATATTTTTCGTCGACTGGATACTTTTCGCCAGGAGTCCAGTCTTGGCGCCTGGATAAAACGAATCGTGATCAACCACTGCTTGAATCAGCTCAAAAAGCGAAGATTGAAATTTGAAGAGTTAAACGAACGGTCAAATGAAATTGTAGAGGATCAATTTCAAGACAATAAAGAAGAAAATTACGAAGTACATAAAGTGAAGGAAGCAATTATGCAACTTCCGGATGGGTATCGAACTGTACTGACCTTATATCTTATTGAAGGTTATGATCACAAAGAAATAGCGGACATCATTGGCATTCAGGAATCTGGATCAAAGTCACAGTATAGTAGAGCAAAAGCAAAGCTTAGGGCCTTATTACAAGTATAAATTGAAGGATCGTTTGGTTCAAAAAATGATAAATGGAAAATAGAGATTTACTGGAAAAATTTATTAGTAGCAATAAAGCTGCATTCGATGACCTGAAGGCACCCGATGCTGTATGGGCACGAATTGATAGAAAGGACCGACCGGTGCATCAAATGTGGAAGTGGTCAGCGGTTGCAGCAAGTGCACTTTTATTGATCGCTGTCGGTTATATTTTGGGTGATCGCGCTGATGCTACTCCCCAGAGTTCTGGATGGGCCGAGTATCAGGAAACTGAAAATTTTTATCAAGCCAGAGTAAACCAGAAGTTGGATGAGATAAAAACCTTACCTGTAAGTGATCAAGTACGCGCTGATCTTAAAATGCTGGATGACGTATACGACGAACTAAGAAAGCAATTAGTCGCGGATCCAAATGCAGATGCACACGTTATACTGACGGCAATGGTTAAACACAATAAACAGAAATTGGAAGTACTGGAAAAAATTATAAACCGAGTTAATAAATATAATAAAAATGAGAACCAAAATCATGAAATATAGCCTGTTGTTTTTGCTGTTGCCTTTCTTCGCGTTTGCAGGGACGAAAGGTGAAAGAG
>JBBKWA010000297.1:0-3539 GCA_037968695.1 Saprospiraceae bacterium
TCGCTAGAGTGTTTTATCTTGTGTTGATGAACTGAGTAGTTTGATTAAGCCAAAATATTTGTCTCTATAATTAAATACAGATGACCAGGATAATTACTTTAGTTGCCTTCTCCTTGTTATTATTTAGCTGCAAGAATAACGGTCAACATGTGCATCACCCTGAAAGCGAAGTATCTGAGCCAACAGGCCCAGACAATATCGCTTACAAATGGGGGAAAATAGCGCTCACCGCCACGGCAAATGATACTGAAAAATTTAAGCCGCGCCCAACGATTACTTCACGTTACTTAGGGCTGATTTTCGTTGCCGTATTTGATGCCTGGTCAAGATATGATGACAAAGCCAGCCCGGTCTATCTCACAGGCATTGACCGAAGACCTGTCGGAGAGCATTCCCTCACTAACAAAGAAATTGCCATCAGTTACGCAGCGTTTCGCGCAATGAACGAATACTATTATTCTGACACCTCTTTGTTTGCCGATTTCATGACCCACTTAGGATTTGATCCAACAAATCAATCTATGGATCCAACCACACCTGAAGGAATTGGCAACCTTGCAGCGAGAGCAGTGATTGACGCCAGAAAAGGAGATGGGGCCAATCAGTATGCCGAAGAACCAGGTTCTAATGGTCAAGCTTATTTTAACTATATAGGTTATGCACCAGTAAATCCTGTTGATAAAAATATAGACCCTAATCGTTGGCAACCCAAATACTTTTCGGATGGTAAAGGCGGCCGATATGCCCCGGAATGTTTAACTCCTTTTTGGGATAAAGTAAAACCTGTGGCTTTACAATCTGGCGACCAATTCCGTCCCGGGCCACCACCAATGATTGGCTCCGAGCAATTGGAAAAAGAAGTTACAGATGTGATCATAATGCAGGAAAACTTAACTGATTATCAAAAGGCCCTGGTTGAGTTTATGCGGGATGGTCCTCAATCCGTCCAACAAGCCGGCCACTGGCTGAAATTTGCTCAGGATGTTTCAGTGCGAGATCACCACACACTTGACCAGGATGTGAAAATGTATTTTTATAATCAGGTGGTTGCAATGGATGGCTTTATTGCTTCATGGGATTCTAAAATGTTTTATGATTATGCCAGGCCATATGCCTTGGTCCACAAATATTATAGTGACCAAAAGATCAAGGCCTGGGGTGGAGAAGGAAAAGGCATCATTGAAATGGATGGAAGTCAATGGCGTCCTTATTCTCCAGAGACCTTTTTGTGTCCTCCTTTCCCTAGCTATGTTTCAGGACACAGTACGATCAGTGGCGGATGCGGAGAAGCCTTAAAAATCTGGACTGGGAGTGATACATTTGGATCAGAAGCGAAAATGGTCGCAGGCGCATTGACTGAACCCGAAAATGTAGGGGATACTATCCTATTGCTATTCCCATCGTTCTCGGAGACAGCAGAAATGGCAGGGGTCTCAAGAGTTTTAGGCGGATATCATATCCAGGCAGATAATGTAGCAGGTCTGGAATTAGGAAGAGATGTCGCCAAAGAAGTCTGGAAATTCTACCAAAAACATATTGGCGCTGAATAGTTACTATTAAAATGACATACACGCTTGTCAATGCCTGAAGAGGCCATTCTGGAACAATGGCCGACTTCCCAAGCCCCTATTTATCTCCTTTAATGTTAGGCATTTTATCTACTTTTAGCGGTCGAATTAATGGATAAGGCTAACAGTTTAAACAATCCTTAATTCGCTATTGAATTGCTCGAAACAAAAATGATTGGTTGGTATATCCAGCAAAACAGCTCAATACTGAGCAAAATGAAAAATATCGGGCAAATAAATTGATCCTTTTATGAAGATCATTATCGCAGGAGCCGGGGCTGTAGGATTCCATTTGGCAGAGCTTCTTTCCATCGAAAATCAAAATATCCTGGTCATCGATTCCGATGAACGAGCCATCAGAAAAGTAGAGCATCATCTCGACGTCGCCACTATTGTTGGTGATGCCAGCCTGCCCACCATTTTAAAGCGAGCAGGTGTGAGTTCAGCCGATCTGATGATCGCCGTCACGACCTCTGAAAAAGCCAATATCCTCATCTCAATTTTAGCCAAAAAATTCGGTGCAAAAATGACAATCGCCCGGATTAATAACATAGAACTGCTTGAGCAACAGTTTGCCGAACAGTTTCGGGAACTTGGTGTCGACACGCTGATCTCTCCTCAGCAATTGGCTGCGCAGGAAATTTCCAGATTATTGTCCAATGCCAGTTTGACTGACCTGATCGATTTTGAGAACGGATCGATTTCTATTTCGGGATTCACCGTACGAGAGCAAAGTCCCTTCGTGGGCATGTCGGTAGCAGACCTGCAAAACCGGTATGGCGAAGACAAATGTAAAATTATCGCCTTGTTGCGCTCCAGAAAGACGATCATTCCGGCCAATGACCTTGTCTTACGTGCTGATGATCACTTCTACCTTTCTGCCAATCGGGAGACGCTCGACAAAATCACCGTCCTGGCTGATCATCAGGGAAGGAAGATGCATAAGATCATGGTCATCGGTGATACCGACCTGGCACTCATCACCTGCAAGCTCCTCGAAGACGAATATGATATTACGGCCGTCATGGCGGATGAAGATCGGGGCAAAGTATTTTTGACAGAACTTAATAACACCCTCGTCGTGATCGGTGACCCAGGTGACATAGATGGGTTGAAAGAAGAAGGATTGAATCGCATGGATGCGCTGATATCCCTTACCTCCAATTCAGAGACCAATATCGTCTCCAGTCTGATGGCCAAAGAAGAAGGGGTATATAAAACAATTGCGCTAGTGGACAATGTAGATTACACCCACATTTCCCAAAATATAGGTGTCGATACGATCATCAATAAGAAGTTGATTGCCGCAAACACCATCTTCCGGTTTGTACGACGAGGAAAGATAGAAGCTGTCGCCAGTTTGCATGGCGTAGATGCCGAGGTGATCGAATTCGAAGTCCCAAAGAAGAAACGATTGGTCACGAAGTGTATTGGTGATCTTCATCTTCCGGCTGGTGCTTGCGTCGCAGGCATCGTCCGAAATGGAGAAGGATATGTACCCGGACCGACGAACAAATTCAGACCGGGAGACAAAGCGATCATCCTGATCTTACCCCATGCTGTTGGAAAAATTGAAAAGATCTTTTCGGAATGATCAAGTGGCGCGCCGTCATCCATGTTTTAGGCATCCTTCTCGTCATGTTAGGAGGGATTTTTTCGCTTTGTTCTTTAGTATCATTTTATTATCACGAACAGGAGTTTACAGCATTCATGAGCACGTCGATCATGGTGATACTGGTAGGACTGATCACCTGGAGAGCAGTAGCCAAAGAAGATGAAAGAATCGGCCGTCGGGAAGGTTTTTTGATAGTCGCCCTGGCGTGGATCACCATGACACTGGTTGGTGCTATACCGTATATGTCCTGCGGAATATTCAGTCTGCCTATCGATGCACTGTTCGAAAGTGCTTCCGGACTGTCGACTACAGGAGCATCCGTTATGACCGATATCGAGTCCATGCCCAAAAGCATA
>JBBKWA010000298.1:0-9601 GCA_037968695.1 Saprospiraceae bacterium
CCTATACGTTATTTCATTGCAACGCATTACTGGATGCATTTTACAAGACAGTAGTGAGATTAGGATCCGCTGAAAACAACATAGGGTTAATATATAACTTTTGGCTATTGACCCTTTTCAGTAAAAACTTTAACCTTATCACTTTTCACTTTTAGTTTTTCACTCTTAAGTATTCTTCTTAACTTTATCACACTACCCCTAGCGTCAGGTTATAATCCCCATGACATGGCATTTTTTAACTATTTTAATTTAATTAGGGATGTTCGGCAATTCAAATAACGACCAAAGAAACAAAGCAAACGGCGCCAACGGTGTCTCTACCTCAGCAACTAATAGCCTTGTACAGGGAACCAGTATAGAAGGATCTATTCAGGCGGACAAGGATATCCGTATTGATGGTAGTTTAAAAGGAAGTCTACACTGCAAAGGGAAAGTCATTATAGGCCCAACCGGTTCTATCAGCGGTGAAATAACCTGCGAAAATGCTGTCATAGAAGGAAGGTTTGAAGGTGTGCTATTTGTAGGTGATGTGCTTCATGTAAAGGAAACAGCAAAAGTAGAAGGAGAAGTTTCTACTCAAAAACTGGTTGTTCAGCCAGGTTCCATTTTCAACGTAAAATGTAAAATGGGCGCCAAAGGCAGCATGAAGCAGACCAACAGCATGAATGATGATACCATAGAGCTGAGCGCGCTTGGTAAATCTAAAGCTGCAATGTCTTAATGACGAAACCTTCGTCTTCAAATCAGTACCTTAAATACAGTGGCATGGTCATCCAACTCTTTGTCTTGTTAGGCATTGGAGCTTGGCTTGGACAGTATCTGGATGCAAAGCTAAACATGCCTGATCCCTATTTAACGATATTTTTCATACTCCTCTTTACAGCAGGCTTTTTCTATAAACTTGTAAAAGATCTAAGTCGAAAAGATGAAGCCTAAATTTTTTTTTGCCGGATTAGGTATTATGTGTTTGGTCCAAGTGATCCTCACTTGGCTTATGATCACCATGAACAGTGCTATAAAAGCGCATGTAGGGTTTATTCTGACCACCATGATCGCCATGGTCGTATTCTGTTGCATGATGTATCTTGGGGCAAGAATCATCGTTAACAACAAGCAATCTAAACTCTTCATACAGCTCATTATGATCGCTGTATTTCTAAAAATGCTAGTTTGCCTTGCGTTAATTATCGGGTATAAAAATGGTTATAACCCAATGGATGATTCATTTATTTGGCCATTCTTAATGGTTTATATCACTACGACTATCTATGAAGTGATCTTCCTTGACAAGGTTGCTCGACGAAAACAAACTGCTGCATCATGAATAAAAATTCCTCACTGGCTGTTGATATAGAGGGCAAGCGATTTGAACTTACTGCAGAAGCCTGGGAAAACCTGGATTGTATTCAAGTAGGCGATGCCACTTACCATTTGATTGAAGATGGGAAAACCTATACGATTACCATTCTAGAAGCAGATGATGCCTGTAAAAAACTCAAACTTACAATAGATGGTGAAAGTAAGTCTGTCACTTTATTAACGGATCTCGAATTATTAATTGAGCGTATGGGGTTAAATGTGACCAAGAGCAAAAAATTACGTGTGCTCAACGCCCCAATGCCAGGATTAGTGACCAGCCTTAAAGTAAAGGTTGGTGAAGAAGTAGAAGAAGGAAACCCACTCCTTATACTTGAAGCGATGAAAATGGAAAATGTCATTGCCGCTCCCCACCAGGCCCGCATTAAGGAAATAAAAGTAAAGGTTGGACAAGCAATTGAAAAAGGAACAGCCTTAATTGAATTTGAAGAGGCGTAATTAAAGTTAGCACCCAGAAAAAGTGCCTCAATAATATTTTTATTTTTTAATAATTCGATTCAAAAAATTCTTTGTAGTTACTTAGCGAACGTGCTTTAATAACTTCTCTGTAGTTTTTCTGAGTAATTGGATAGACCTCATATATTGCATTCTTCGGAAGGAAGTCATTAGGATTTCTCAACGCCGTTTCATAATAATTCATGGCCTTCTCTTTTGTGTTAAACGATCGCACCAATACCAGCGAATGATTCTTACTTGGGTCGAAGACCAGGCTGGCCATTTTCAAATTATCTAACTGAAAGTATTTTTTATGAAACTCCGCAAGTGCAATTTTAGTCGCTGACAGCGTGATTTCATCCTGGTTACTGACATATACTAAAGCAAAGTGAAGTGCATTATCCTCCATGACAAAGGTGGCTGATTCAAGGCCCGATTCTCCGAAGACTCTTCCCTGGCCGGTATTCCCTAAAAGCAAGAGCATGTCTTTTGCTTTCTTTTGCTCATCACTGTTTGGGTATCGCGAAATAACGTATTTCAACCCGTCGATATAAGCTTCTTTTCCGACTTGAGCGCCAAGGCTCATCGCTTTTAGCAAATCGAACTTAGCCATCAAAACATTATTCGCACCAAAGAGATCATCCAACATTCGGATGCGATTCAATACTTCTTCATAATTCTCTTTCTCAAAAAAGAGAAATGTCTCGTCATAATACTTATTGAGTTTGTCAAGTTCAGAAAGCTGTGTGGCCGCAAAATTAGGATCTGAAAGAACTTTTGCAAATCTGGAATTTGGGTACTTAGCAATGATTAGGGCTTTGTATTTCTCCGATCTTACATGATCTCCTGTAGACAAAGCAGAGAGATACAGCTGATAGTAAGCTTCAAGCTCTTCAGGGGCATTCGGATACTGCTCAAGTAACGTTTCTAAGATATTAATAGAACTTTCATAATCATCGATCCTATCTCTGTAAAGCTGCCCAAGAAGAAGCATTGATTTCCTGATTTTATCATGCGCCAGTGCTCTAGCAGAATCATTTTTAGGTACATCTTTAAAGAAGTCTTCAATTTCACTACCATATACCCCTATTTGATCCTCAGGCGTCACCTTTACGGCTTCAGCGGTTGAAGCATAAGTATTGGCTTTTGCACTGACCCGCCAATAATCCGTCAATGGAATATCGCCCCAGGCTCTGTCAAATTCCCGTTTTGTTTTCTTGAGATTTTTCTGATCAAATGCCCAAAACACTTTTGTTGGACCACTACTGGCCCCCCTCGTATTCGGTGGAATTTGTCCGGGTCCGGCAGAAGTGCCCTTGGGAGAGAATTTACTGTTTGAGGAACTTGTGGCTGCTCTTGCGGCTGCTTCTTCGGCCTCCTTTTGTCGCTGTAACTTAATGCCCACAGCAATTCCTTTTAGTTCTTTCTCAGACAGATAGGATAGACGCAATAAACTATCCTGAAGTGCAATTGTACTTAGATTTTGAGCAATATCAACCAGATTCTCTGAAAGTTTTTTCACCATTTTATACCTGGGGTCCTTGCTTTTCATCACCGCCAGACATGCTTTAAATGAACTTTCAGCTTCCACATACTGGAGTTTTTCCATATATAGCGTAGCCAATAAATACTGGCTCTCGACTTCCTGATATTTATCACTGCCAACATTTGCCACACTTGCTTCCAGATGTGAAATCGCCAGCGGGTGATTTTTGTCCGCTATTGCCATCTCCGCCATAAGGAAATAGATACGTCCCAGGTAATCGACGTTTTTTTCATCCTTGAGCATTTTCTTCAGGTCGCTATCTGCTACTGCGGCGGACATTGTCTTGCTTAGCACAGAGGATCGAATGATCGCCAGTTGTGTATTCAGCGCCATCTCATAGTTGTTGCTAAAGCCAAGTGCCAACTCGTAATATTTCCGTGCATCATCTATATTATTCTCCTTGTAATATAGCTGGGCTATGATGTAGCTGTATCTTGCTTTTAATGTCCGATCCTTCGATCTTTCTATAGCCTCTTCTAAAAAAGGAATCACCTGAGGATAGTTTCCACGCTTCATGTGGTAATAGGCTCGCGCCACCGGCAATCCTTCATATACTCTGGGGGGAAGAATATCGTCTTCCTCTAATCGCCTGAATTGATAATCAGCGGAAGTCCAGTTTTCTCGCTCGATATATGTTTTTGCCAACCATAAGATGGCTTCGTCGTAAGCGGAAGCCCTGAGGAAAAAATTAGCCTGTTCACCATCGGCTTTTGCTTTTTCTTTTAACTCCTTCTTGGTTGCTTCATATTTCTTGATGTCTGCAGTCTTTATCGTAGTCGTTCCATCCGCTGCTTTGGCTGTCCCGGGACGTATGAGGTCATCTGTTGGTTTCCCCTTTTTCTTTCGCTTCCGAAGTTCTTTATTGTATTTCTTTCGCTCTTTTTCAGCCTTCTTTCGAACTTTCTGCAATTCCTTTTTTCGTTTGTTCGCCTCCTTTACTTCTGAAGAAGACTTACCACTTTTGGATTTCTTTTTTTTCTTTTTAAACTTCGTGGATGTTCGCTTTCCTGTTGGGAGAAATTCATCCATGTAAAACTCAAAGGCATTTTCAGCGGCTTCATAATCCTTTTTAAGGTAGAGCGACTTTCCAATCAAGAGATAACAATCATCCACCCAGTCACTGTATTTATGGAGCGTAACAACGACGGAAACCTTTTTGATCGCTTCATCCAGATCAGCTTTTACAGCGTCCGCATTTTCTACAGCGGTATACTCATAAATAGGGAGTATTTCGTTATAGTTGTCCTTGTACTGGTCTTCGAGGGTTGCAACACTTTCATCTACTAGCTCGTTGGCATTAAACCAACCATTAAACCTGGAATTCAGGTTTTCATAGTATTGTCCTACTTTTGACTGCTCATTTCGGCTTTTTTGGGTGACACAACCACTCAATAACCACATGGCCAAGATGATCAAAAAGGTGTTTTTCACGTTTAACTGGTATAAAAGGCTATTTGATTTCAAATCGAAATGGAATTTCCTTAATGGTTGAAGTATATTTAACTGATTCTGATGCAAATTTATTTTAAAAATTCAGTATCCATCCACTCATCATGATTGAGCAGGTTAAAACCCGAAAACGCAATTGGCATACAATCTATAGGTTGGTCCTCCGAAAAGACGAAACATTGGAGGAAGTAGCTTCCTATAAACTAACACTGCTAAACATTTATATCCTATTGTCCTCCTTTGTCATGATCACCATGGGGATCATGGCCGTGGTCATTTTTTTTACTCCTTTAAAGCGTCTTGTACCTGGTTATGCTCAGCCGTCCCAACACCCAGACTATATTAAATTGAGCAAAAAAATGGCGGCTCTCGAAAGCGAAATGACGAGCTATCAGCTTTATTATGAGCACTTTAACAAGATGACGCGTCTTCCCGATAGCATCAATATACCAAATATCAAGTACACTCCTCTTTCGGAAAAAGTTGTCTTTGGCTCGTCTGAAAGAGATCCTGAACCAAAAGATAATGGTGAACCAAAGCGTTCTCCAAATGCTGTCAGCGTAAGTAATCCCTCTACCTCTCTTCTTAAACTTGCAGATTTCAGATACTTAATGCCACCTATTTCAGGCGTGGTCAGCAGTGGATTTAATGCTGAATCCGGGCATTTCGGCGTAGATGTGCTTGCTCCTCATGATACCCCTGTTAAGGCGATTTGGGATGGCCATGTAATTACAGCTGACTGGACGCTCGAAACTGGCTATACCATTGGCATTCAGCACAGTAATGATATGGTTTCCTTTTACAAACACAATGCATCACTACTCAAACGGAGTGGTGCTTTTGTCCGGGCAGGAGAAGCGGTAGCCATTATTGGAAATACTGGGAAAATGACTTCCGGGCCACATCTCCACTTTGAGCTCTGGCTTTCCGGCAAACCGGTAGATCCTACCAATTATATTGATTTTTAATGCCTTAAAGTGTTAAAACCCCTAATTTCGTAGCCGTTTGTCCCGTTAAAACTTAAAAAAGTCAATTAAACAGCAATTTTTGGCGCACTGTTTGCTTTATTCTATTTAGAAATGACGAAAAATGGAACACTAAAACCTCTATATGATGTCAATGGGGAGGCGCTAAGTCCCTTATTGCCAAAAGAGGTGAAGAATTACCTAATTGACATAGATGGCACCATCTGTGATGATATTCCTAATGAAGAACCGGAAAGAATGGTCACTGCCAAGGTTTACCCTGATGCCTTGGATATTATCAATGTCTGGTTTGATGAAGGGCATATCATTACCTTTTTTACTTCGAGGACGCAGGAACATTTTAAAATAACCACGGAGTGGCTCAACAGGAATGGATTTAAATATCACGGCCTGTTAGTGGGCAAACCAAGGGGTGGAAATTATCACTGGATTGATAATCACATCGTAAAAGCTACTAGGTTTAAAGGCAAGTTTACCAATTTCATCACAAAGAATAAAAAGATCGAAGTATTCGAACCGTAAGCCGCAATTTACACTAAAGCTTATTTCATTCCCCTACTAACTCCGCTACTGCCTTTTCAATTTTTGGATACCTGAATTTATATCCTGAGGCTACCAGTCTTTTTGGATAGCAAGAACAGCTCTGCATTAACATTGTGTGCATTTCTCCTAGCATCAAAGCAAGTATAAAAGTTGGTATGGGAAGTACGAATCGTGATGGTGCATACACTTTACTTAATTCACTTATAATCAATTTATTGGTCACTGCAAACGGGGAGGTGGCAAGAAAAACACCTTCCATCTCTTTATTGGACAGGGCATGAAGTACGATTCCTGCTACATCATCTATGTGAATCCATGACCAAACCTGTTGACCACTTCCAAAGTATCCTAAAAAACCCATAGGCGCTGTACGGATCATTTCTTTTAGCGCCCCACCTTGCTGACTTAGCACCATCCCAATGCGCAATCGGACTGTGCGTATACCAAGTTGCTTAATACGGTTGTGTCCTTCTTCCCAGGACTTTGTTATTTGCGCCAACCAGTCACCATGTTCCTCAATTTCAGAATTTTCGTCAACAGTTTCACTTCCCCGGTCACCATAGATACCAATAGCAGAAGCGCCAATATATGTTTGTGCCGAAAGCTGATCACTCCTTAAATACTTCTCAATGGTAGCACAACTTTGTATGCGACTATCCAGTATTATCTTTTTACGTCTGGGAGTCCATCTTCCATTCGCAAGGGATGCCCCTGATAAATTTATGATGGCATCAAAAGTCATGGGTGCTATTAGGGAAATATGTTGTTTTCCTGGATCCCATTGAATATGATTGTTACCTGCTGACCTACTGAGGATGGTCACTCCCCAACCTTCTTTGATAGCCATCTCTTTTATTGCACTTCCGATAAGCCCCGATCCGCCTGCTATAAGTAGTCGCTTTTGCATGTCTTCTCTAACAAGACTTTTGTTACATAGTTATTAAAATAGCGAGGAATAAATTGCTTTAGGCATCCCTAAATAGCCAGATTGCCTAAATAGTTGTTTCCATGTTTATCTTTGGTAGATGTTCAAAAAGAAAACTAACCTATTCCTTTTGCTTTGTCTGGCCTTTATGCTGGGCATGCTTTCCTGCAAAAGCACTACAGACGAAGCTACCCTCGGTGTCACTATTCGATTGCCAAATGAGCCTGAGAGTTTGCATCCTATTTTCTCAAAAAGCATTTATGCCACGCAGATTGAAAGCCTCATCCTTTTGCCCATCGCAGAATATGACCCGGTATCAATGGAATTGTCTCCGATTTTAATTTCCTCGATTCCAGTAGGGCAAAAAGTTACGGAAGGCAAACACATTAATGGTAAAGTATTTAATCTTGTGTTTCGTCCTGAAGCTGAATGGACTGATGGCACGCCTGTTACAGGAGAAGATTATCTGTTCACGTTTAAATCCGTATTCAATCCACATGTTAATGCTTCTGCCTGGGAAAACTTTATGGCATTTATTAGTGAGATCGTCATCGATCCGGCCGACCCCAAACATGTATCCGTATACATAGATAGTGCTTATAGTCTTGATATTTTAGCGATCACAAACTTTAATCTTTATCCTGCTCACGTTTATGATCCTGAAAAATTAATGTCCTCATTTACATTGGACGAATTAAGGGATCCTAATACAACCTGGTCTAATGAACAGGATAGTTTATTAAAACGATTTGCAACATTATATGAGTCTCCGGAATATTTCAGGGAAACGGTTTCGGGTTCCGGAGCATATGAACTTGATCAATGGGTGACCGGAGAATTTATTCATTTAAAACGCAAACAAAATTGGTGGGGAGATAAGATTGCTGATCCACCACTTCTTTTACAAGCTTATCCTACCTCCATTACCTACAGAATTATCTTGGATGAAGCTGCTTCCGAAGCAGCCATTAAAACCGGGGAAATTGATCTCATGGCCGGCATCAATGCTTCTTCCTTCAATCGTTTGCGAAATAATCCTGAATGGAAGGACAAACTCAACTTCAGTACACCTGCTCTAATGCAGGTCAATTATATCGAGATCAACCACCGCAACCCGATTCTTGCAGATGCCAGGGTTCGACAAGCTCTTGCTTATTCGATTGATTATGATGGTATGTTAAAAAATGTAATGGAAGGCCTTGCTAACCGTGCTATTGGACCTATTCACCCTGATAAAAGTTACTATAACGACGAATTAAAACCTGTCATTCGTGATCTTAAAAAATCACTTGCACTTCTCAAAGAAGCAGGTTGGAAAGATACTAATGAAAATGGCACACCGGATAAAGTGATAAATGGGAAACTTGAAGAACTTCATCTTGACATTACAATTACAAACAAGGAAGAAGGAATGGCAATTGCCAATATTATTAAAGAAAATGCTAAAGAAGCTGGATTTGATATTGAACTTGTGATTGTTGACCCAAGTCAAATACAGCAGGATGTACGACAGCGGAATTATGACCTCATGCCGATTCGCATTCGTGCCTTTCCGCATGTAGATGATCCTTACGCCATTTGGCATTCTGATAATGACAAGTCAGGCGGCGGCAATCGAAGTGGATTTCGTTCTGTTGCGCTGGATGATGCAATTGAAGCTTTACGTAACACGGATGATCCTGCAATTCAGGATGCCGCGTTAAAGAAATTTCAAAAAATCATCTATGATGAACAGGCTGGGATATTTTTATACACGCCTTTAGAGCGTATAGTTTCTTCTAAGCGCATTGCGTTTCCTGCTTCCTCGCGCCGACCCGGCTATTTTGAAAACCTAATAAAGCTTTCAGGACAATAATGTCTCCCAATGATCAAATCCTTGTTAAAGCGTTTTGTTCAAGCCCTGTTTTTGCTGGGGATTATTTCCATTATTGGTTTTGGGTTAAGCAAATTTGTTCCCGGGGATGAAATTTTAGATTATCTGAGTATTGATGACTCCAGATATTCTTCAACTGCTAATCCTCTAGAACAACGAAAAGCATATACTGCCGTAGCTACCAAACGAGGGCTTAACAAACCGCTATTCTATTTTTCTATTACTCCCGGATACTATCCTGATTCAT
The DNA here is from genome assembly GCA_037968695.1 of Saprospiraceae bacterium. Taxonomy (GTDB): domain Bacteria; phylum Bacteroidota; class Bacteroidia; order Chitinophagales; family Saprospiraceae; genus Opimibacter. The sequence goes on from JBBKWA010000298.1 coordinate 9,382, forward strand.
TATTTCATATCGTTCCCATAAGTGATCGGATAGTAGTGACCAGTTGGGTTCGGCAGAGCAAACAAAAAGAGGCTTCCTTAAGGCTTTATTCGCATCTCATGCAGGGGTTGACCTACGCATGTGCAAGTGCGGACACTTCAGAAATTGGAGATCAATTTTGCGAGGGGATTGGCCACATGATGGAGTATAGTGATCTTTTTTCTGTACATCAAAGTTTTAT
>JBBKWA010000299.1:0-16135 GCA_037968695.1 Saprospiraceae bacterium
AATTTGGATTTTGAATCGCATGCAGGCATACTCGCGTGGACGAAAGCAATGAATAATTTATATCGTTCGGAAAAATCATTACATGAGCTTTGTACAAAGCCTGAGGGTTTTGCATGGGTGAGAGTAGATGATTATCAACAAAGTGTTTTGGTCTACGAACGCATCGGAATAAATGCGGATGACAAAATATTAGCTATTCTTAATATGACACCGGTTGATCGACCGGATTACAGAATTGGTGTTGATGAACCTGGTACCTGGAAGCTTCTTGACCATTCGGACAAATCAATTTACTGGGGCCGTGACAGGGAGGTTAGCGAAATAGTAGCTATCGAAGAAAAGCCATGGGATCACAAATCTCTATCTATGTCATTTGCTTTGCCTGGTTTGACGATTGCTATTTACAAATGGGAGAAATCTAAAAAAGCAATTGCTAAAACTGTGGCAAAAGCTGATGTCAAAAAGGTGGCTGTCAAAAAGGTAGTAAAGCCAACAGTGGTAAAGTCCAAACCAAAACCTAAGACTGTACCAAAAAAGAAATAGGTTTAGCGCTATTCCAATGAATTTAAAGACCGAAAGATTATCCCTCAGAGAAATTGCTTCATCTGACCTCGATGCCATTCACGAATTGCTTTCCTTGCCGGAGACTGATTTCTATAATGCGCTTGGCCTACCGGAAAACATCAACATCACAAAAGGCTATTTGGACAATTGGATTAACAACCAATCAGAGCAGCCCAGAACATTATATGTACTCGTTATTGAAGACCAGATATCAAATAATTTTCTCGGACTGATTGCGCTTACGCTTGGAAAACCGAAATACAGAAACGCAGAAGCTTGGTTTAAACTGCATGTAAATCATTGGGGCAAGGGATATGCCACAGAAGCATTTAAGCGTCTCATTGATTTCGGGTTTGATGATCTGAACCTTCATCGCATTGAAGCTGGCTGCGCAGTGGAAAACAAAGCTTCCAGTAAAGTCATCGAAAAAGCTAGCTTAAGACTTGAAGGCACTAGCAGGAAGCTTCTACCCCATAGAGGTGGTTGGTTGGATTGTTATTCTTATGCTATTCTGGAAGAACACTGATTCCCGCCAGAACCAAAACCTGCTTACCTTTGTTGAGTCTTCGATATTGAAAGCTTTTAACTTTTAAATACAAAAAAGAATGTATCCAGCTGAAATAGTAGCACCAATGACTAAAGACCTCACTAGTGCAGGTTTTGAGTCCCTACACAATGCCAATGAAGTGGTAGAAGCCCTTGAAAATCAAACAGGTACTGCACTTGTGGTGGTTAACTCGGTTTGTGGATGTGCTGCAGCCAATGCCCGTCCAGGCGTTAAAATCGCCCTTCAAAATGATAAAAAGCCTGTAAAACTGTACACTGTTTTTGCAGGCGTTGATACTGATGCTGTGGCCAAGGCAAGAGAGTTTTTACTCCCTTATCCTCCTTCATCACCGGCTATCGCTTTATTTAAGGAAGGCAAATTAGTGCATTTCCTTGAGCGTCACCATATTGAAGGTCGTAGTGCAAGCATGATCGCCGATAACCTGAAGGCCGCTTTTGACGATTATTGTTAGGCCTGAGGCTTGACCGCAACACCACGCATGACCAGAACCACTGAAAAAGACTCCCATTACCGCCATCTCGAGAAGATGACTGTACAGGAGATACTTACTTCTATCAATAAAGAAGATCAGACGGTTGCTATTCAGGTCAAAGCGTGCATCCCTTCCATCGAAAAATTAGTAGAGGCGATCACTATCCGCATGTTGGATAACGGTCGCCTCTTTTATATTGGCTCAGGTACTAGTGGTCGCCTCGGCGTCCTTGATGCATCCGAGTGTCCACCCACGTTTGGCGTTGATCACAATAAGGTGATTGGCATAATCGCAGGAGGCGATGCCGCCATTCGAAAAGCCCAGGAGTTTGCAGAAGATGACACGCAGCAGGCGTGGAAAGATCTCGAGAGCTTTAGTATTGGCGATAGGGACATTGTAATCGGCATTGCTGCTTCAGGTACTACGCCGTATGTTCTTGGTGGTTTGACAGAGGCGCGTGATAACAAAGTATTGACCGGTTGTATTACGTGCAATGCAGAAGCCCCGATTATAGGTCTTGCAGATCACCCTATTGTTTGCGAAGTAGGACCTGAATTTGTCACCGGCAGTACACGCATGAAATCAGGAACAGCCCAAAAGCTGATTCTCAATATGATTTCTACGGCTGTGATGATTCGCCTCGGTCGCGTACAAGACAATAAGATGGTGGATATGCTCCTGACAAACAACAAACTTTTTGATCGCGGTATCCGCATGATCATGGAAAAATCAGCTTGTTCAGCTGAAGAAGCTGCTTCGCTGTTGGAGATACATGGCTCTGTTCGAAGAGCTTTGGAAGCGATTCAAGTGGGATAATTTTATAGCGTACAAATTTAGTATGTACGCTATGGTTATTATACTTCTTAATGATGCGATATTTTTTCAGCCATGATGGCTGATGCTTTTTGAAAGCTTAAGCTCATTACCAAAAGGTAATGTTGATTTCGTTAGCACACTACTTTTTCAATAGCACAGATTTGTTACTTTTTTCACCTGTCATGTACTTGACAATAGTACAGGATCGCCAAAAAAGTATCCAAAAAGTCTAGTCGCGCTAAAAACTCCCATTTAGGTCGGTTCGTTTTCTTTATATTATTAGAGAATTACTATTCTGCTCTAGGCTCTTTCTTCCTTTTTCTCTTACGGACAAAAAAGGAAGGGATTAGGTCGGTCGAACAGTTTAGCGCGACAAGCGGGAATGAATAATTTTACAATAACTTTATTTTTTCTGATCGTTAACCCATTCTCCAAATGCCAAAAAGTCATTACCTCGTATGGGGTAATGATCCGTGTAATCCTATAATCCCGCTCAGCGGGAGTGATTCATTCCGCTAAACGGGAATTTGAGTGAGTATTATCATGACTAATAAAAAAAAGTGTGGTGTTAGGTACCCCCTTTCCAAAGCACTGCGGCTTTTGGACGCGGCAGGGGGCTAAGGGGGTAAAATCACGCAGAGCTTACCCTTCCGCCTTTTTTCCCCTTCACCGTTGACCGTTCACCTTTCACCCTTTTTTAAAGGCTTATTGCCGAAACTGATTTTGTTGTTGCTCCCACAATGCTCTTCGCTGGGCCAGCGTCATATCAAAAGTATCCCGAGGAAGGAAATATGTCTTCTCCTCTTCTTCCTCCAGAACAGGTGGTTTGATTTCATCGACTTCAATTTGCTTGCGAAAGAACCAGGCCAAAATAATTCCTGCTACCGCACCAGAGAGGTGCCCTTCCCAGGATATACCTTCTTTGCCCGGGATGATGCCTTCAAATAAACCGGAATACATCATGAGAATAATCAAAGCCAATATGATGGACTTAATATTCCTTCTGAATATACCATTCCAAAACACCAAAGAAACCATGCCATAGATCACCCCACTGGCACCGATATGAAAAGAATTGGGTTGGCCAAAAATCCAAATGCCCAGACCTGATAGCAAATACAACCAAAAGACACTCTTAAAGGCAATCCTGGGATAAAACAAAAACAGAACTGACCCAATCATAATAAAGGAAAGGGAGTTGAAAAACAAGTGCCCCCAACTACCGTGGATCAAAGGCGATGTCAAAATACCGGGTAACCCATCAAAATGTTGAGGAAAGACACCCAATGTCCTCAGGTCAATTCCTCCTAGCACCTGAATCAGGTGAACAATCCACATCAGGCCTACAAAAACCAAAGGGAAACTTATCCGTTTTAGAAAGTAAGCCAGTCCTTTTTCCATACTAAGGATTTGGATATTTGCGGGCGACGGTGCGGATAAAGTGTTCCGCCATTTTTAGACTTTCGCGGTCAGCCCAATTATATTTTTGAGCAGGCCCTCCAAGAAGTATCGCCGCAGCTTCAGAAAATGAGTTTAGCCTGTTAAGCTCTGCACAGGTGTTCTCAAACAACGCGCTATCTCCACCAAACAAAACATTTAGCGTGAAAATCCTTTCATTGAGTCCCAATGCTGAAGCAATATCATCAATCCGTACATGCGTAAACCGGCTATCCATTTCCTTCGGATGACTTAACTCGAAGAGCTTGACTAGTGCTTCTGAAGTATCGCCCTTCGGTTCAGCGGATTTTACTACCGGAGTTACTTTCGTGGTTTCTTTTGTGACGGTCATACGCTCTTCCACAATGATCGGTTCGGGAGCTACGGGTTGGGTAGGAGGAGTAATCATTACTTCCTCTGGTTGAATTGTAATGCTGGCAGTGGCATCTTTTAGCTCCTCTGAATTTTGAACAGGAACCTTAGTTACCTCAGGTGTAATGTGTCGAGGAGCATCGGGTTTTGGTATATACAACTCCTCTACTGCCTTCGTTTTCATTTGATTAAATGATGCATTGCCCGAAGCTAAGTCTTCTTCCGAAACGGCTTCATATAATTGAAGAATGTATGACTTCATTAAATCTTTTTCCAATCTGGAAAGTTGATTTCCATTCCCTATTTCTAGAAATGTCTGAATTTTAAGGAGAAGGTGCTGTGCTTTAGTAAGATCCATATGTTATTGTTATATAATGCAATTTACTACCTATGTGTTCATATATGATATAAATCGCAATAATATTGTGTGAATACAAGAATAATCTCAGTTGACCTTTAAAGAATAAACAGAAGAATGCATCTTTGCAGCAAGCATGTTTCTTGAGCCAACATTTACTACACAACGCAGAGGATGGATAGAAGTTATCTGTGGCTCCATGTTTTCAGGAAAAACTGAAGAACTTATACGTCGGTTGAAACGCGTGAAAATCGCCGAGCAAACCGTCGAGATATACAAACCTCAAAGGGATACCCGGTATAGCGCAGATGAAGTCGTCAGCCATGATGGGTTGTCTATTCCTTCGAGAGCTGTAGAAAGCCCTGACGAAATTCTGAAAGTAGCTGCCGATGTCCATGTTGTTGGCATCGATGAAGCACAATTCTTTGATAACACGTTGAAAGATGTATGCGAAGAGTTAGCCCTTCGGGGACATCGCGTGATTATAGCAGGTCTTGATATGGATTTTCGCGGAAGGCCATTTGGACCGATGCCTGAATTACTGGCTGTTGCAGAGTATGTGACAAAATTACATGCCATCTGCAATCATTGCGGAATTTTGGCGACGCATACGTATCGGCTTTCACATGATGAGGATACAGTGGTTCTTGGAGAGAAAGACATTTACGAAGCGCGATGCAGGCATTGTTTTAATGAGGGGAATATTTTAAAACTTCGCACGACCCAACCATAATCCTAATAAGTCCAAAATCTGAATAAATCCTACCTCATTGGCTTTAAGATGCAGTATGGTCATTTTAGAATCATTGTCCTTTTTTCAGCGCTATGCTGTTATACCCTTCCATTTTGAATTGACACCGGATACTCTTTTCCTTCATATCTGGGGTTTTCTAGCCAACAATCTTACCTTTGCGCCAAATTAAACCAATCAATCCATGGCCAAGCTAAAGCCGATAAAAACCGCACTCATTTCTGTTTTCCATAAAGAAGGTCTTGACACCATCGTCAAATTATTGGCAAAGAATGATGTAACAATCTATAGCACAGGTGGGACGCTGGCTTATATTAAATCGCTCAACGTAGAGGCTGTTGCTGTTGAGGATCTGACCGGATATCCTTCGATTCTTGATGGGCGTGTAAAAACACTACATCCTAAAGTATTTGGCGGTATTCTGGCAAGAAGAGAAAAAAGCCATCAGGAACAACTGGATAAATATGAAATTCCACCCATCGATCTTGTGATTGTAGACCTGTATCCATTTGAAGATACCGTAAAATCGACTGATGATGAAGCTACGATTATTGAAAAAATTGATATTGGGGGTATCTCCTTGATACGGGCGGCAGCAAAAAATTATAAAGACGTAGTGATTGTCCCTTCACAGGATGACTATGATTATTTAAAATACACGCTAGAAACAAATGGCGCCAATACGGCGCTTGCTAACAGGAAGCATTTTGCTATTCGGGCTTTCCGGGTTTCATCCCACTACGATAAGCAGATTTATGATTACTTCAATCGCTCAGGGGATGATTTGAGTTTGAAAATTTCTGAGCACTCAGGTATGCCGTTGCGTTACGGAGAAAACCCACATCAGGAAGCCGTATATTTCGGTAAGTTGGAAGCAAACTTTCTTAAACTTCATGGTAAGGAGCTTTCTTATAATAATCTAGTAGACATCGATGCGGCCGTTAATTTAATGGCTGAATTTAAAGGAGACAAACCTACTTTTGCTGTTCTTAAACATACCAATGCCTGTGGCCTGGCGACGCGTGATACGGTGATGAATGCCTGGACGGATGCATTGGCCGGAGATCCTATTTCTGCTTTTGGTGGTGTATTAATTTGCAACCGGGAAATTGATGAAAGCACAGCAGCAGAAATAGACAAATTATTTTATGAGGTACTTATTGCGCCATCTTTTTCAGAGAAAGCACTAAACGTACTGCAGGCAAAAAAGAACCGAATACTTCTCCAACTGCATACCTATCCAACAAACACTAGAATCGTCAAAAGCATTCTTGATGGTTACATCACACAGGATATAGATGATACAACGGAAAAATTATTAACGATCAAAGAAGCCACAGATCGCAAGCCTATAGAAAGAGAATTGGCAGATCTGTTTTTTGCAAATAAAAGCGTAAAACACTTAAAGTCAAATGGGATAGCTTTGGTTCGTAACGGACAGCTATTAGGCATGGGATGTGGTCAAACATCCCGTGTTGATGCGCTTAATCAAGCGATCACAAAGGCACGTGCATTTGGATTTGATTTGAAAGGAGCAGTAATGGCCTCAGAAGCCTTCTTTCCTTTCCCGGATTGCGTACAGATTGCACACGAAGCAGGCATAACCGCTGTTATTCATCCGGGTGGATCAGTAAAGGATCAGGACAGTATTGATTATTGCAATAAAGCGAAGATGGCGATGCTGATCACCGGCTTCAGACATTTTAAGCATTGATGGGAGACGCGAGACGCGAGACCTGAGACCTGAGACGCGAGACCTGAGACGCGAGACGCGAGACACGAGACACGAGATTTATAGGTCCTAATATTAGAATCAAATATCTGGTGTCTGGTGTCTCGAGTTTAAAAAGAAAAAACATCTGACAACAGAAGTTATAATCAAAAAAAAACTTGCATGTACCTCTGCATCGACGTAGGAAATTCCAGAACAAAAGCTACGGTTTATGACCGCAGTGGCCTTGCTTTGGATTCAATTGTCTTTTCAGGAAATTCAACTGATCCGATACATGATCTCCTGCAGCAACATCCATCTGAGCATGTCATTGTTTCAACGACAGGAATTCGCAATTGGGATTTGCCGACCTTGCAATGCAAAGGAAAAAACATAGCGCTTTCTTCACAGACTCCGCTTCCTATCAAAATAGTTTATTCCACTCCTGATACGCTAGGGCAGGACAGGATCGCCGGTGCCTGTGGGGCCAGTGCTTTACTACCTGGCAAAAATTGTCTGATTGTCAGTGCCGGAACCTGCATGACGATGGATCTGTTGACTAAAAAAGGAATCTTCCTTGGTGGAAATATCTCTCCCGGCATGGATATGCGTCTTCAGGCAATGCATAATTATACCGCTAAGCTGCCTTTAGTGGAGAAAAGCTGGCCAAGACTTCCATTTGGTGATACCACGGAACATGCGCTTCAAAATGGGGCTTTGTTGGGAATGGTCATGGAAATTGAGGGAATGTTAAAAAGAGCAAAAGATGCGTTGGGCGATGTTTTTGTCGTTATGACCGGAGGAAATGCAGCTTTCTTGGCTGATCGCTTAGAAAGTCAGATATTTGTCGCACCCGAACTGGTCACACAAGGCCTTTTCCAAATATTAGAATTTAATGTCAAGAATCATATCTAAGTTTCTGTTAATCAGCTTATTGATTACGATCACCACTGGTTTGTCCCACGGTCAGGCGGGTGACAACTCCCCCTTTGCACAATTTGGTTTGGGTGAATTTGTCCCTAATGACATGTCCAGTTCGCATTCAATGGGGGGTCTGAGTGCTATTTATCACGATTTTTTTGAAGCAAATTTGGACAATCCGGCTTCTTTGGGCTTTCTTCAATATACCAGTCTTCAGTTTGGTATTACGGCCAAACGATCCGGATACAAACTAAATGGTCGATCGGAATCGATATGGAATGGAAACGCAAACCACGTCAGTCTGAACATCCCGATTATTAACCCACTCAATCAGGCACTGGAACGAAAAGAGTCGGATTTTGCATGGGGGATGAGTTTCAGTGTGCGTCCTTTTGCCCAGGCGGGATACAATATCAGAGTGTCTGAAGATGTGGATTCACTTGGCACGGTGCAAAGGAATTTCTCAGGCTCCGGTGGTCTGTATAATTTGAATTGGGGAAATGGCTTTAAGTATAAAAACTTCGCAGCAGGAATTAATCTGGGTTATTTGCGTGGGCAACAGGCTTATGGAGAGCAAACCTATTTTCTGGATTTAAACAATGTCTATGATGATATATTTGATTCCAACTCTTCCTATAAGGGATTTCAATACAAGGTTGGGCTTATGTACGAGCACCCAATGGACCTCAAGGCCGCCAGAGATAAAGATGACGACCCTTCCAAACTTTTATCTGCCGGTTTTTACTATGGAGGAAAAACTAATTTTACAACAAATTCGGATATTTTCATCCTCTCCATAAATTCACTCACTAACGATGTAGACACCGCGTTTTTTGCAGAAGATGCACCCGGAGCAGGGAATATTCCAATGAACTGGGGAGTGGGCCTTTTGTATCACGTCGCAGGTGATTTTAGAGTAGGCGTAAATTATGAAGCCTCACCATGGAGCAAGTATGAAAACGAAGCTAATCCGGCGACGATGATGAACTCATGGAGAATAGGCGTGGGTGGTGCCTGGATTCCTGATGCACAGTCCATCACATCTTATTTCAAGCGTGTTGAATATAGAGCTGGCTTTTATTCATTAAAAGATCCACGGGTCATCGAAGGAGTGCAAGTGGCTACCAATGCCTTTACCTTTGGCGCTTCCTTTCCATTCATTATGCAACGGGCCATCACATGGGTACAGATTGGATTTGATGTCGGCAAGCGTACGGGAGGACCTAATTTGACAGATAATTTTGTCAGAGGAAATGTAAGTTTTATCTTTAACGATAACGCCTGGTTTATCAAGGGCAAATACGACTAAGAATATTCCATATTATATTTAGTATGAAAGTGAGGTGTCTTTTTTGAAAGGGAAGGCACCTTTTTTATTGGAACAAGGTGAAACTGGCAGTAGGGTGGAAGGGCGGAAGGGCGGAAAGCAAATCACTATATAGCCAAATCAACCATCACTTATAACCAAATGCTTTCTGTTTCCTAGTTCTAAGACTGTGCTAAAAGTAGAGGTTTCTTGCCTTGAGATTGATTTCTATCCCCGGCTTAAAAGCCTGGGCAATTGATATGGATTTGCCGGGGCAATTGATTGGGTTCTTTCCAAAATCTAAAAAAAACTGAAGAAGGTGTAGGCTCAATGAGTTACCCCGTCCTTTAAGTCGGGGAAGAAAAAACAATGAGACTCGACAAACAATATATCCTTTCTGCCTTTCCGCCTTTCCGCCTTTCCACCCTTCCGCCCTTTTCCTCTCCTATTCCGCCAACACTTCAAATGTCGTCGTCACGATAGCACCATACTCATCCTGAAGGACCAACTGATGCTTACCCGGGGACGGATCTAGCTCTATACGATGAAACTCTTTTGTCTTTCCAATAAACTGCTTGTCCATATGCCAGTAGATCTGCGCATTGTCCGAGCGATGGATGGCAGAAAAAACCGCCCTTGATTTTTTCTTATCCCACTCAAAAGGGACATAGATCTTCGAACCATTTCTAGGATAAATAATGGCAATATCATCCGGCGATCCGGAACCATCAGTACAATCCGGATGCAGTGGTGGGATGACTTCATAGGATGGGTTGTACCGTTTGTAATAACTTTCAGCCAACGCAGGAACAACAAAATAATTCGTCAATGAAGTGGCTTCATTAGCACATACAGCTTCATATCTAAATTGTCTTAGTTCGTCGGTGAAAACGGCTTTATGAAAACTACAAATGTCCATTGCAAAGTTTCCCTCCACACAGTACACCGTATCTATCAGTGTACAAGTAGCAGAAGCGGGCCAACCACTTTGTCTGCATATTTGTTTATGAGTCAGTGCGTCATAAGGAGGTGACCACCACGGACTATCGTCATCAAGCATACGCACCACATCAAACAAAACAGGAGCAGCAGCTTGCAATCCAATCACGCCCGGCCGACCCTCTCCATCAGCATTTCCAATCCATACGCCAATCGTATATTTTGGGGTCACACCAACTGCCCAGGCATCGCGATAACCAAAACTCGTTCCCGTCTTCCACGCTACAGGTCGGCTACTTTGATAGGTCTCCCAATTTCCTTCCTGATCCGGACGGCGCAATGTCTGCATCGCTTCAAACGTCAGCCAAATCGATCCGGCATTCCACACAGGAGCATCTGCCTGCAATTGCTTTTCCTGATTTTCTTTTTTAGCCAACTTATGTTGACCCGATGTGAAAAGAATCGGTGCATGAATATCATTGATATCATAACGATGATCATAAGTATAGGTATGATGCAAAATCCGCCCCATACTCGCATAAGCACCACAGATATCCCACAGCGTAACTTCCGCTCCACCCAACACAAGAGGCAACCCATAATGATCGGGACTGTAATGCAAAGTTGTAAGTCCTGCTTCGATCAACTTCTCTTTAAATTGAAGAATTCCATAATCCTGCAATAAGCGCACCGCAGGAACATTCAGACTCATCGCCAAAGCTTCATCAGCAGGAATCATTCCCATGTATTCCTGGCTAAAATTTAATGGTTGATAACCACGAATATTAGTAGGGATGTCTTCGAGGATTCCGCTTGGTGTGATCAAACCATCCTGCAGGGATGCGCAGTATAAAAATGGTTTGAGAATACTTCCTGAGCTCCTTTCTGACTGAATGATATCAACGTCGTTTTGATGTTCCTTTTTATCATTGCTTACATTGCCTACGTAGGCGCGTACTTCGCCAGTTTCGGTTTCCATGACCAACAAGGCAGCATTGTTCACGCCATTCAAACTCATAATTCCGGCATGTCGTTCTACTAATTCGCTTAGACGATTTTGCAAATCAATATCGATTGTACTCTCTAAGACTTTACCTGTAGAAGCATAACGCCCAAGAACATGAGGCGCCACATTTGGTAATGGTTGCGGCGCCAGTGGCAATGGTTCCATTTTTGCCAAAGAAGCTTCAGTGTCATTTATAAATCCTTCAGTCACTAATCGATCAATAAGCTTGTCACGCTTGGTCAACAGCGCCTGACGATTTCTACCTGGATGGATCAGCGAAGGCGCATTTGGCAAAACAGCAAGTGTAGCTGCTTCTCCCCACGATAACTGATCTGGTGTTTTATGATAATACCGCCAGCTCGCTGCGGCAAGCCCAACAACATTCCCTCCAAATGGTGCATGTGCAGCATATAATCGAAGGATTTCTTTTTTATCGTAACGAATTTCAGATCGCCATGCCCACAACATCTCAATCCCCTTTTGCCAAATATTTCGACTGTTTTGCCCTCTGGCTAAACGCATAGTTTGCATCGTAATCGTACTGCCACCGCTGACTACAGCTCTCGATTTTATATTATCAACTGTTGCTCGCCCAAACGCCAAAAGGTCAACACCAAAATGACTATAGAAACGCTTGTCTTCAAAAACAATAATTGCTTTTTCAAATGTCTCCGGAACGACAAGACGGTCACCCGGAAAACGCCACTGCTCATCTGCCGCTAATCGCGCACCCAATAGTTTTTCATGCCGATCAAGCAGCACCGTACTATAGGCAGCATCAAACAAAGGGTCAGGCAAACAAAACCACCAGGCTATGATAGGTAGCACCAAAAGAAGAAGATATTTTCTACGACCTGATAACATTTGTTTTCTAAAACATTAATTTATTTTGATTAAATTTTTTCGAATCAAACCTTACTCATTAACTGAAGGCTTTGGTGTCACAGGAACGACTTCAACCCATTTACCAGGTAGACGTGCCTGCACTTTATGCGAATACATCGCATCGCACATTATATCAGGCAACCAATATTTTCCAGCATATGTAGCCGTCATTACAAAATGATAGGTCCAATCCCCTCGACCCATATTGAAAAAAGTATTCACTCTGTCATCTCTGATATCCTGATAGCGAACCGGACTGTTCGTAAATCTTCCGGTAAAGTTGTCCATACGCTGATTGGCCAATTCCCACCCTGATGGAAAGAGATAGGATAGTGCCATTTGATCAAGCTGAGAAGTATACGTACCCGGATTGGTCACTTTGATTTGCACAATAAAATCTTGGCCCTGGTCCAGCACGTTGGGGCTGATTTCTTCGCCCGATTTATTCATATACTTAACCGTAAGTTTAAGATTATCACTGATTGCTGATGCCACACCTCTAAGTGGTTTTCCGGTAGTGACCAATCTGATATTCAATGGATCTGATGAAGTGTTTACTATCGCAAGTTGCGATGAACTGACATCAAGCGCACGGCTCACCAATCCTTTCTGACTCAAGATTTGTACAGGCGTACTTCCCTGTTGTGTTATTTTTGCTCTTATTTCATTCCCTGAAAAGTGCCCGGCCATCTTACCCATCGCCAGAAGTGCAAATGAAGTACTCTGCGTACTATACCAATATTCACTCGACAATGATTCGGCAATCGTAGTGGATATCGTGATGGCATCCGATAGTTTGTCCATCGCTAGAAAAGCTTCAAGAATGATCGCCTTGTCCCGAAGCTCGGAACCATAGGTGTAATTCAGTTCCTGGTAGGGCTTAATATTAGTGGATAGTTGTGCTACAATTTCTTCGGCTACATCCTTGCGATTGCCCAATGCATAGGTCGATGCCAACAACCACGATGCTGTAGGTTCAAGATCTTTTTGTGATCGCAGTTTATTCATCATTCCCCACTCGGGTTGTCCATCCAATGCAAGGGTATACAATCGGTAAGCCTGAATCAGATCACCTCTTGGCGAAGTACCCTGTCGATAAGTTTGCGCATCTTTGTTTTGTGCTCTGCGCCATGCACCCATCATCGAACGATCAACAGAGAAACCTGCATTTCCAGCTTCAATTAAAAAATGACCTGCATAGCTGTTTGTCCAACTATCCCTGTAGTTTTCGCCCGGCCAATATGTAAAGCCTCCGGAGGGCAAATTGAAATTTCTGATCTTGTCAATTCCTTGTTGAATGTTTGACCGTATCTCTCTTTCCTGTTGCGCATTCAAATCTGTTAATTTACTCAAATACAACTGTGGAAATACTGATGATATAGTTTGCTCAAGACATCCATAAGGATAGCGTATTAAATACTTCAATCGCTTTTGCAGATTTATCGGCGGCATAATCGATAGCTCGATATTGGCATCATTGGTGCCTTGCATTCCCGGCAAGTCTATTGTACTGGTCCATGTTTTTCCAGCACCAATTGTTGCTGACACCACCTTTGTAATTGGAGGGTTGGGAATGCGCACATCTAATTCCAAGTCCTGACTTGCTTTCTTGCTTCCGGATTCAGCAGCGACATCCACTTTTAAAACGCCCGGACGCTCTGCAATTTTGAGTTTGAAGAAAACCATCTTTTCCCCTTGTCCATCAAACGAAATCTTTTGGCTTGCACTTCCTTCAATTGTGGCCATATCATTGGTACGCAAAGAAATAACGGCCTGTCGTATTAGATCATTCATCGCATGAACATGTACTGGAACAGTCACCGTTTCTCCGGGAGATACTAATCGAGGCATGGTGGCCTGAATCATTAAATCAGATTTGACTGTACTGGTTTTTTCTACCGCACCCCATCTCTTCCGATCAGATGCAACGACCATAGTTCTGACCGCACCCACGTAATTTGGCATCTTAAACACATGTTTTTTATTGCTTCCAGCCGCCAGATAAAATGGACCAAGATGCATCACAACGGGTTTGAATCTTTGCGCCTGCGGATCATCTACTAGTCCTGCCACGCCATCTCCCCCAAGGCTCAACAGACGATCAATCACTCCCCCATAGCCCCCTAACACCTGATCATACATATCCCAGGTCTGCACACCAAGTGCTTCCTGCTGATGAAAATGAGCCCATGGATCAGGAGATTGAAAACGGGTCAGCCCCAACAGCCCTTCATCTACTATGGCTATTGTATAGGCCATGGCTTTAGCATCCTTTTCACTCACGGTTACCGTAAACTCTTTATCAGGTTCAAGGACTTCAGCAATTTTCACTTCAGGGTGTAACATTGTCCCCGGATCGGCAACCATTATAGGAAGCACACCATACATACGCAAAGGCATATCATTGGCCTCATGAGAAAACGGTTGGATATGGCTCACATAAGCATACACATTGGGCATCATGTCCGCCGTAGCCTTGAAACTAATTTCTGTAAAATCAGACTTCGCATCGTACCATTTGGTAGAGAGTACATCATTGTTTTTTTCAATCGTCAGCAACAACCGACTGCCGGGGGCAGAAGGAACATTTAATTTGACTTCATCGCCTACTTCATAGCGCTCTTTATCTGCAGTAAACGAAAGACGGCTGGCAGCATCATTGTCCTCTGATGGATCACCCCATGAACCGGCATAATAAAACTGTCCTGAACAATGACCCGAGGCCATATCGCAAACCCGAACCAGGTATGCGCCATAGGATTGCGGCGTGACTTTATAAGTCGCCAGCCCATCTCCTCCTGTGATGAGCGTATCCGTAAAAATAGCCCCCAAATGCAAAGCACTATTGTACTGCGTAATATCATTGTTTGATTTGTCCCACCACCATCTCCACTGCGCGCGGTATACACCCACACTTAATGCTCTTCCACTAGCCCCTTTCCCTTCTGTAGAAACACTGGCAAGTCGGATATCATTTGATTTGTTTAAAACCATTTCTTCATATCCCCATCTGTTTTTTGGAATAGAAACACCGGCATAGTAATTATAAGGATGATAAGTTGTCGTATGTCGATCCGTACTAAAATCTCCTCCTGCTTCAAAAACACGTGTCTTGACTGACATTGTTAAAAGTCCCTCAGGAAGAAAGTCCTTTATGGTTGGAATAGTAACTTTTGCCTCACCATTTGCATCGAGCGCTTGATCAAAAATTGTAGTAACTGTGCTTGGTGTTTTTCTTGCGGGATCAGAAAATATAAACGACCGGAAGCCTTCAGGAGAAAACTTTTTTGGTCTAAACTGCGCTTCAACAACAGCCTTTAAATTAGCAGCAGGTGCACCATACAACCATTTGGAGGCTAACTTAAATTTCTGCCCTGTCTGAGCACCCGATATCGATTCAGGCAATTCGGTGTCTATACTTAACCGGTTGGGTTTAATTGTTTCTATTTTAAGTGCTTTGGAGAAAACGGCGTCCCCAACTTCTATCTTTGCCATCCAGTTTCCTGTAGGATCTGTTGATGCTGTTTTAAAAGCCAGATTGTAAATCCCACCCACAGAAATTGGGCTTGTCATCTCTACTTTCTTCTGCCCTAACGGATTCGTCACCGTAAGCCGAATCGGATGTCGGGAATCTATTTTCTCTTGTGGATCCCACAAAATAAAATTTAGAAAAACGCTATCACCAGGACGCCAAACATCCCGCTCACCATAAATATAGCCGCGAAGTCCTTCCTGATATCCGGTTCCCCCTGTATTAAACTCACTCATCGATAGTGACAAGCCATCACTCAAACGCAGATATCCTTTTTGTCCATCCACAGTTGCAACAACAAAAAATACTTTTCTTGGTGTTTCCAATACTACACTTCCTGCGCCTGTTGTATTGGCCATGCCCATCGATTGCTGCTGAAAATCATACACCTGGATTTTCACGCCAGCCATAGGTGCGGCAGTTGTAATTGAGCTAGCATAAATCCATGTCTTCCCTTTTCCATCTCGCTTTGCTGTCAAGCCAATATCAGATGCTAA
>JBBKWA010000300.1:0-7059 GCA_037968695.1 Saprospiraceae bacterium
GGCGTGATGTGGGGGGATTCTGGGGTACCTCTCGAACTGTCTATCGGGGATGTAAGATTTAAGATGTAAGATTTTTAAAACCATCAACCATCAACCATCAACCAACGAACCAATCATCATGATCCTGTTTCCTTTAGGGTTCGTCGCAACGCATTGCGACGCTACGGCCACGTCTTTCCATCCTTAGGCCCTGCCTGCCTACCCGGCAAGCTCGGCTTGGCAGGCAGGCGCGCTCTGCTTGCCGCGCTCACCTGTTCGGTTCGCGTTTTTTGGGGAGGGGGGAATATACGCCTCCTCTCAGAACTTCGGGGCACAGTGATGTTAAAACAAGGCTAAAATACACTTACGTAAGCCAAAAAATCCTGCAAAAATCCGCAGCCCTTTCGATGATTTTTTTTGTAAAAGTACCTCAAAAGGGGTATTTTGTTCGTATATAAGTAAGTATCATCAATTAAAAGAAAAAAATAACATTATGAGCATTACGCTAATTTTCAGTCTTGTATTCACCGCTCAAATACTTGGACTTTCATTTTTACTTCCAAGGTTTCTCTTACTGAGAATTGCAAAAGTCAGCAAGAACTCATTAATAACTAATTCTATAATTAACAGGTATAGACTGTTGAATAATGTTAATGTAGTAATCGGTTTTCTGGTGTTGTCCTTAGTATCGTTTCACCCAGTTTTTTCGTCTGTTGTGTTGACATTACTTATTATCGGCATATACTTTCTACTGCAAGTATCGCCCATAATAATTAACAAGAAATTACTCGAATATTCAGAAGTCCAGCAGCAGCAGCATGACCAGGGGTCAGTTAAATTAACCAATGTGGTTCATCCATTAGTAATTGGAATTGCCCTAATTTTATTTTTATCATATCTTATTAAATTATTTATAGAATGGGATGGAAGTGTTAATACTCAACTCTTGCAAATGGTGATATTTAGTTGCGTTAATACATTTTTGGTTGTTATCTTGGTTTTTATCTACCGAAAAATAAAGCGAACATCTGGTAAAGAAAGACAAGAGCTAAAAGTCGGGTTTTCAAAATCCGCTCCTCTTTTTATTTATCTGAGTATAGGTATTAGCATTTACCATTTCGCCAAAATGTTGATATTTAATTTTGAATTCAATGAATTTCGACCTGTAATGATGAGCATTGCACTGCTAGCAGTTGGTTTCGCTGTTTTTACAACTATAATGCCAAATAATCATATGTTGGTGAATAGCCAAGAAGAATGAGTCAAAATTTTTATCGATTCGGTAAATAGGAATTGAATTAAAAAAGAAAACTGATGATAACAATGTATAAAAATAATAGCCAGTTCAGTAGTAAATTAAAAGGGTTGTAGCCCACATCAACTTTTTTGTAATTTGACAGGAAAGTGTCACGCAATCGGCTACTATTCTTCTACTAACCGTTGAACAAAATCACCCCGTCTTTCACTCTTAATTCCTTGTTTTTCAATTGGTTAATCATCCGTTCTTCGCTAGTTTCGTTTCATCATTCACAAAACAAAAAAGCGATGAAAACGAAAGAAGCTTATCAGGAAGCGTTGCGTGCGTATTTGGTCTTGAAGAATTTTAGTGCCTCGACAGTATCGGCGTATGGTGGTGCATTTCGACAGTTTTTGGACTGGCGGGTAAGCAGGAAATATGGAGAAGATTTTACCCCCGAGCAAGCACGTCAGTATTTGCTCTATCGTTATGAGCAGGGCTTGAAGTGGCAGACGATCAACGGGGACTCTGGCGATCCAGAAATTTTACCTTGTTTTTCGATCTGCTTGGTAGATAAAAGGGGTGCAGAACTACCGAAAAAAGCCTAAATTAGTCGGTAAGTAAAACGGGCTAAATGTGTTTTCCACTATAGGCATTATCGAAAACCTCCATCAGGGGTGGTAAACGTTCAACTGACCTGTCTGCGCTAGATGGTCGGTAAGGCGTTTGGTGTGGGGAGTGGGTGCATACAGGCTTTTGAGTTATATGCAATGGAGAAAACAAAAATGATAGCATATTCGAAAACAAAAAAACTTATACCTAACTGGGTTTTGTTTGTTTTATTTGGATTAGTATTCATTTTTTTGTCTTGCAAAAAGAATACGATAGGTGAGGAATTAGACCAAACTGAATGGAATTATATTGATAGCTTATTAAACGTAGCGGAAAGTTATCGCAAAGTTAGTATAGATTCAATGCTATTGTTATCTAAAGATGCAACTGAGTTAGCTGAAGGTTATAATTATAATACAGGATATATACAAGGACTTTTACAACAAGGAATTGCTCATTTTTATAAAGGTGAAGACTCCATTGCTTTGTCTAAATTAAAAATAATTGAGGAGAGTGAGTTAAGAAAAAATGAAAATTCAGCGTTAATAGTTGCTAAAAAAAATAGTTTGAGGGGTGGGATCTATCAGAACCTACATTTATATGATTCTGCCGCTTTTTATATGTTTGAAGCTTTGCAAGTGTTTGAAAAACAGCAGAATACATTGCAAGTTGCGTTGGTTTCAGCGAATATTGCAAGTAATTATATATTAACTGATGCTTATGATAAAGCCTTGGATTTTACGAAAAAAGCAGAGTTGAATTTTCAAAAAGAGAACCACAAAGAAGGATTGATAGCGGTTTATCAGCGAATGGGCAGTATCTATTCACATCAAGAGCAATATGATTCGGCTCTATTTTATTTTCATAAGTCATTAAAACTTGCAAAGGAAGTTAATCATATCTATTTCATAGCAAATGGTAATCGTAACGTTGGTTCTATTTACACCAAGACGGGACAATTTGAAATAGGAGAAACTTACCTTCAGAAAGCGGTAACGCTATACCAAGAGCAAGAGAACTTATTAGGTTATGCAATGACGGTTAGTCTTTTAGCTCAAATGAATTTTAATCAGAAAGAATACGAAGCGGCATTGTTTAAGTATGAAGAAGTGAATAAGATTGCGTCAGAGAATCATTACTTATCCTTGCTAAAGGAAAGTCATGAGGAACTTTCAAAAAGTTATGAGAATCAGAATAGTTTTGAATTGGCACTGCAACATAATCAACAAGCTCAAATTATAAATGATAGTCTTAATAAGACGGAACACCTTAGAACCATCAATAAACTCGAAAATAAATATTTGAATGCTCAAACAGATAAGATTATTTTAGAACAAAAAATAGATATTCAAAAGGAACGAAATAGGAGGTTAATCTTATCATTAGTATCAATTGTCATTATTGCTATTTCCTTTTTTGTGATTTGGCGAAGAAAATCAGAGAATAGGTTATTGGCTGAAAAGAATGAATTGATAGAGAATCAACAACGAGAATTAAAACACAGAACAGGAAATCAATTAGAGCAATTGAGTGATTTGTTTACGATTTATGGCTTGATGAACAATGATAATACCAAGGTTTTGAAAGAAGCTCAAAGCCGTATTGAAGCGATTAATTTGATATATAAATATTTAGAAAATAGCGAAGGAAATAGTATTGATGTTCCGTCTTTTATTGAAAAATTAGTGAATAATGTATTGGTTGTTTATGGCGTTCGAAAAGAGGAAATTGATGTAGAGATAGATATTTTGAATATAAAAATGGATGCGAATAAAGTTCAAGCTGTTGGACAAATAGTGAATGAAATTTTAAATAATACTTTTAAACATGCCTTTGGGACGAGAGATGAAAAAAGAAAGATAGTTGTCCGTTTATCCAAGAAAAATGCTGACTTTGAATTGATAATCGGAGATAATGGAAAGGGATTTGATTCCCAAAAGCAAGAAGCAGACAGGATGGGGCTTTTGTTAATTACTGCTTTCGTTAAATCTATTCGAGGGGAAATGGTGACAGAAACAGGTGGTGGTGGAACAAGGTATGAAATTACTTTTTCGTAACTTTTGAACATCACTCTCACGTCAGCAGTTCTCATTTTGGAAAATAATTGGCCACAGAGGCACCGAGACACGGAGTTTTTTTTTACGAGATACCCCAATAAAACCTCCGTGTCTTTGTGTCTCCGTGGCTAAAAAAAGTCAAAGTGAGAATTCCTGCTCTCACGTTATGATTATTAATTAAGCCATGAGTAAAATATTAATTGTAGAGAATACAGCGATTACAGCACTTCGCCTTAAAATGGAATTAGAACAAGCTGGATATATGGTTACTGACACTTGTGTCACTTCTGATGAAGCAATCAGGAGTATTATCCAAAATCCACCTGATTTAGTCTTGTTAGACTTTCATTTGAATAGAAATACACAAGGAGATGCTGTTGCTCATTTTTTAAATGATAACTACAATATCCCTATCGTTTATTTATCGCAATATGCTGATGATAAGACGATTGGGTTTATTGAAAAAACTCAATTTCATGCATATTTGACGAAGCCTTTTTTACCCAATGCCTTGATTTTGACAGTTCGTCAAGCTCTAAAACAGAGAGAACCTGAGCTTAAACCATCCTTAGAAAAAGTAACCTTTGTATTTGAACATGCAGAGCATACTATTATCGCTAATGAAATATTATGGATAAACACACAACCTGCTACCAAAGGCTTGTTTATTACAACTCGGCAAGCAGAAGATCAATTTAGAGTTTATGAAACATTAAAGGACTTTTTGAGTAATAGAGAATTAACAAATTTCGTACAGATAAGTAGTAGCTATATTTTGAATTTTGACTATGTAACCGATGTTATAGGCAAGAATAGATTTGTCATAAATTCAAAAAACCTTCCTAAAAAGCGTCAATTTTTACTCGATGATGTCAATAACAATCGTTCTTTCAAAGTTGGTAAAACATTTAAGCAGGCAATGGAGGATTGGTTGAAACAATGGCGTATGAAATAATATTGACCATTGTCCTATGTTGTGCTTTTGTTCCTTTTGATCCCGAACTTGATCCTTTTAAAGCCATTTGTCCAGAGACAAATTTTATAATTTTAGTTTAGCGAGGTATTGATTTGTTCATCAATTTTTCTCACTAAATTTTCCACATTATGAAATTATTACGTTCATTATTAGTAGCTGTTTTAGTGTCGGGTGTTGGTTTTTCTGCATATGGACAATCGGTTTCTGCAACCTATTCAACAGGTGATATTCCTACTATTAATGGATCCGCCTATAATCCTGGTTGTATAGGGACATTAGCTGTTACTTTACCTGGGGGTAATGATTGGTTAGTAACTGGTGTTGCTGTTGTTTACAATATGACAGCAGCCGGTGGTGCTTATAAAGCAGATCAAAGATCACAAATATATTGTGTCAATACAACTACAAACGAAGGCAGCTATGCCTCCGGGACGGGAAACGCTGGAGGAACTTTGGGCTACTCAAGAACAGGATTAACACTAGCTAATGGTGCTTATCCTGCAAATTCCGTATTGACTTTTGAAATGAGAGCTTATCGTACGTATGCAGTTGTTGCGGGGTGTAATACTACGTACAATAAAGTTGATGATGGTACTTGGACGGTTACTGTTTATTACTCCGTAGCTCCTTCGTGTTTACCTCCTACATCTTTAATGGCTTCTAATATAACGAGTACAACAGCAAATTTGGGTTGGACAAGTGGAGGAAGTGGCGAGACTGCTTGGGATATTGAGTTAGGAACAACAGGTTTTACACCTACAGGAACTGCTACACAATCAGGTGTGACTAATCCGTATACTTATTCAAGCCTTACAGCAAATACTTCTTATAATTATTACGTAAGAGCAAATTGTGGCGGTTCAGGTACAAGTAGTTGGTCGGGGCCTTATACATTCTATACCGGATATTGTGCAGTCACATCCGGTGGTTCTTCTACTTTTATAAATGGTTTTAGTACAACAAATGGAGCTATTAATATAACTAATACCAACTCGGGTTATACGACTGGTGGCTATCAAGATGCTACCGCTATGATCGTAAGCCAACAACCAGGGGGAAGTATTACTTGGTCTCTTGATGGTAATCAGGCAAATGGAGGAGGCTTCGGTATTTGGATAGATTGGAATAATGACTTGATTTTTGATAATGCAACCGAAAAAGTATTTACATCCAATACTTATGTGGATAATCTATCAGGAGAAACAATTACAGTACCCGGTGCTCAAGCATTAGGAAATTATAGAATGAGAATTCGTTACGATTATTACAGCCCTAATCCAAGTGCATGTGGTCCTGGAGCGAGTAGTAATAGAAATGAAACAGAAGATTATACCTTTACTGTAAGTAACGTCTTACCCGTAGAATTAACAACATTCACAGCAACTCAAGCGGAAAATAGGAACGCATTAATATGGGAAACGGCAAGTGAAGCAAATAATTCCTACTTCGATGTAGAGCGTTCTACCAATGGTGTTGACTTTGAAACTATAGGGAAAGTACAGGGGAATGGTACCACTGCGGAAACTTCTAAATATAGATTTAATGATGAAACTCCTACAACAGTAAGTTACTATCGTTTACGTCAAGTGGATTTTGATGGAAACTTTGAGAATAGCAACATTGTCATTGTGAAACGTGATCGAATTACGAATAAGGAAGTTATATTGTATCCTGTTCCTTTTAGAAATCGTTTGATGGTTCAATACGAAACGGCTACAAGCGAAGAAATGACAATAACCGTAATGGATATTACAGGTCGTAGATTGATTACAAAAACGGTGAAGGAGGAAGAAGGAGAGAATCAATTCTATATTGATTTTACCGAATTACCAGCAGGTAGTTATTTTGTGAGATTACAATCCGGTTTGAATAACACAGTTAAAATAGTTGTTAAAGACTCTAGTAATTAGAAAAAATGAAAATTAATTTCACCAAGTATATTTTTGCCTTTATAGCTTTAGGCATGAATGCTCTGTCGGCTCAAAGCTATGAACTTTATTCCCCTGATAAGACGATAGCGTTAACCATCTCCATTAATGAGCGTATTTCTTTCTCGGTTGATGTGGATGGGGTGAATGTAATGGGCCCTTCTGAGATAGCTATGGATCTTTCAAGAACGACAACTCCTGGAGTAAATGCCAACGTAATAGGGGAAAGTATAGGTACAATTGATGAAATGCTTTACCCAGAGGTAAGGG
>JBBKWA010000301.1:0-3797 GCA_037968695.1 Saprospiraceae bacterium
CCATTGTATTTGACTAGGTGAAAGTCGTTTAAGCTTCTTTCTATTTGCCATTGATGACCCGGACTTATTTTGCTCCATAGGGTTGAAAAAATCAGTTTGACGTTCCCATGCACCACCGAAGTGTTGTTGACCAAAAACACATTGCTTTTAATATTCTCTTTCAGTGGTCCACTTTTTTCGGCTAAATCAAAATGGTAATACTCATGATTGCCCGGCAGCCAATAAGTGATTTCAAAATGGTCGGACACATAAGAGAAAAAATCCTGATGTTTGTCCAGGATCGCAAAAGGCACGATGTCTCCTGCCAATACCAATACATCACCCACCGGCAACAAAGGATGTTGCTTTAAGTATTCCTTGTTGGCAGGAAATTCTAAATGAAGGTCAGAGGCGTATTGCAGTTTGAGTGCCATAATGTCTTTTTCTTTTTGTCCTTTGGTCGATTTAGGTCATTGCCATATCTTTTCGGGTTGCGATTCTTGCAGTTATGGTTATTTGAAAGTAATTCCGATTTCTCTTGTTTCGCTTTTTCACAATTCCAGTCCATGGCTTCCTTTTTTGTATTTAGATGTCTGGAAGCCCTTTCTGCATTTTCCCTTTTAGAATCCCAACCGTCTTTCTCGGAATTGGGAACTAGGAGTCTTTCTTTACGGGGTATAGTTTGATGGGTATGCGTTATAAAAATTTATCAATGCTAGACTGGTATAAAATAGTCAAAAGACACTCAGAAGGAAATTAAGTACAAAGTTTAAAACGAGGTCTTTTTCGCTGCTACCCGTTGACGGTCAGATTTCGAAGTGACCTTTCCTGGTTTGATATTGAGTTGTTTTGAATGCTTGCCGGCCTTGTTGGGAAACCGGATATGGATTTCAAGTTTTCCGCCCAGGGAGGCGATATACTTTTGCAAAGTAGATATAAGCATATCATCGCGCCTTTCGAGATTGGAAATGCTAACCTGCTTCACACCTTGATGGCGAGCGATGTCCTCTTGCGTTATGCCCAGATCCTTGCGAAGATCGGCAAGGTTTTTATAGTCGAGGATATAACTATCGGCCTTTGCCTTTATTTTTTTCTGACGATTGTCCGGTAGACTTTTTAGAATTTTTTGAATTGGAATTCCCATCTTCTTTTCCTTTTTATGACTTTCAGATATATGCTGATCAGAACGGGTGTCGATCATTTCCACCTTCCAGGCCATTGCCAATAATAGCTTTAAAGCTATATAACTTGCAAGTTATATAAATAGTTTCAATAAAATCAAAAAATCATCTAATTCATGTTCAACTCAATCCATCCTTTCCTCCAAATGGTCACTTGTCTTGGACCAAATGGATCGACATCATCAGATGCATAATGATCCTTTTTGATATCACCGAGGAAATTAAGGAGGGCGTCCGTCTTAGTCCCGATTTCTTCAAACTCATCAAATCGTATGAGGCAAACATATACTTCACCAGTCTCCCAATACTGACTGTCGTCCAGTAGTTCGAAATCTTCAAAATAGGTCGCCTTCAGATATTGAAAAAATTTGATGATCGCCATATGGGTTTCTACACCTGCCTTTTGGGTCTTAGTAAAGATCCACCGGTGCCTTTCTTCATTAATCATTTCCCGTTTAGGATGTTTGGAATAAATAAAATGGGAAGGATTATACATATGCCCATTGAGAGAAAAAGTAAGCCATATTGGCTCACTACCCGGTGGTGTAATCATCACTCCTCGCACGGGCATAATACTTGATCGATGAATAGGCATAAAGTGCCAATCGAACTCCATGCATTTATCAGTAACATCGTTAAGCATTAATTCTAAATCTTGTGGATTTCGCAATGTGCCGCGATAAGAGATTGTCAATCCCATTTTCAACTGGTTTAAAAGATGATGCTTCGGCAACACATGGCCACCTAAGCAGATTGTTTTCGGAAAGGAAATTAAGGGGCTTATAGTAAAAATGCAAATGATGCAAATTAAAAACGGGTTAAAAAAAACCATTGGATAGATTTTGATTTTATTATTATTTCCCTTAATTTTCTTTTGTAAACTTCACCGTTATGACACCAGATCAATTCTTGTCCATCATGGACAATCCCAACCTTATTTCGGGAATCTACAATTACTGTGACCGGTGGTGCGAGCGCTGCCCAAAAACGGATCGCTGTTCAGTATTTCTGTCCACGCCCAAAATGGATCCGAAAGATTTCCCTGATGAAGATTCTTTTTTCAAAGAAGTTTTTCAAAACCTGCATGATTCCTTCCAGCTCTCGATGGATTTGTTACAGAAATCAGCAGACGAAAAAGGAATTGATCTCATCCAAAACGAAGTAGATACAGTTCCGCTTAGCGGAAGGGCTGAAAAGGAACAAATCGCAAACGCGAATGTCAGGAAAGCCCCCATTTCCATTCTGTCAATGGATTATCTGGAACTTAGCCGCACCTGGCTGAAGAACAGTAGCGCCACCCTTAAGGATATAGAAGAGCGTCTTCAACGCACGGCCCTAATGGATCTGCCCAACCGCAATCCCGAAAAGGAAGCTGCAGATATCCGTGATGTACTGGAGGTCATCTCCTATTATAATGGACAGATTTATATCAAATTAATCCGCGCTCAGGAAGGCCGCCAGGAGGATGATGCCTGGTTTGAAGAAAATGAGTTTCCAAAAGATTCGGATGGGTCTGCAAAAGTGGCACTCATCGGAATTGATCGGTCCACAAATGCCTGGGGCGAATTGTTGCATCACCTTCCGCAACAAGAGGATACCATTCTACCCATCCTTTCCCGACTCGAAAAACTTCGGGGCCAGACAGAGACTCTTTTCCCGAATGCACGAGCTTTTATAAGACCTGGATTTGATGATTGATATATCTCTTTAGCTATTAGCAGCTTTGGGTGAAAGAAGTTGGCACAATGCTTTTTGATCCTGCGTTTTTTTTCTTTAGGATGGTGCTTGTACTAATTCAACAGATTTGTTACTTTTTTCACTTGTCCTGTATCATTATCAGATACAGGACAAGAAAAATTATCCGCCTTAGGCGGACTAGTCACACGAAAAACCTCCCATTTGCAACTGAGGTTACGCACCTACGGCGCGTGTTAGGATTTTGGGCTTCTGTTTGTTACCAATATATAGCACCTACGGCGCTAGGTTGGCACAGTTTATTGGCGATCGGTGCTTTTTTTATTACGTGTTTGGGTGATTTGCTTTTGCTGGCTCTTTGATTATACCACCTGCGTTCCACCCCGATCAATCGGGGCGGAAGAAGGGATCGACCCTCGGTTTCCCTGGGTCGTACCCGGGGAGAAATCCTGTGAGCTCCCAAAACCAGTTGAGCGGCCCGGCAAGTGTGGCATACCCTCAAAACGCAAAGCGGCGCGGCAGGTTTGCCACACTCCCTACGCTCTTCTGCCTTTTCTAATTATTTTCCGTTCACCGTTCACCGTTTAACCCCATTTCTAAAGCCCTATGCTCTATGCCCTTCGCTCTACGCTTTCCTAAGCCCTGAAAGGGCGCTCGAGCAAGCGTTGGGTTTCTCCCGCTTAGCGGGACTAAGCAAAGGGGGTCATTGTAAAGAGCGGCCCTGCAGGTTTGCCACACTCCCTACGCGCTTCTGCGTTTTCTAATTATTTCCGTTCACCGTTCACCGTTCACCTAATTTCTAAAGCCCTATGCTCTTTGCTCTTCGCTCTACACTTTCCTAATCCCTGAAAGGGCGCTCGAGCAAGCGTTGGGTTTCAACCCTAAGCGAGAGGAGGATCTTATTTTCCGTTAACCGTTAACCGTTAACCCCATGTTTAAATA
>JBBKWA010000302.1:0-38732 GCA_037968695.1 Saprospiraceae bacterium
TTCAACTTTAATCATTCTGCCCTTACTATTTAGTGATAGGTGATGAGTGATAGGTGGTTTGCTTTTCACTCTTCGCTCTATGCTCCTTACTTGATGCCCTCCTTTACTCTTCGTTTTTCTCCCCCGCTGTATACGCCTTCGGCTAACAGCAGGGTCTCCCCCATATAACTACGTATATAGGGTAAACGCTTCGCTCCGATTTTCACCCCCGCCGTATACGCCTTCGGCTAACAGCAGGGTCTCCGCTTCGCTCCGATTTTCACTTTTCGTTTTTCGTTCTTCACTCTTCGTTCTATGCTCTTCACTCTTGCTTTTTCTCTTAACTTCGCCCTCCCATGACAGACCTGGAGCAGCTCATTGACGTCTACCGTCAGGACGCTATAGTTAAATCACTTCAACAGGGACTGGCAGCAGAAAAGGCACATATCAAGGTGTCCGGATTGGCTGGCAGCGGGAATTGCTTTGTCCTGTCTGGACTGATGGCTAATAATTGCGGACCCTGGCTGGCCATCGCCCCCGATAAGGAAGCCGCTGCTTATCTGCAAAATACCCTGTCCTCATTACTTCCAGAAGCTGACATTTTATTTATCCCGGACAGCTTTAAAAGACCTGGCCTAATCGAAGAGATTATCCCTAGCCAGGTAATGGAACGCACAGAAGCCGTCAATAAATTATTTCAAAACAACCAAACTGGATATAAAAAAGCTTCCCTCATAGCGATCTCATATCCTGAAGCACTTATTGAAGCTGTCTTGTCTCCCGCTTCCGTGGCGAAACAGCAAATTCAAATAAAAAAGGGGGAAGACCTTGCTATCGAAGGATTATTGACGCTCATGGTGGACATTGGGTTTGTACGGGTGGATTTCGTTTATGAACCTGGTCAGTTTTCGATACGGGGAGGGATTATTGATATCTTTTCCTTTGGCAATGAATGGCCGTACCGGATTGAACTCTTTGATGAAGAAGTAGAAAGCATCAGGCTCTTTGATCCATTGACACAATTGTCTCAAAGAAACTTATCATTAGTCAATATTATTCCCAACGTGCAAACGCATTTTGAGCGGGAAGAATATATACCGCTTCTTCATGCGATTCCGGAAGACATTCTGGTTTGGATACAGGAACCTGAATTAGTTATCGATCGCTATCAGGATGCATTTGAACGACTCAATGCCTTAAGACCAGTTGATCTGGATCCCGAGTTAGTTACCCTTCAACGCTTTATAAAAGAAAAGCAGTTCACCCCTACGCATACTTTCATTGAAAGCATCCAATCAAAACTCCTGGTGATAGAAGGTGATACGGGTGAGTTTATTAAAACCGACACAAATATGCGGTTTGCAATGAAGTCGCAACCTGTTTTTAATAAAAACTTCCCACTGCTTATTGATGATCTCAGGAGACAGTTAAAAGCGGAGCGAACCATATATATTTTCACCGCCAATGCAAGGCAAGTGGAAAGATTCTATTCCATCTTTGAGGATCTGGCTGCCAATGTTCAGTTTATACCCATCACAAAGTCTATTCACGAAGGATTTATTGATAGTTCTGCCAAGGTGGTATGTTATACAGACCACCAAATATTTGAACGTTTTCACCAGTATCAATTGCGAAGGGGCTTTACGAAAGACCAGGCGATTAGTGTCAGAATGCTGCGTGAACTTCAACCTGGTGATTTCGTCACACATATCGATCATGGCATTGGCAAGTATTCAGGGTTAGAAAAAATTAATATTGGGGGGCACTTACAGGAATCCGTCCGGCTGATCTACAAAAACAATGACATGCTTTACGTAAGCATTCATTCATTGCATAAGATTTCAAGATTTTCCGGAAAGGATGGTACAATACCTGTCCTTAGTAAACTTGGGTCAGATGCCTGGGAAAATTTAAAGCGTAAAACTAAGGGAAAGGTAAAAGATATAGCCCGCGAACTTATCAAGCTATATGCCTTGCGTAAGAGTGCAGAAGGATTTGCTTTTGCGCCTGATGGTTATTTGCAAAATGAGTTAGAGGCCTCTTTTATTTATGAAGATACCCCTGACCAATTTACTGCCACGCAGGATGTAAAAGAAGACATGGAACGTCCCCATCCTATGGATCGTCTGATTTGTGGAGATGTCGGTTTTGGCAAAACCGAAGTAGCTATTCGGGCAGCTTTCAAAGCGATTATCAACGGGAAGCAGGTGGCTGTATTGGTGCCGACTACCATTCTAGCGCTTCAGCATAGTCAAAGCTTTAAAGAGCGTCTTGGGCCAATGGGCGTTTCGGTAGATTATATCAATCGCTTTCGTTCTGCAAAGGAGAAAAAACAAATCATGGAACGCCTTAAAGAAGGTACGCTAGACCTCGTGATTGGTACGCATGCGATCTTGAATAAAAACATTGCCTTCAAAGATCTTGGGCTCCTGATTGTTGATGAAGAACAAAAGTTTGGCGTCAGTGCAAAGGAGCGCTTACGAAAAATAAAAGTCAATGTGGATACACTGACACTCACGGCTACGCCCATTCCGCGAACACTTCAATTCTCGCTCATGGCTGCCCGCGACCTTTCTATTATACGAACGCCCCCGCCTAACCGACAACCAATTCACACGGAGCGTAGAGTATTTAATGAAGAGGTCGTAAGAGATGCTATCTATTATGAGATTAATCGAGGTGGTCAGGTTTTCTTTGTGCACAACCGGGTGAAGACATTACCTGAATTAACCGCTTTGATAAAAAGAGTTTGTCCGGACATCGATATCGCCATGGCGCATGGACAAATGGAGTCCGACCAACTGGAAAAAACATTGCTTGATTTTATCAACAAAAAATATGATGTGCTGGTGAGCACAAACATCATTGAAACCGGTTTGGATATTCCAAACGCCAACACCATTATCATTAATTATGCTAATCAGTTTGGCCTTAGTGATCTTCATCAGCTACGGGGCCGGGTAGGAAGGTCAAACAAAAAGGCTTTCTGTTACCTGTTTGCTCCACCCCTGAGTTCGTTGACGCATGAGGCCAGAAAGAGGCTTCAAACTATTGAGGAACATAATGAATTGGGAAGTGGGTTTGATATAGCGATGCGTGATCTCGACATCAGAGGTGCAGGAAATCTTTTGGGTGGAGAGCAAAGTGGGTTTATATCGGACATAGGTTATGAGACCTATCAGAAGATTCTTGAAGAAGCTATTCAGGAATTAAAGGAAAGTGATTTTAAAGATCTGTTTAAAGAGCAGATGGAGCGCGACCGAAAATATGTCCAGGATGTCCAGATTGATAGTGATGTGGAAATGTTGATTCCAGATGAATACGTCTCAAATATTGATGAACGTCTGCGCTTATACACGGAGTTGGATAATTTGGACACAGAAGAAGGAATACAAAAATTTGCTCAGGCACTTGAAGATCGATTTGGCCCCCGACCGCAAGTTGTGGAAGAATTATTTGAAGGGTTGCGAATGAGATGGTTAGCGCGATCCCTTGGTTTTGATCGGGTGACGTTAAAAAATAACGTATTGAGATGTTACTTCCATAAAAACGCACAATCAGCCTATTATGAAAGTGCGGTTTTTGATAAATTGATTAAATTACTTGGAACTAATGGCAGGGCACTTGGAATCCAGTTAAAACAATCCGTCAAAAGATTGTTATTAATAAAAGAAAAAATCAAATCCATGACAGCGGCCAGAGAATTTTTAGTTTCTCTTCAAACGATGACTGAAGAAGCAATTGTACAAAAAAATGACACAACCAGAGGAATTATTTAACAATGTCCAGATCGATCTAAGCGCTTTGCCGGATGCTGATGAAATGGAGATGATATCGCTTGAACCTGCGTATAAAAAAGTTCGCTATATAGTTGCTGGAATGATTAATTTATTCATAATCACCGCCAGCTGGATATTCGTTTTTTTGCAAGCGGAGTATCTTGAGTTTATTTACATACCAGCCTCGGTCGTGACCCTAATTGCTATTTGGATAGTGATTTACAATGGTCTCTCCTTTCATTATATGAGTTATGCCATGCGGGAAAAAGACATCTCATACAAATCAGGGTGGCTATGGAAAAGCATAACAACAGTGCCTTTCAATCGTGTTCAACATTGTGATATTCGTCAAGGACTGATTGACCGTCAATTTGGTCTTTCCAAACTAACCATTTACACTGCAGGAGGTAATAGTGCAGATCTTATGATCCCGGGTCTCCTTCCTGGTACTGCGGAGCGAATCAAAAACTACATTTTGAACTCTACAGAACAATCCATCGAGACCGAATAAAATGCAGGAACTCGGATCAAGTTTGTATCAACCACAGCGCCAGTCCATCTGGGCTGTTGTGCTTATTTTACTCAAATACCTTCGCGTCATCGCACGACAGATGTGGCCTATTCTGTTGATCGTCTTAATCAAACCGACAGAGGGAAGAGGCCTGATGGTTACACTAATTGCACTCGGGGTTGCATTTCTTTCCTTTATTTATGCTATTGTCTCTTATAGGCGCTACTATTATTTTATTCAAAACAATGAGCTCTGTGTGCGTTCAGGTGTCTTTAGAAAAATTGTACTCAATGTTCCTTTTGATCGCATTCAATCTGTGGATTTCAAACAGAATATTATTCATCAGTTTTTCAACGTCGTTAGTGTTCAGGTAGATACGGCAGGATCAAAGGGTAGCGAACTTGAAATAGATGCTATCAGCCTTCCTCATGCAGAGGAATTAAGGAATACGGTACTTGCCTATAAGAAAACACATGCTGCCGAGGTCGCTGAATCGGAGGGTGGAATACCTCCGATCCCCGCTATGGAGGAACCACCTGAGTTGATCATGGCACTTTCCCCTAAGGATTTGATGAAAGTAGGCATCAGCTCCAATCACCTACGCACTGCCGCCATCATTTTTGCCTTTTTTGTTGGACTGGCTGATGATGTAGAACAGTTGCTCGACTGGGATGTCTGGGGCCAACTGGATGATACAACAATCGCAGCTTCCATTCTTAGTTTTTTAGTGATACTATTGGCTGTTCCGCTCCTCTTGTTTGTATCCTTTTTCATCACGTTGATACGAACTGTACTTAAATACTATGATTTAAAATTTTGGCGTGACGGAAATAGTTATAAAGTAGTCAGTGGGCTGCTAACGCGAAATGAAAAATCTATACAGCGGTCAAAAATTCAAATCATTCAATGGGTGACTTCTCCGTTAAAACGGATGTTCGGGATTTTTCAAATGAACATCTATCAAGCCACCAGCGTCAATCAAGGTAAAGACAAGTCTTTGGTTATTCCCGGTTGTTATATGGAGCAGGTAGAACATACCTTGGATACGATTGTGCCAAAATTCAGAGATGCAGTTTTTACTGCGCATACCATGCACCCTGCGATTGTTATTCTCATGGTGTGTATATTTGGTTTTATTCCTGCTTTGGGGTTTGGTTTTCTGGCCTGGTACACTGGGAGTATTGTGCAATGGATATTAGTTTTAATTTTTCCCTTGGCGATTTGGATGGGTATACTTTACCAGCGTAAACGAAAGCTTAGAATTCACCCGGATTATATCGTTTCCGAAGGTGGTATTTTTGGTACTACCAATAAACTTATTGAGATATACAAAATTCAAAGTGTTACCATTCATAGTTCGCCGATGCAGCGACGAAGAGGCGTCACATCACTTCATATCTATACTGCCGGTGGGGACATCGCATTCCCTTATATCAATGCTCAGGTTGCGAAGCAGGCAAGAAACTATATTCTTTATAGAGCGGAGGTAGAGAAAAAATCCTGGATGTAAATAGCTGTTGGAGCAAACGCAACTTAAGCAGAAAGGTTAAGGGCGGAATGGCTCCCGTCCCGATCGATCGGGAATTGGGAGGCGGAAAGCAAACTAGAAATACCATATCCAAAAAATCCTGCATGACCCTGCCAATACAGGGAGTTTGCTCCTGCAACTTGTGTTCGGGTAGAAAATCATCTCTGCGTCTTTGCGCCTCTGCGTGCAAAAAAAAGGCAGAACAGCAAAGGACAGAGCGTTTAGCTTAGGGCCTTAGGGTTAAGAAAAATAAACTCTACGCCTCTGCGTGCAATATTTTTCTTACTCCCCAGACTCTCTCCAGAAAACAAGAGGTTAGAGCATCCGTCTGAGGCGGACAGGCTCTCCAACAACGGCTAATCTTGAAAAAGAGTCTTATAGCTAATGCCCTCTTCTACTACCTCGCGGATTTTTGAAATTGGAATACGCTCCTGCTTCAAACTATCACGCTCCCGAATCGTCACTGTCTGATCTTCCAAACTTTGGTGATCCACGGTAATACAATAAGGTGTGCCGATAGCATCCTGCCTTCTGTAACGGCGGCCAATGGCATCTTTCTCATCATACTGACAAAGGAAATTAAACTTAAGATCATTAAAAAGGTTGCGCGCAGTACTGGTGAGCTCATCATTATTTTTCAGCAAAGGAAGAATAGCACATTTAACAGGAGCCAAAGCTGGGTGTAACTTCAAAACAATACGGCTGGAGTCTTTACCATCCGCATCAGGCACTTGCTCTTCAGTTAAAGCATTTGACAATACAGCGAGAAACATTCTATCCACTCCAATTGAAGTTTCCACGACATACGGGACGTAGTTCTCATTGGTCTCCGGATCGAAGTACTGGAGTTTCTTTCCACTCAATTCCTGATGACTCTTCAGATCAAAATCAGTTCGCGAATGAATTCCTTCCAATTCTTTGAACCCAAAAGGAAAATCAAATTGCACATCAACCGCTGCATTGGCATAGTGCGCCAAATTATCGTGATCGTGGAATCTTAATTTTGATTCTGGTGTGCCTAATGCACGATGCCATTTCATACGAGTTTCCTTCCAGTAGGCATACCACTCCATTTCAGTCCCTGGTTTTACGAAAAACTGCATTTCCATTTGTTCAAACTCGCGCATGCGAAAGATAAACTGGCGGGCGATGATTTCATTTCGAAAAGCTTTACCGATTTGGGCTATTCCAAAAGGAAGCTTTTGTCTTGTTGTTTTCTGGACGTTCAGGAAGTTCACAAAAATTCCCTGGGCCGTTTCCGGACGCAGATAAAGCTTACCTTCTTCTCCGGCAATATTCCCTAGCTGGGTATGGAACATGAGATTAAACTGCCGGACATCTGTCCATTCTTTTGAACCACTGACCGGATCAGCAATTTCCATATCCTCGATGATGGCTTTCAAAGCGGCCATATCATTGTTGTTCATGGCGTCCACAAACCGCTGATTAAAATCATCATGCTTTTTAATATAATCAGCAACACGCTGATTATCTGTTTTGTATTTTTCTTCTACAAAATCATCTCCAAAGCGTTTGCGTGCTTTTTCAACTTCCTTGTCTGCCTTCGCCATGATTTTTTCGAGGGCTTCTTCGATCAGTACATCTGCACGGTAGCGCTTCTGAGAGGCTTTGCTATCGATTAATGGATCATTAAAAGCATCTACGTGACCCGAAGCCTTCCAAATCTGAGGGTGCATCATAATCGCTGAATCAAGTCCCACGATATTTTCATGATTCTGCACCATCGCTTTCCACCAATAGGATTTGATATTATTCTTGAGCTCTACGCCAAGGGAGCCATAATCATAAATACCGCTCAATCCATCATAAATTTCACTGGATTGAAAGATAAAACCATACTCTTTGCAATGGGATACAAGGTCTTTAAATGGATCAGCGGACATATTTAATTATTTAAGGAGCGCAAAGATAGGAAGCAGGAAGCAAAGAGCAAAGAGCATAGGGCATAGGGTGCCTTGTATTTACCGAGCCAGTAATATTTTTCTTAAAGGAGACACTTATATGAAACATCAACTCTTAGGCTAGGTATGCAATTCTCAAAATTTAGATTTGAAGATTTAGAAATATGGAAAGAAGCAGTCCACATCGGAATGCTCTTGTTTGACATTGCTGATGAGTTGGAATTGAATAAGTTATGGCGATTTGCTGACCAAACTCGAGGTGTAGGGATGAGCATATCAAACAATATTTGCGAATCGACAGGGACACATATGGTGCGCGAACAACAGCAACTTTTGCGATACGCAAAACGAGAATGTTATGAGGCTGCAAACATCATTATTCTACTAGCAATGAAAAATCACATTGACTCGGACACAAAATCAAATCTCTATCATCGTCTTAACATGCTGAGTTGCCGCATTCAAGCATATTCCAATTCACTTAATAGGGAATAAAACTCGATTTTAGGCTTTAATGCATCTAATTGAGATAAAGCACCTTCCCATTACCTCTGGTCTCTATTCTCTCCGTTTCCCGCACTATGCCCTTTGCTCTATGCTCTATGCCTCTTTACCTTTTCTGCCCTTCAAATCTTTATTAATTTTTATCTTGAGAATCACAACCCAAATTATGCAAATAAAGAAATCATCCAAAGTCTACGATGTCATCATTGTTGGGTCCGGTGCTGGTGGAGGAATGGCAACGAAAATTCTTAGTGAAGCAGGCCTGAATATTGCTGTTGTTGAAGCAGGACCGTATTTTGATCCTGCCGCTCCGGAACAAAAAACCCAAATGAAATGGCCATGGGAATCACCACGCCGTGGAGCAGGCACTACGAGGCCATTTGGGGATTTTGACAGCGCTTATGGTGGTTGGGAAATAGAAGGTCAGCCTTATACTCGAGCGCCTGGAACGAGATTTGAATGGTTTCGCTCCCAGATGCTAGGTGGACGAACCAATCACTGGGGCAGAATATCCCTTCGATTTGGACCAAAAGATTTCAAACACAAAAGTGATGATGGCCTGGGAGATGATTGGCCTATTGGTTATGATGATGTCAAGCCATACTATGATAAGGTGGATAAACTAATTGGTGTATTTGGCAGCAAAGAAAACCTTCCCAATGAACCAGACGGGTTTTTTCTCCCTGCCCCAAAACCAAGACTCCATGAGCTTTATTTTATTGAAGGCGCTAAAAAGGTAGGTGTTCCAGTAATTCCTGGAAGACTATCTATGCTTACCAAAAAAATTAATGAAGACCGTGGCGTATGTTTCTATTGTGGACAATGCTCAAGAGCTTGCTCCGTACATGCTGACTTTTCATCAGGCACTTGTTTAATTTTTCCTGCGCAAAAAGCAGGAGCGCAAATAGATCTTTTTGTTAACTCCATGGTTCGCGAAGTATTGACGGATGAGGATGGAAAAGCAACAGGCGTATCCTATATTAATAAAGAAGATCGATTGGAATACCAGCTTAATGGGAAAATAGTTGTGCTTGCCGCTTCGGCCTGCAGCTCAGCTCGTATTCTGCTAAACTCAAAAAGCAAACAGCATCCGGGAGGTTTAGGCAATTCCAGTGGCATGATTGGAAAATACCTACACGATTCTACAGGTGCCAGCAGAGCGGCATTCATTCCTGCACTCATGGATAGAGAACTATATAATGAGGATGGTGTTGGCGGTATGCATATCTATACACCTTGGTGGCTGGACAACAAAAAACTTGATTTCCCCAGAGGGTATCACCTGGAGATGTGGGGAGGCTTGGGTATGCCATCCTATGGCTTTGGCTTTAATCCAAACGATCTCAACAAATATATAGGCGGCGCTGTAGGCGGATATGGAGATCAACTTCGAAAAGATGTAAAGAAATTCTATGGCTCAGTAGTAGGGATTTCAGGTAGAGGGGAGTGCATCGCACGTGAAGAAAACTATTGTGAAATTGATCCGGATGTAGTGGATGAGTTTGGTATTCCTGTTTTGCGATTTAACTATACCTGGACGGACCATGAACGCTACCAGGGGAGGCATATGCACAATACATTTGAAGAGATTCTGGAGGCCATGGGAGGAAAGATACTGGGCGACAAGCCGGGCGAAGATCAGGACTATGGGTTGGCCCTCCCCGGACAGATCATACATGAAGTAGGGACTACCCGAATGGGAAGTGATCCTAAAC
This sequence comes from Saprospiraceae bacterium, assembly GCA_037968695.1. Lineage (GTDB taxonomy): Bacteria > Bacteroidota > Bacteroidia > Chitinophagales > Saprospiraceae > Opimibacter. Next base: position 9,939 of record JBBKWA010000302.1, read on the forward strand.
GATCTGTGACCAATTCCTTTGAACAACTTCATGATGCCTCCAATGTCTTTGTGGTGGATGGTGGTCCTTTTGTATCACAAGCCGATAAGAACCCTACGTGGACTATCCTTGCTTTGGCATGGCGGACATCAGACTTTATCGTAGAGCAAATCAAAAAAAGAAATATCTAATCCATTTATAGAATTGAATTATGGACAGAAGAGAAACTATTAAATCAATGTTGATCGGCAGTATTGCCGGTGGGTTAATAATTACTGGTTGCCAACCTGGCACTAAAGAGGGGTCGAATGCAGCAGAAAATGCGACTGGTCATTATGGCAGAACAGAAAAAGAAAAGGAACATGATGAAAACGTTAAAGCAGCGTCCTTTTTCTCAGAACATGAACTGATCACCATTGCTGTGTTGTGTGATCTCATACTTCCTGCGACCGCAACCGCTGGTTCTGCCAATGAAGCTGGTGTACCGGAGTTTATTGAATTCATTGTAAAGGACATTAAATCACATCAGCTACCCTTGCGCGGTGGATTGATGTGGATGGATCATCGATCCCTTAACTTGCACAACAAATCATTTGCTGAATGTAGTCCTGATCAACAAAAAATGCTTCTTGATGAAATTGCCTACCCTGATAAAGCTGCACCAGAAATAGAGCAAGGGGTTAATTTCTTCAATCGGATGCGCAATCTTGTGTTGACTGGATATTATACTACCAGAATGGGTATTGATGACTTGGGTTACCAAGGAAACACACCTAATGAATGGGATGGCGTCCCTGAGGCTGTGCTTGCAAAACATGGATTATCCTATGATCCGGCCTGGCTTGCTAAGTGTGTTGATCAGGACAAACGCAATGTAATTGCTGAATGGGATTCGCACGGCAACCTAATAACGTGATATAACTACTTGTTTTTTAATGCTTTATGAGGAATTTATCTTACATGGTTTACAAAAAGGAAAAACTGCTATATTTGCCCTCCCAAATTGCCTCCTTTGCTCAGTTGGTTAGAGCGTTCCCGCAGTACTGCGGGATTAATCCGTAGGTTCACCTACACTAACCATGTGAAAAGGTTTTGAAATAAAAATTGTTGCCTCCTTAGCTCAGTTGGTTAGAGCGTCGGACTGTTAATCCGTAGGTCCCAGGTTCGAGTCCTGGAGGGGGCGCCATGAAGGACTTCGTTCGAAAAGGACGAGGTCCTTTTTCTCTACGCCTTCATGGCGCACCAATTAGTAAAATTTCTACATCCATATCAGATTCTTTTTCTGCTCGCCATGAAGGCGAAGTCAAACGTAGTCCTGGCGCTGCAGTGAAGGCGAAGTCGAACGTAGTCCTGGCGCTGCAGTGAAGGCGAAGTCGAACGTAGTCCTGGCGCTGCAGTGAAGGCGAAGTCAAACGTAGTCCTGGCGCTGCAGTGAAGGCGAAGTCAAACGTAGTCCTTCATTGCGTCCAGCCCCTTAAACACATAACTTTGTGAGGACAAACTTGTATTAAATGACTTTCTATTATGTCTATGTCTTATTTAGCGAGAAAGATCGGAAGCTGTACATCGGATACTCATGCGATGTCTTTAGAAGACTCACAGAGCACAATAGTGGGAAGAATAAGAGTACAGCCAACCGAAGACCACTTCAACTCATTTATTATGAAGCACATCTTCGTAAGGTGGATGCCTTGAGAAGAGAGTCATACTTCAAAACAAACTCAGGAAAAAGAACACTCAGGATTGTTCTAAAATCTACCCTTGAGGAACTTGGTTATCAAACAAAGTAACGGCAAGAAAGGGCTAGCCCTAAAGGCGAAACGCAGTGTAGTCCTTTAGGGGGAGATATGTTTAATCTAGCTATTAATCTATGAAAATACAATTTTGTACCTGTAGGCTAAATCTATTTTATAAGTTTTACACCATCATCTTCAAAAACAATTTTTCTTTCTCTATAAAGCTTGCCTATTATTTTTTTAAATGATTTTTTACTGATATGAAATGCCTCCCAAATATCCTCTGCAGCAGAAGAATCATTATATGGCATAAAGCCATTGTTTGCTCGCAGTTTATCCAGAAATTCTGGTTCGTTTGAAATAATGTTATCATAACCTTGGCCTTGTAAACTCAAGTCTAATTTGCCATCATCTCTTATATTTTTGATATACCCTTCAATGCTAACGCCAATTTCTGGTTCAACCTTAAGTTCGCTATTAAATAAAAGCCCAGCGTATTCGGCATCTACAATAACCTTATAGCCTAAATCAGTTTTTCTATAGGGCATCATATTTACTTTTTGGTTTAAACTAAATACGGACGTGTCTTTATTCAGTTTCTTATCCAGCTTCATATGGCCTACTAACCGATCACTTTTTTCATCGATTAATATCTTTACTACACATAGGTCACCTTCTTGAGGGAAACCAACAGTCTCTCTTGCGGGAAGCAATAAGTGCTTTTCCACCCCCCAGTCTAGAAATACACCAAATGGAGTCGTTTCCATTACTCTTAACGCTACAATATCACCAACTTCCCCAAAGGGAGACAATGTGGTAGCGATTATTCGACCTTCATTGTCTCTGTAAAGAAAAACATCGATCCTGTCCTCAACTTTCAGGTCTTGCGCACAGTACTTAATAGGCAACAATATGCCCTCTTCACCATCATCCAAATAAGCCCCATTGCTCATTATTCGAAGCACTTTTAGATTGTTATATCTACCAAGGTTTACCATTATGCATATTAAATTAAGAAGTGAGCAAAACTATCTCTTTTAATGCAAGTTCGTATAACAAATACCAAATTCAATTCCCATATTCAAACAAACAGGAGAAATGCTCATCTTATATGGTATGCAAATCGGTCTCGATCGCTGGTTACCCCATGAGGGATGCCGTCCACGATGATGTCTTGGTGAGTGGCACTTGATTACCTCTTTGTTGTGTCACCTAAACTCCCTAACTAAATTCGTTATTGATCTTAAGGAAATATGTTCCTGGCGAAACAAAGTGCAGTTCTTTCCAACAACATATGCAGACGGAACTAAGCAGAGCCCTTCCGAGCAAGTTAAGTAGACGAAAACAAGTGCAGTCGCTCATAGAGGACCTCCTCATTTATGTATTTATAATTTTCCTAAACCATCGCAGACTGTCAGTAGTCCGGCATATATAATCAAGCCTAAGCTGCTATGTAGTAAAAACTGTAGGTTTACGATTATAAAATCATTAGAATAAGCATGAGGACATTAGCATTCCACACAATTTCTAAAGACAGGGGAATAAAGCCTAAGAGATTCCTTCTCTCTGCTTTATTTCTGTTAATCCTATGTTCTGCTACCATTTCACAAGATGGATTTACCAAAACCATTCTTTATTCGAATAAAAATCTTCAGCTTTTTATATTATGCCGGGACACAGCGAGCTTTGATCAAACTGACTGGCTACAAATTGGAATCCGGAATCTCAAGGGCCAAGCCATATTCATCCAGAATCTAAATTACGCTCTCAACAACCCTCGTGTCAATCCTAAAGGCGATATCATACCAAACTTCGGGGCGTATGGAGAAGGGAATAAATTTGATATTTTCCAATGCTATCATGAACTTATAAATCCCTCTGACCACTTCCGCAATGGAATTGTAATTGACGCGTATGCAACAGTAATGAGTTGGAAACACATTTCCGATTACGCAGCTGTCTCGCTTGAGCCGTTTGCTAATCGAACAGGACCATCTCATCAGGTTTGCCCTAAAGTAGAACTATCCATCAGCTACCGTACCGCAAAAAAAGTAAAGGAAATAAAAATTACAGAAGGTCAATTTTGCTTTTACTGGAATATGCTTACTACCATTTCTGACACAATATTGTTGCAACGTTTTCGTGACGCCATCAATAGCCCAAATCGAACAACTAACTTATATGTGATCAGCAGGCTCATGAAGGAGAAAAGCCTTGTTCAACTGATTTCCACACCTGAATTCATCGAAGCCATTTGCAGAGACACAATAGGTCGTGGCGAGTTCGTAAATGTCAAGTATCTAGACGAATTGGCTAAACGAAATGCCTTGCCTGATTCTCAACTCACAATACATTATTCAAAGCAATTAACAAACAATTATTTCCCTGATGGGGAACTGATCCAATACTGGGATGATCGGCTGTTTGATGATATTTTGCAGAGCAATACCTATTACCTAAAGGTGGCCAATCTGCTTGAAAGAACAGTTGATCATTGGAAAAATGATCCTATTAAAAGAAGAATAATATACAATTTCCTCCAATCCAAAACAAAATTCGATCCAACTGCTTTGCCTCACCAAGCAGATTTTGCAGACTGGTCGAAGGCACTCAAACTGATGTCCATATCCAGAGATACTTTGTTGATATCCTATCTTATAACCTTACTAAATAATGAGCAAGCTTTTGATATTGCTGACTGGAGTAAATACAAAAATAGCGGCGCCAGAGGCAGATATGATAAGCCAGACACCATTTCCGTACGGATTTGTGATATCGCCTTCATATGCCTTCTAAGGGTATTGGATCAAACCTATTTAAATAATGGCGTGCGTATTAATCAGCAACTGATCCCATTACATGAAAGGATAAACATACCTCCTTTCTATTCCAATTTTAATATCGGATTGAGTTACACTGAAAAATATTTTCGCCTTTCTCCCGGTATCAAAAAGGCACTACTCACTCACGTTAATCAAATGGAATATTAATCTTTATTCCGTTTCTCTCCCGCCAGAAGTTAACAACAAGCCTTGATAAACCTAGTCCTATTTTCCTGTCTAGGTGATCACATCTGGTTTATCACCATATCCAGTATTTTGAGGCACCACTTAGAGAAGTTTTTTTTTCCAATCCTAAACTGCTACTATTATGCTAACCTTTTCAAAACGAATAGCTATTCTATTTCTTGGGCTAGCATTTTTTATTCAATGTGAAGATCCGGATGACCAAGTCTCATACGTTTCCTTTCTTGTGGGTGTCGATAACACCACTTCGGAAGATCTTGAAATATCAATTACAACTGATATTCAGTCTATTCCTTTTACATGTTTTGGCATGGTCCCCGCTAATAGTTATGCAACAATGGATGATTATTTATAACACAATAAGAAGTATTTCCTGGAAGCCAGGAATCAAGACAATGATATACTAGGCTCTATCTTCTTCTTCCATGATGACACGAATAGTCCTCGATATAAATGGCAGATTGACCCATAAAAAATCTCCTGGTTTTACTCTTCCAATATTGATAAAACAACATCCGCTTCACAGCGCCCTTTATTCCTGTATTGATTCTAAGGTAATAAGTCCTTTGGAAAACAGTTAGTTTTCTAAAATCAAGTTCGTGATACCATTGGATTCCTGCACCTATAAATTCGGTAGTGTAGTCGAGGCACCCTCAATCATCTATGATTTCTAACCTTAGATTATCGTTAGGGTTTGAATATATGCGTGGCTGTATCCGACCTGAATGATCGACAATACGATTGATCCGCTATCCACGACAATGGATAGCCATTAAGAGAAGACCTAAATAAATTAAGCTGATAGTATAAAGCAAGAGTCTAAATCTACATTTTACCTTCGCGATCATCGATAAAGCCGGATTTAGTCTTGACATCAAAGCCTCTCTTTTCCGGCATTGTTCGAAAGAAAATATCCCACAATGGAGACGAAACACCATAGGCGGCATTCGGCTGTTGATAATGATGTAAAGCATGATGTATCCAAAGAATCTTCATAAAATTCTTTGGTGGAGGAAAGGCATGCACAGAATAATGAACGCATAAATAGGTAGCGTACCCCGCGACAAAACCTCCAGTAAATGGAATACCATATTCTCCTAAAAGCAATCTATAAAAAAGGAAAAAAACAGAGGCAAGCAAAAGGCTTACTATTGGTGGCATAGCCAATCGAGACTTATCTTTTGGAAAATTATGGTGTGCCCCATGAAGCACATATTGAAGGCGTTCTTTCTTCTTGGAACTCACTTCCATATGAAAGGTATACCTATGAATGAGGTATTCTACCAAGGTAAAAACCAAAAGTCCTGCAACAAATAACAGAATACTTGCGCCTGGGCCCAGAATACCATAGTACAAAGTATAAGCCAGCAGAATTACGCCTGATCCATAAAATATTATTAACGGATACGCAATGTGCGTATGCGTCAGCTTTTCTAAAATAGGGTTCTTAAACACCCTGTTTTCTGTGTTAGCTCCGTGACCTGCCATAATCTAAAATTTGGTGCAAAGGTACGCAAAAAGGGGGGTGATTGCAATAAATCAAGCTGTGAGACACCAAAGAGTTGAATGAATAAAATGTTAATTCTCAGCCCTTCTTGAAAAGCAATTTAGAAGGCTTGTAAAAATTAAATTCTTTACAAATTCTAACTAATGAACACGTTAGTTGATTATTATGTATTTATTTTTTCATAATATTAAATAAAACCCATGGCTATTTGTACTTATCATGAAGTCCTTTACCCGACAAAATCATCGGAATACTCTTTTCCACGCGCCTGAGCCGTGTGGCTTCTCCTTTAGCCTCAGCGACGTATTCCAGGTATTCCCGTCGCTTTCCTGGAGTCAACAACGCAAAGCTTTTCTTTAGGCGCTGGTTTTTTTCAAAGGCAGCCTCAAACGCAACAGGCGTCACTATGGCTTTTTTCTTTTGAGGTTTTATTTGTTGACCCTCTTTAGCAAGCTGAACTGCCTCCTTGATGTATTTTTTAACCAGAGCAGGCTTTATATCACCATAATCGTTGAACCGCCACTGACGCAATGCTTTTGTTTTTCCTTCTTGGGCATTGATCAAAACCTTGTTAGGGTCTGTCATAAAAACGCCCTGATAAAACCATAAGCCTACATAACTTTTAAATGCACCAATTCCCAGGACATTTTTACCATCACGCATATACACAGGGCCACCCCACTTAATCCCTTCATCAAGTCCCGCTGATAAGACAATTTCCCTCAATAAGGTGACCTCCTTCACCCAAGGCTTCATATCCATTATAAGGTCAGGTACATTGGTATGTTTTGTACGCATAGCCTGATTTTTTTTCTTAAATATAAAAATATTAAAAGACACAATCAACAGGTCGAAGAACCAGGTGCTTCTACTTCGAATTGAAAATACAGGTATGTTGAAATGGAAATGCAGGTTACGCTTAAAGGATCATCAGGCTTTATTAGCCAATTGCCCACAAGCCGCATCGATATCTTTTCCTCTGCTTCTTCGGACAGTAATCATCACCCCTTTGGAACGTACGCGTTGTGCAAATGCATCTACCTGGTTAGTATCTGAACGTTCAAAGGGAACACCAGGTACTGGGTTATATTCGATGATATTCACTTTGACCGGAAACTGCCCACGACACAACCGCACAAGTTTATCTGCATCTTCAAGGCTATCATTAAACCCCTTCAATGCAATGTATTCGTAAGATATTTGTCCTTTGGTCTTTTGGTAAAAATACTCCAGTGCCTCCATCAATAAAATAAGCTTGTTTGTTTCATTGATTGGCATAATCTCATTGCGCTTCTTATCTTCTGCAGCATGAAGAGAAAGCGCAAGATTAAACTTGACTTTTTCATCCCCTAAGCGTTTTATCATTTTAACAATGCCTGCTGTACTGACTGTAATCCGTTTTGGCGACCAACCCATCCCATTCACACTCGTTATCCTATTGATACTTTCCAGAACAGGGCCGTAATTGAGAAGCGGTTCACCCATCCCCATGTAAACAAGGTTGGTCATTGGATATCCTAATGTCTCAATACAAAGTTTGTTTGTTTCAAATGCCTGATCATAAATCTCTCCTGCTGTTAGATTTCTCAACCGGCCCATCTTCCCAGTGGCGCAAAAACTACACGAAAGGCTACAGCCCACTTGAGAAGAGACACATCCTGTGGCGCGTTTATCTTTTGTCACCGGGATCATGACTGTTTCAATCTTATGCCCATCATGAAGTTTGTATCGGGACTTGATAGTCCCATCATCACTGTGTTGTTGATGATCAAGCACAATACTGTCATAGGTAAAAACTTCCTTCATCGCCTCTCTCAGAGAGAGAGGAATATTGGTCATATCATCAAATCCCTTGGCCCCAAGCTTCCACATCCAGGCATACACCTGTTTAGCCCTATAAGCAGGTTGTCCAATCGAAGCAAACGAATGCTGCAAGTCTGCAAGTGATTGTGTTCTTATATCCTGCTTTGGCATGATAGATAGTGAATAAGAGAAAAAAATAATCTAGCCCAATTTTAAAATTGGACCGGTTCAACTTTATGCTTTCTTACCTTGATACCTGAATACAAGGTGCTATTGATTAACCCCATTTTTTGAAGCCGATGCATCACCGAAACTTTTAACACCCCCAATCCATATTTCGCACTCCTTGCCAAATTTATTGAAGAGGCTTCTTCAAAATACTTTGTTGGACAAGTTACTTCTGCGATAGGAAAGCCAGCATATATTATTTGTGACAACATCTGATTATCAAAAATGAAATCGTCGGAATTTGTATTAAATGGTATGGATTTTAAAACGTGGCTACTGAAAGCTCTATAGCCTGTATGGTATTCTGACAGCTTGTAATTGACTAGAATATTTTGAAAAAGTGTCAGAAATCGATTAGCCCAATACTTGTAGATAGGCATACCGCCTTGTAATGCGCCTTTTCCAAGAATTCTTGAACCAAGTACAACCGGAAAAAGGTTTTCCCCAATGATATTCACCATACTTGGAATGAGCAGTGGTGTGTATTGATAATCAGGATGAAGCATGATGACAATATCTGCCTCTAATTCAAGGGCCTTATTGTACAAGGATTTCTGGTTACCGCCGTATCCTTTGTTTTCTTCATGCCGTATAATGTGATGTATTCCAAGCGCTCTTGCTTCCTCTACGGTATTGTCCCTGCTGGCATCGTCACACAAGATGACGATATCCACAATATCGCGTGGTATCTCTGAATATGTCTTTGCAAGCGTCCGGGAGGCATTGTATGCCGGTAGAACAACTGCAACTTTTTTGTCCTTATACATAGGGCAAAGATAAATGGAATGAATTAGAACAAGGAAATCTACTTCTTATAAAAAAAACAGCCCCTGCGTGAAAGCAGAGGCTATTATCATTTTTATTCAATTTTTATTTCGCTGAGGCCAAAGATCCCATCAATTCTGTCAGGGAAGACATCGCTGTGTCAACTCTGCCTTGTATAGTAGTATAAGATTCTTTCCATGATGAAAGATTGTCATTTGCAGTAGTGACCAGATTACCTAATTCACTGATCTGAGCTGGTACATCACCTTCGATTTTACCTGCAGCTAATCCATCTTTAAGCGTTGTAAGCATGCCTGATTTCTCTGTCCAGGTGGTTACAAACTCATTGATCTTTTTTTGAAGTGGAGGATATCCACCTAATGCATCGATGACAGCCTTTTGTGCAGTCTCCAATGATGAAGTTTGATCTGTACTTAGTTTAGCTGCTACCTTATCGTCCAGGCGCATACCTGCCAAGGTCTGGGTATAGTTTGATAAATCTGAGCTCACCTTACCTGAGAATTCGGTTATGGCTTTGGTTGTTGTGTCCCAATTTCCGGCAAGTTCATCAATACCTGCCTTATACTGCTCTACGCCCTTGCAAGAAACAAGAAGAAGTGGGAGCGCGATGAAGAAGAATAATTTTTTCATAATATTTAGTGGTTTAATTTTAAGCCGCAAAAGTAATATCATTTAGGGGATCATAATGATTTATTATAAGGATTTTCGATTGAGTATCACTTATCCCAATTAATATTTTTTAATACAAAATATATCCGTATAATATACGGTATTTCATCAGTTGTACAAAATATTATTTAGTAAAAATTGCGGGAATAGCCTGTTAAAATTTCATTTAATGCATTAGGTCTACTGCTTTGACAGCGCTTTTCGCGTTCTACTGTAATGTTTTAGGGGATATTTGGAGGGTTTCTTAGGAAGAGGAAAGAATAAAAACCTCAATATCAGATACCTATCGATACATAGCATTTATTTCTTTCAAGGTAGCCTGATCAGGCCTAAGATCATTTTCGCTTAAGGCATTTAAAGGGGCATCCACTGTATTCAGCAGTTTATGCACCGAAGGTTGCTTTTCATCAATATATAAGAGCCCTGTCAGTACGTCTCCCTTCAAACGAGCATTATGAATGGCATTAATGGCGGATAACCGATCCCCTGGATCCCATCCGTCAGCAAGCGCACTAAGCTGAATAGAAGAACCGTCATGCATCTCTATCCTTTTGCTTTCCCCGGGAGCAACAGACGCTGTGATTTCCTTTTTAACAGGAACAAAATCTGCAATGGCCGTAGCACCTATATGATCGCGCACATAACTATAAGATTTCGTGGATGTCTTGGTATTATTAAAAGTAACACAAGGAGAAAGTACATCAATCAAGGCAAACCCATCATGGCTTATTCCCGCTTTTATAAGCGGTATCAGTTGATGTTTATCCCCTGAAAAACTTCGGGCAACAAAACCGGCGCCAAGCTCAAGTGCTAATCCAGCCAAATCAATAGAACTAAACATAGTAGCCACGCCTGCTTTGCCAACTGAGCCAACATCCGCGGTAGCAGAGTCTTGCCCCTTGGTCAGCCCATAGCACCCATTGTTCATGACGATATAGACCATATTAAGATTGCGTCGGACCACATGTGCAAATTGGCCCATACCAATCGAGGCAGTATCACCATCCCCACTAACGCCAATATAAGTTAGTTCCTTATTGGCCATCACGGCACCTGTGGCAACAGATGGCATCCGGCCATGTACTGAATTAAACCCATGACTATTGGCCAGAAAATATGTAGGCGTTTTTGACGAACAACCTATCCCTGAAATCTTGGCAATGCGATGTGGTGGAATAGATAATTCAAAACACGCTTGAATAATAGCTGCACTGATCGAATCGTGTCCACATCCAGCGCATAAGGTGGAAAGTGTGCCTTCATAATCTTTTTGATGAAACCCTATTTCATTAAGGGCAGCATCAGGGTGGCGGAATGTCGGTCTTTTGTAGCTCATATTTTAGCGCTTGTTTCGCTTAACACAGCCTTACCGGAAGCCGATTGAGGTTGTGGTATAATATTGTAAATCTGCTCTGCGATGTTATCCGCTGTTATAGGAAATCCATCAAAATTGAGTACCGCTTTCAATCTTCGTGGGTCAATTTCCAGTTCATTGATCAGTATACTTCGCATCTGGCCATCTCTATTTTGTTCGACTACAAAGACAGTTTCGTGCCCGAGAATGAAATCAACCACTGAGGGAGGAAATGGTGCTGCCTTTAATCGAATCCCATCCATCCTTACACCATCCGCTCGCAACATATCTATAGCTTCAAGAGCCGAATCTGTAGTGGTCCCAAAGAAAAGTATCCCAAGCTTTGCCTCTGCCGCGTCCGGATAAAACTCCGGCGCAGGGACCAAAGATTTGGATGTCTCCCACTTTTTCAACAATCGCTGCATGTTACGGACATAAACGGTTCCATCTTCAGTATATCTTGCTAATTCATCTCTGGATGTGCCTCTTGTGAAGAAAGATCCTTTGGTTGGATGTGTCCCTGGGATTGTACGATACGTAATGCCGTCTTTGTCCACATCCAGATAGCGCCCAAAAGTTTCAAGTTTGTCCAGGTCTTCTGCATTCAGCACTTTCCCACGATCATATTTTCGATCTGGATTCCAGTGCAACGGATCACATACATGATCATTCATTCCGAGATCCAAATCCGTCATTAACATAATTGGCGTTTGAAGACGCTCCGCTAAATCAAAAGCTGTAGCAGTCATTTCAAAACACTCAGTTGGGGTTGATGGAAAAAGCAGGATGTGTTTTGTATCCCCATGGGATGCATAAAATGCCAAGGTAAGATCTGATTGTTGCGTTCTCGTAGGCATACCGGTCGAAGGCCCGGTGCGCTGCACATCTACCAAAACCGTTGGAATCTCTGCAAAGTACGCCAACCCAAGAAACTCATTCATTAAAGAAACACCAGGTCCACTCGTAGCAGTAAAAGCTCTGGCGCCATTCCAATTGGCGCCAATCACTACGCCTATAGCAGCGAGTTCATCTTCCGCCTGGATGATGGCAAATTTATTCTTGCCGGTCACCGGGTCTACTCTTAATTGCTTGCAATATTTTTCAAAAGCATCCGCTACAGAAGTAGAAGGCGTAATTGGGTACCAGGCCATCACTGTAGCACCGGCATAAACAGCGCCAAGACCACAAGCGGAATTACCATCAATCATAATCTTATCCTGGTTCTTATTGAGCGGCGCAACATGAAAAGACAAAGGGCAATCCCAATGTTCTCGTGCATAAGCAATGCCCAGATCAAGTGCTTTTACATTGTTAGCAACTACTTTTTCCTTTCCGGGAAACTGATCATTTAATAGCCCAATAATCACATCGCGATCAATATTCAAAATCGCAGCACACGCACCGACATAAATAATATTCTTAAATAATTGCCGAAACCGGGGATCTTGAAAATGTTCATTACTCAATTGCATGAGTGGAATTTCCAAAAAATGAACATCCTCACGACGTTTATCTTTTGGCATTGGCCAGGTACTATCATACAAGAAATATCCGCCAGACATCGTGTTTTTAAGATCCTGAAAGATACTCTGGGGATTAACACTTACCATTAAATTGACGTCTTCCCGGCGACCCAAATAACCTTGCCCATTGACCCGGACTTCATACCATGTCGGTAGTCCCTGAATATTGGAAGGAAAGATATTTTTTGCGGAAACCGGCACGCCCATTCTGAAGATTGCTTTGGCAAACATGGTGTTTGCACTGGCAGAACCGGTACCGTTTACATTGGCAAATCGTACAACGAAATCATTTACACCACCTCGGAGGGACATACATGAGAAGCTTTGGAAACATTATAGAGAAATTTCTGCATATCCCATGCAGAAGTTGGGCAACGCTCTGCGCACAATCCACAATGAAGACAAACGTCTTCATCTTTGACCATCACGCGCATTGTTGGCAGAACGTCTGAGACATACAAATCCTGTGTTTTATTATGTGCAGCAATAGTAAGTCTTGTTCGTAAATCATCTTCTTCACCATTCGTTGTAAACGTAATGCAACTCGTAGGGCAAACATCAACACATGCATCACATTCGATACATCGGCTTTCCTGAAAAACAGTTTGCACATCACAATTCAGACAGCGCTGTGCTTCTTTAAATCCTGTCGGCAAATCGAAACCAAGTTCCACTTCAAGCTTTCTGTTTTGCAAGGTTAATTCCTTACTGGCATGAGGCACTTTGTAGCGGAGATCATCAGCAATCGCATTATCATAACTCCACTCATGTATACCCATTTTCTGGCTATACAAATTCGTCATTGGATCCGGTCTATCATGAACATCCATAGATTGACATAACAATTCTATAGAAACTGCCACCTGATGCCCATGCGCTACTGCTGTAATGACATTTTCTGGTCCAAACGCGGCATCACCACCAAAAAACACGTTTGGCAAAGTAGATTGAAACGTTGTTTTATTGACTACCGGCATTTCCCATTCCCCAAATTCAATCCCAAGGTCCTTTTCAATCCATGGGAAGGCATTGTCCTGACCAATCGCCATGAGCACATCATCTGCTTCAATAAATACGTCAGGCTCATCTAGTGGAACCAGGCGTCTTTTACCGTTATCATCATATACAGCCTCCACTTTTGAGAAAAGCATTCCTTTAAGAACGCCGTTTTCCGTTACGAAGGCTTTAGGATTATGACAACTCAATATTGGAATGTCTTCATGCTGCGCATCCTCAATTTCCCATGCCGAAGCCTTCATCTCCTCAAAAGGACTTCGCACCACTACCTTTACTTCCGTTCCTCCCAAACGCCGCGCCGTTCTGCAGCAATCCATCGCCGTATTTCCACCGCCTACAACAATCACCCTTTTTCCTATCTTTTCAACGTGCTCAAAAGCAACACTGGATAACCAATCGATACCAATATGCACATGATCTTTAGCTTCCCAACGACCTTCAAGTTTTGGAAGGTCTTTTCCTCTCGGTGCCCCGGTACCAACAAAGACAGCATCATAATCCTGTGCCAGGATTTCCTTCATGCTTGAGACATAGGTGTTAAAATGCTTGTGCACCCCCATATCAAGAATGTAATTCACTTCTTCATTCAATACCTCTTCCGGCAAGCGAAAGGAAGGAATCTGGCTACGCATAAATCCACCGCCTGCTTTTTGTTCATCAAACAGGTGTATTTCATAACCTAATGGTGCGAGGTCACGTGCCACGGTCAAGGATGCCGGACCACCCCCAATGAGGGCAATCTTTTTTCCGTTAGGCGGGAATGGACCCTGGGGAATACGATCAATGATATTGCCTTTCAAGTCAGCGGCTACACGCTTGAGTCTACAGATGGCAACAGGCTCTTCTTCCACCCGAACTCTTCGACAGGCAGGTTCGCAAGGACGGTCGCAAGTTCGGCCCAGAACACCTGGAAATACATTGGATTCCCAATTGATCATATAGGCATCATCATAGCGCTGCAAAGCGATCATTCGGATATACTCCGGTACAGGTGTATGCGCCGGACAGGCATATTGACAATCAACGACTTTATGAAAATATTCGGGATCTTTAAGATCAGTAGGTTTCAATTTTACAAAAGTTGAGTCATGACATTACTAAATAGGCGGGAAAAGTAATGAAAAATCTATGTCCAGCCACACCTTATGGGTAGTTTATTCCGCTTAACTCACCCCCTGCTCACGCACAAACGCCTAAAAGCAAGTAAGTATTCATATTTTCGCAGTCAATTTTACAAGATATGAGTCAATACCATCCAGAACCCTATTGGTCTGATGTCGCCAAGCGAATTAAGTCTAGAAAGGGCAAAAATGTCATTGCAGGTGATGATGAACCCTACTATAGATATAAGCGTCAACAGTTTCTAAACTTATTAAATGAAATTGATTTTTCAGGCAAAACCGTTCTGGAAATAGGAAATGGCCCTGGTGGCAATTTAAAGGCTCTTCTTTCAAAAAATCCAAAATCGCTGACTGGAGTAGATATTTCTCCTGAGATGGTTGAATTGGCCAAATCCAACCTACCCCCAGAAGTTAATATCATCCAAATAGATGGAACGACACTTCCTTTTGAAGATCAGACATTTGATTATGTATTTACGGCTACCGTTCTCCAGCATAATACAGATGAGGTGATGTTAAAGAAGTTGATGGTGGAGCTTTGCAGAGTGGCTAAAGAGAAAGTCTTTTTATTTGAGCGAATTGAAGACGAAGTGATCGGAGATGATTTGTGTTACGGAAGACCTGTTCCCTATTATGAGACCATTTGCAATCACGAGGGCTTTACTTTGGCAAGTGCCAAATGGATCAATATACGCTCGAGCTATTATGTCAGTGGCGCGATCCGCAAGGGGTTGAATCCTAAAACAAGGGTCGAAGGAGAGCCGTTAAATGGATTGTCTGTTGCACTGCAAAATTTTACCCTGTTTTTTACCCGCCATCTTGATAAAATCTTTACCTCTAAGCGGGACGTGGCCAGACTTGAATTCAAACGGACGGCCAATCTAAAAACATAGACAAATCCAAATTGCATTGAACGTAAATATTGCTACTGAACAGGATATTGAAAAACTTATTCCAGTCGTAAGGGAGTTGCGTCAACACCGGTCGGTTGAACAACTAAGAGAGATGCTCAGCGAACAGATGAAAGATCGGTTTCAGGTTATTTATATCGGGGAAAGAGAGGAGGTTTATGCCGTGGCTGGTTTTCGGACTATGGAATTCATCTTTAGCGGCAAAACACTGTATGTGGACGATTTGATCACACATCCGGCTCATCGCAAAAAAGGATACGGTGGGACCTTGTTAAGATGGATGATTCAATACGCCAAAGATCACGGATATGATCATTTTTCGCTCGATTCCGGCAATGAACGCAAAGCAGCCCACCAGCTTTATCGCAAGCATGGACTGGACATCATCGGAGCGCATTTTGCTAAGGATGTAAAGTTTTTATAAAAAATCATTTAGGCTATTCCTTCTACGACCGTTTTAAGTTTTCTTTTTACTTACAAACAGGTCGAGCTGAACGGGTTGCTCTGCATATTTAAAACTCTTTCGGTGTTCGGGGGTCAGGCCATATGCAGTTAAAGCAGAGCGATGCGCCACTGTAGGATATCCTTTATTTTGGTTCCAACCATATTCAGGATATTCGAGATGGAGGCGCTCCATGTATTCATCCCTATGGGTCTTAGCCAAAATAGAAGCCGCCGCTATAGATCGGTATCGTCCATCTCCTTTAATGATGCATTCATGCGCAATAGTTTCAAAAGGATAAAACCGATTGCCATCCACTAATATAAAATCAGGTTTTTCTGAAAGCACTTTAAGCGCATTGTGCATGGCCTGAATAGATGCTCGAAGTATATTGATTCTGTCAATGACTTTTGGTGTAATAGAGGCTACTGCCCAGGCGATGGCCTTTTCTTCAATGATCAACCGGGCCTTCTTTCTGGCCTTTGCAGAAACTTGTTTTGAGTCGTTTAGTTCAGGGCATCTAAAGCCTAACGGAAGTATTACAGCAGCTGCAAAAACAGGCCCTGCCAAACATCCCCGGCCGGCTTCATCGCAACCAGCTTCCAGCCTTCCTTTTTCGAGATATGGAAGTAGTCTAGGCATAGCTTTTAGTATCTGTTTTCTGATTTATATTTAGCACGATCAGAGACTGATGACTTTAATTTCCACTCTCCGGTTCAAACTTCTACCCTTTGATGTATAATTGGTACTAATCGGCTGATCACTGCCAAATCCTGAAGCGTGAAGCCTTTTGGAATCAACCCCTTTTCTAACCAGCCAATTTACCACTGCTACCGATCTTCGAATGGATAATTGCTGATTATACGCCTGATAGCCAACATTGTCCGTGTGGCCAATGATTTCGATCGTCATATTAGGGTATTTTTGAAGAAAAGCGAAAAGCTGATCAAGCTGGACAAGTGCCCTCGGCATAAAATCGACACGATCATGCTCAAAGTAAATTCGGCTTAAGGTGACTATTTCTCCCGGTTTTGGTTTAAAATTATCCAAAGGAGATTCAATATGGGTTGGAATAATGATCGGTGGGATTTTGTATAACTGTACATCATCCAGATAGTAATAACCAAATCTAAGTTCACTTCTCGAGGGATACTTTACCTGACAGTCTTCGTCGGATTTAAAATTTCCGATCAGCAGATAAGAGGAGGGTTTCGTGGCCACAAAGCTACCTGACCATTTATACCATTTCTTATCCGAAGGAATAAATCGGTTAAGCGTCAGTACCGGCTCTTTGTATAAGGTATTATGAGCTCCCTCATCTATATCATAATCACTAAACCATAAGGATAAGTTTTTTACGCTTACAGATTTTGGAAGATGGGATAACATGCAGGAAAAACTATATTCCTGACCAGGCACTAAAGCTTCTGTCAACAATACCTGCACATATTCTCTGCAATGAGGTTTTCCCTTGCCACAACCATAGATTGTTATGCCTGCGTATGCTTCCCCCTTATAAGGCCTTTGATCACCAAATCCAACAGCCGCCCATGAGGAGGGTACTTTGACTTTTGGGGTGTAGATATCGGGCGAGGCCGCAGTCGGGGAGGTCCAGTACATAGCGACCCGGGCAAAGTCCCTTCCGGAATAATACCATCCAGAGGGTTCGTCTGAAAACTCCTCAAAACTCGGATTAGGGACTAAATTTTCCAGTATCTCCTTTTGGCCCACTACCTGCGCAGGCGCCAGAAAAAGCATAATCAGGAATACCAATGACGATAAAAGCTTCATTCTTTGGACATAACACAAAAATAATAGTTGAGATTGCGCCACTGTAGTGAATAATTTAGATAACAAACGCAGTAGCCCAGGAAAGGTCAGAAAGTTCCAACAAAATACAGATAATAATTGACAATACAATGGTGTTCAGCATTATACAAATATTCCTATTATTTAATATTTGTTTCCACAAAAGCAACTTTATCCTCAAAATGGTCTAGCTTGTTAGCCTTTAGAGGAAAAAATGACAGCTCACTCAACCTTAATTTATTTCCATTGATGAGAGCCCTAAAGCCCTTTGAATAAGTTATGTAGACAGATTTGACGTGCCCAACAATGAATCTTTGGTAATGGCGCTTGCTATCTGAGAAGAAAGGACAAGAATGAAAGATCTTCCTCGTTTATATCCAGGCCAATAAACCTCGGCAACGCATGAGGTATCCCGTACCATAGTTAAAAATGCCTAAACAGTATGAATGAGCAGCCCTTCTGCCTTCAATTTTCTTACTTTTGCTCCACGAGAAAAAGAAATGAACACTTTTGATAAAAGAGCTATTCATTCATCTACTTTTCAATCGCTTAACGTAATCACACTTTTGCACCATATACGGTGAATGATGTAATCAACACTATGAATCAGGAAAAGAGAATTTCACTTATTACCGGCTGGATTGTTTTTGCAATCGCAATGGCCATATATTTTGTAAGTGCAGAAAGAACCGGCAGTCTATGGGATTGTGGTGAATTTGTACTTGGGGCGTATAAATTACAAGTTGTACACCCCCCGGGTGCTCCTTTGTTCCTCCTGATAGGAAGATTATTTACGTGGATGGCTGATATCCTTAGTAATGATCCACAGGATATTGCTTTTGCCGTCAATCTCATGTCCGGTGCCTGTACAGCACTTGCAGCAGCATTGGTAGCCTGGACAACGATTGTTTTTGCCAGACTATCTATGGTCGGAAGGGATCAGGTATTGAATTTTGAGCAAACAATAGTGGTATGCGGCGCAGGTCTCGCGGCAGGATTGGCCACCGCCTTTTCCACCTCAATTTGGTTTAGTGCGGTCGAAGGGGAAGTTTATGCCATGTCCACAATGTTTACCACACTGACCATCTGGGCAGCAGCTAAATGGTACGGCATGGAAGACACCCCGAGTGCGGATAAATGGCTTGTCCTTGCTATTTATTTTGCCGGCCTTTCAATTGGTGTTCACTTATTAAGTCTTTTGGTCTTTCCGGCTATAGGCTTGCTATATTATTTCAAGAAATACAAAACGTTTAAGCTTACGGGTTTACTCCTTGCTTTGTTTTTGGGTGCGATGATGATTCCTATAGTCCAAAAAGTGATTATAGTGGGTGTCCCATCCTTGTGGTCGCAAATGGAAATGATGATGGTAAATGGCTTAGGCATGCCTGTGCATTCCGGCGTATATCCTACTGTACTCATCATCGGTGCGCTATCGTTCTTTGGTATTCGTTGGGCCAGAAAAAGCAACAACGGATTGGCCGAAAGATTGATCGTTTCTATGGTCCTTTTGGTCATTAGTTTTTCTACTATAGGGGTGGTCGTAATTAGAGCAAATGCGAATACACCTATTAACATGAATGCGCCAAGTGATGCGATGCGACTCATTCCTTATCTCA
Organism: Saprospiraceae bacterium; assembly: GCA_037968695.1. GTDB lineage: Bacteria > Bacteroidota > Bacteroidia > Chitinophagales > Saprospiraceae > Opimibacter. Next base: position 29,466 of record JBBKWA010000302.1, read on the forward strand.
ATCGTGAGCAATATGGTGAACGACCTTTATTGAGAGGTCCTCACTTTGCCGCTTCACCTGTTGATACAGAAAAAGAGGATCGGTTCGGCCTTGTGGGTGATCGGTACGAGGTAGTGGATAGCAAACTGACCTATATCTATCGCGATGAAGACAAGATCCTTTTACCACGCATCAGCCATAGTGATGGGGCAAGGCCCGCCTTGTATAAACGATGGATGGGCGATGAAAATGGTAAGCCGACGATGGCCTTTAATATCGAATTCCTGTTCCGATACCAAATCAACTGGATGTATTGGCGGTATTTTATGTGGAATTTTGTTGGCAGAGAAAATGGACAGCAAGGGACCGAACCATGGAACCCAAAGAGTGGACATTGGATATCCGGGATCGATTTCATTGATAGCTCCCGTTTGTACAATATGGACAAGATGCCTTCTACCATGGCCAATGACCAAACGAGAAATACCTATTATTTCCTTCCGCTCATTTTTGGCCTTTTTGGTCTATTCTATCAGTACAGAAAAAGAAAACGGGATTTTGTAGCATTAATAATCCTATTCCTTTTTACCGGACTCGGCATTATCTTTTACTCCAATCAACCCCCAAACGAACCCAGGGAGCGAGACTATGTATTGGTTGGCTCTTTTTTGACATTCTGTATGTGGATAGGGCTTGGCGTGCCGGCGATTTATGAATTGATAAAATCACGGGTACCAAAATTAGGAACAGCAGCACCTTATCTCGCAATTGCGCTGGTATTGTCTGCCCCATTGATTATGGCTTTTCAAAATTTCGATGACCATAGTCGACGCTACCATTATGCGTCAAGAGATTATGCAAGCAACTTCCTGGAGTCTGTGGATGAAAACGCCATTATGTTTACCTATGGAGACAATGATACCTACCCACTTTGGTATGCACAGGAAGTAGAAGGAATCAGACGTGACGTGCGTATTGTCAATTTAAGCCTCATTGCTGTTGACTGGTATATAGAAGGATTAAGAAGAAAAGTCAATGATTCTGATCCTATAAAACTGACCATTCCAACAGACAGTTACCGTGGGAATAAGCGGAATCAATTATTCTTCTTGCCGGGTAAGAGCTCGCCGAATGAAATGCCTTTAGATCAGGCCTTACAATTTATGGCCAAGGACAATCCACAAACGATCCAGGGCACGAAGCTGGAAACTTATTTGCCTTCCAATAATTTATACATACCAGTTGATCCGGCCAGAGCATTAGCTGCAGGAATAGTAGGTCCGGAAGACGCTCAAAATATTGTTACGAAGATTCCTTTGACGCTGGAAAAACAGTATATCACAAAAGATCAGTTGGCGGTGATGGATATCCTTATGAGTAATTTCTATGACCGGGCGATCTATTTTTCCGTGACTTGTCAGGAATCCAAATTAATGAATGTGAATGATTACACGCAGATGGAAGGGCTTGGTTTGCGTGTTGTCCCTATCTATTCTCCGAGTCAGAGAGAATTTTACATTTATGGTAGTGGTCGGGTAAATATTGATAAGGTTCATGATCGTGTAGTGAATAAGTGGCGTTGGGGAAATTTTGACAAAAAGCGATTATATGTCGACAACAGTTATGGCGCGAGTGTACAAGCACATAAGATGATCATATGGCGATCCGCTGAAGTCATGTTAGCACAGGGAGAAACCCAAAAAGCGGTAGATATAACCGACAAGTTTTTTGAAGGATTCCCGCATATGAATTTCCCATATGATGCCCGCACCTTACCGCATATCAACATTTATATCCGTGCAGGGGAATTGGAAAAAGCCAAAAAGCACATGCGAATATTGGCGAATGAATCTGTCGAATGGATGATATTTTTTGACTCCATAGATCAAGATGATTTAAAAGCTGGTTTTGGTCTGGATTACAGATTGACGAATAACTCAGTGTCTGAGTTGTTAAGAATCTCAAAGACACTCAATGATGAAGCTTTTGCTGAAGAAATGGAAGCACTTTTAGGTCCTTATTCTACCGGACCATTACTTGAATAAATAGCTATGGAAAGTAAAAATCAAGGAAAAACTATCGCCATTGGTGGTGACCATGCGGGCTTTGTCTATAAAACATCTATCATCCATTGGCTCAAAAAAAATGGGTACAATGTGATTGATGCGGGGCCCGATAGTGAAGCTTCAACAGATTATCCGGACCATGTACATCCGGTGGCGCAGGCTGTAGAAAAATCCGATGCTGTACTGGGCATCATAATTTGTGGATCAGGCAACGGTGCTGCTATGACCGCCAATAAACATCAAGCTATACGAGCTGCACTTTGTTGGAATAATGAATTGGCCTCTCTGGCCCGCCAGCATAATGATGCCAATATCCTCTCTATTCCGGCTCGCTTTGTCTCAGAGGCGGAAGCGATGTCCATGGTACAAACATTTCTGGAAACACCCTTTGAAGGTGGACGTCATCAACGTAGAGTGGATAAGATTCAATGCATTTAATCTATAATCAGATGATGTTAATCTTTGAAATTTAAAAATTACCTGATTTTACCTTAGGATTGGCGCATGAAAAAAATTTTTGTCTTTCTTGTTTTATTCAGCAGCGGCTTAACCGCACAGCAAGCAGCCATCACTGCCTCTTATTTTGGCAATACCATTGAAGGAAGTACCATGAAAGAACATGTGTATACGCTTGCTTCAGATGAATTCGAAGGCAGAGAAACCGGCACAGAAGGAAATATGATCGCTGCAAAATACATTGCAAATCAACTTGCTTCGTATGGCATTCCCCCTTTGGAAAATAAAGGAGACTACTATCAGGAAGTAGCTTTTACGGTTTTCAAATGGCAGGAAATAGATTTATCGACCTCCGGACAACCAGCAGAGCATCTAAAGGATTATTATGCGATTCCACAAAGGTTTCCCGTCGTTGAAGAGCCCATTTATATTAACTCAATGGTCTTTCTTGGCTATGGCATTGATGATCCAGCTTATTCTGACTTCGAAGGAGTAAATGTTCGCGGTAAGCACTTACTTGTCTATGGTGGAGAGCCAAGGATAGATGAAGAAAGATTTCGAATTTCAGGGACTGACAAGCCATCATCCTGGTCATACAATTCTGCACTTAAAGTAAAAGCTGCAAAAAAGGCAGGGGCTGCTTCCATCTGGATTATTGAAGAGCGCTTTGGCCCAATGGCATCATATGCAAGAAGGAAACTATTGAATGGCTCAGTGCAGATGGTAACTCCCGAGCAATTGAAGGAATATATTCCAAATGTAATTATCTCTTCGACTTTTGGTCAGAAAATTGCCGGAGAAAAAGTAAAAAAGATTATTCGGCTCCGTGACAAAATTACAGCCACCGGAAAATCTAAGCACACTAAGATTCCGGTAGATCTTAAATTAACGCCAAAGCATTTAATCGAATCCACACCAAGCGTAAACGTCCTCGGTTTTATAGAAGGAATAGATCCGGAACTTAAGAATGAAATAGTGATTCTAACCGCCCACTTTGATCATTTGGGCAAACGAGGAAATGATATATTCAATGGTGCGGATGACAATGCATCAGGAACGAGTGGCATTTTGGAAATTGCGCAGGCATTTGCCATTGCAAAAGAGAAAGGCGCTGGGCCAAAAAGAAGTGTCTTATGTATGTTGGTGACAGGAGAAGAAAAGGGCTTACTCGGTTCAGAATATTATGTGGAAAATCCTGTATTCCCGTTAGAGAACACAGTAGCAGAAATAAATATTGATATGATTGGCCGGGCGGATAAATTACATCCCGACTCCAACTATGTATATATCATTGGCGCCAACCGCCTGAGTACAGAACTCCATGAAATTAATGAATCTGCTAATGAGCAGTTCACAAAACTGAATCTCGACTACACCTATAATGAGGAGAATGATCCAAATCGATACTACTACAGATCAGATCATTACAATTTTGCTAAAAATGGAATCCCTTCCATTTTTTATTTCGCCGGCTCCCATCCGGACTACCACAGACACACTGATACACCGGATAAAATCATGTATGACAGAGCAGCAACAATTGCCAGGCTCGCCTTTTATACGGCTTGGGAACTTGCCAATAGAGCTGATCGCATCAAAGTTGATGTTATTGGTAAAAGCTAAGTGTTTTTTCAACACATTACAAGAGCGTTTCTTCCAAATGATCTAACAACAATGGAAAATCGGTTGTAAAGTGAAGCCCTCGGCTTTCGTGCCGCATAGAAGCAGATCGGGTGACCAAATAAGCTATGGTGATTAGATTGCGCAGCTCACACAACTGAGGAGAAAGAGCAGATGTATTGTATAAAATTTCTGTTTCATGATATAAAAGTCTTAATCGATCCAAGGCTCTTCGAATACGCACATTTGATCGTACGATCCCCACATAACTGCTCATGATGTCTTTTAATTCTTTCCAGCTCTGGGTGATCAGCACCATCTCCTTGGGATTGGTTGTCCCTCTAGCATCCCAATCTGGAATTTCAACTTTAAAGTCATACTGATCTATACAGCTAGCGATATCAATAGCTATGTTGTGCCCATACACGAGCCCTTCAAGAAGTGAATTGGAGGCTAGTCGATTTGCCCCATGCAAACCTGAGGCTGTACACTCTCCTGCTGAATAAAGTTGATTGATAGATGTCTTACCAGCTTTATCAACCAAAATTCCGCCACAGAAAAAATGACAAGCGGGCACCACTGGAATTAAATCTTTAGAAGCATCATATCCTTCACTCAAACACTTTTCATAAATGTTTGGGAAATGTGTTTTAAAGGCCTCTATCTCCAGATGACGGCAATCTAAATACACATACTCATCACCGCGTATTTTCATTTCATTATCAATCGCGCGGGCAACAATATCACGTGGTGCTAAACTCTCACGCGCATCATACTTCCCCATAAACTCTTTACCATCTTTTGTCCGCAGGACAGCGCCAAATCCCCGGACAGCTTCAGAAACTAAAAATGCCTGCCTTTCTACGGCAGGACTGTAGAGCGAGGTAGGATGGAATTGAACAAACTCCATATTATTCAATCGGCCTTTGGCGCGATACATCATCGCTATTCCATCTCCAGTAGCAATCATTGGGTTGGTTGTTGCTCTATAAATCTGACCAGCACCTCCGGTAGCCAATACCGTGACGCGCGCGAGGTGTGTTTCAACGTCAAGATTGTTTTTGTCCAAAGCATAAACACCATAACATTGAATGCCGGGTGTTAATCTGGTGATATTGTGTCCACGATGATGTTGTGTCAATATATCTATAGCAAAAAGATTTTCCAATACCTGAATATTTGGTAATTGAGATGCCTTTTCGATTATTGTACGCTGTATTTCCCAGCCTGTGATGTCTTTATAGTGAAGTATTCTATTTTCAGTATGGCCTCCTTCTTTGCCCAGGTTATAATCTCCATCGTGTTCTTTGTCAAATCTTGCGCCCCAGGAAATCAACTCTTTAACGCGGAGCGGTCCTTCCTCAACAACCATTCTGACAATTGCTTCATCACATAATCCATCTCCTGCATCCAGCGTGTCAGCGATATGCTTTTCCTGTGTATCCTTTTCTTCATCCCAAACCGCAGCAATACCTCCCTGAGCATATTTCGTATTACTTTCTTCTTGTACCGTCTTGGAAATAACCGTCACTTTAATATCTGGTCTTGCCTCGGCTATTTTGATTGCACATGTCATTCCGGCCACACCGGATCCAATAATTAAAACATCTGACTTTTTTACTTCACCCATTTCAATTATTTCTAGGATATCAAAGATAGGGCATATATGAAATAAGGGTGGAAAAGGTGGAAGAGGCGGAAGTTTTGCCCCTAAATCCCCTATAGGGGACTTTTTGTTAATACTGTCTCACGAATTCGCAGCAGCGGGAGGCATAAAGGCAAAATAATTATTACCTGGCAGCTGCAACCTGCCTTACCATGATCTTTCATTCGAAGTGACGGTAATATTGTTTTGAAGCCGATGGTTCAAAATGCGTGATGGGGCGGAAGAGGCAGAAATTAAATAAATCACCTAAATGTTATGTCAAAAAAACGCCGTAGGTGTTAAAGGTCGGTAAGCCAAGACGCATCTCGAAATCTCCTCAAGCGCCATAGGTGCGATACTTTCATGGATAAGACGCACCTCGAAATCTCAACCAGCACAGTGGGAATAAATCTATTACGCTATTTTGTGCCCTACAAAAGAGCATAGATGAGAATCGCAGTAAATACAAGGCATCTACTAGTTGACCGACTTGAAGGAGTAGGCATCGTTACTGATGAAGTCTTGAGACGCATCGCTCATTCTCATCTGGAGGATCACCTGGATTACTATTTCGATCGCAAATACGACAATCGATTTATTCATGCGCCAAATGTCAATGGTTTTGCTCTTCCTCCCATGACGCGTCTTCCTTTTCTCATTAGATGGTGGTTGGATTATCCGGTGAGATGGCATGTTAGGAAGCGTCAACCCGATGTGTTTTTTAGTCCGGATGGCTTTGTTCCGCTTGGTATGAGTATTCCGAAAGTATCCATGATCCATGATGTCGCCTATCTGCGCTATCCGGAGCATCTGCAACCAAGAATCAGTGCGTTCTATAAAAAATGGATACCACGTTACCTGGCTTATACGGATCACATCATTACCGTTTCTGAGTTTTCCAAATCAGAAATTGTATCCGGTTACAATATTGATCCTGATAAAGTATCCGTGGTTTATAATGGCGTGACTGAAAGTTATAAACCAGTAAGTGAACAAGAAAAGAAAATTGCCCAACAAAAATATGCTGATGGCCATCCGTACTTTCTTTATTTAGGGGCTATTCATCCGCGTAAAAATATTCTCACACTTGTCAATGCATTTAATCAATTTAAATCCGAGCGCGAATCTAATATACAATTGGTGCTTGCTGGGAGAGTGTCCTGGCAGACAAAGGAGTTGACCGATGCCATCGAAAATAGCCCATGGAAAGGGGCCATCAAACAACCTGGTTATATCGCAACAGACGATGCCATTTCATTGGTTGGTAGTGCAGAAGCGATGATATATCCTTCCTTCTATGAAGGTTTTGGATTGCCACTGGTCGAGGCTATGGCATGTGGCGTGCCAGTGATCTGCAGCAATGTTTCTTCCCTTCCTGAGGTGGCCGGCAATGCGGCTTTACTGTTTGATCCAAATGAATCAAATGCCCTAGCATATCAAATGAATGAAATCACGGCTGATCATACTCTACGTGAAAAGATGATAGGCTTAGGCCATCAGCGCGCTGGTGATTTTTCATGGGATAAAGCGGCTGAACAAATCTATGAGATCCTGAAGCGATTTGCGAAGAGGTGAGTTTAGTTTTTCCACGCCAAAACATTACTTTTTCTGGTTGTAATCGCGAATAGTTATGCCTTTTAGCGATTACGATCGTAAAAAGTACTAAAATTTGGCTTTTAGGGATAACCTCGTGCAGATTAGATATTCAATGTCTAATCTGGCAATTTGCTTTCCCTCTTTGACTTTGATCCCACTTCGTTCTTCATTTAACCTTCCTATCTTTACGCTGAAATAATTCAGTATGGAGGAATATCGCCTGGATCGAGGTCACTTTCAAATGCTCACATTGCAAGAGGCAGATGAGGAATGGAATGATCATTCACAGCTGGATTGGAAACAGCGATTAAGGTTGGCCTTGTACTTGAATAGCATCGCCTATGGTTATGTTGGTCAGGAAATGCCGGAGATGGATCGAACAGTTTTTCAAGCAAGGATGCTAGCCGACCTTGAGAATAGCTAAGGCATTAGTACACTGAAGCGAAAGCAACTCCCATGCTTTCTAAAGCATTCCTGGATAAGATGGTATTGACTTTTTCAGTTAAAAACCCCTAATTTTGGAATTATGACCACAGTGACAATCAATATCCTCAATCCGAAAGCCAAAAAGCTCCTCCAGGAACTGGAAGAGCTCAAGCTTATTTCTATTTGCGATACTTCCAAAAACAACTTCCTGGAAATCGTGAACAAACTCAGGGCTAAAGCTGAAAAAAATCCACCATCATTTGAATCCATTACAAAAGAAGTGGAATCGGTAAGGTCAACACGCCATGCCCAAGAAGGAAAGTAAAATCCTTATCACCTGCATAGTATAGCCAGGCAGTGAATGTAAATCGGTCTGTAGCGGGTTCAATATTTAGATGACAAAAGCTCAACCAAAACGTATTAACTTTACCCAAAACAAATCATATGCTTACCAAAGCGCAACTGAATAAGACAATATTAAATCTCCCGGATACCTTCACCATTGATGACCTGATTGAAAAGTTAATCTTTATGGAGAAAGTGGAAGCTGGTTTGGCTCAATCTGCTGAAGGAATAGTCATTTCGAATGAGGATGTTAAAAAGATAATTGATAAATGGTCCGCATAGTCTGGACAGAGTTATCCATTCAGGATTTGAAAGAGATATTTGACTTTATTGCAGCAGATTCTAACCGATACGCCAACATTACCTTAGACAAGATTTATCAACGGGTACAGACAATAGCTACCAATCCATACATTGGCAGAGTGGTTCCAGAGATTGATGAGAAGCCGATCAGAGAAGTTATTGTTGTTGCCTATAGAGTTATCTACAGGATCAAAAATGATCATCAAGTGGATATATTAAGGGTATATCATTCTGCCCGCCTCTTGCACAGAGAGAAGCTGTAGAAACTTTGGCTTTAACTGTTTCGGAACTTAAGCTATTTTACTTCCCGTCACTCGGGCACCATCGTCGCCCCCATCCTCATCCTCCGCCTATTGATCTTTCCAGTATCATCAACCTTATAAAGTTCGGGCTTGCCACTTGCTCTACACACATTCTGTAGTGTAGCCTTCCCTGTTACAAATAAAGCTGACTCACTCCAACGAAGACATAAAACTAATAACATCAGGAAAAGACTCTATGAGTGAAAGAATATTTAGGTTTTCATCAACTACGATGTAGATAGGAAACTGAGTAATAGAACAACTTTCAGCTATTAATATTGAATTTTCCTTATCTGCAAACAAAGCGTTTGTATCAAAACCATCATTTTCTTCAATTAATTTTTTCCAGGAAGCTTTTGAGCTCCAAATATTAATATTTAATAGATTGATATTTTTTTCCTTCGCATGAGATAATAATTCAGGCATTTTCTCGATACACGGTCGACACCATGATGCCCAAAAATTTATAATATTAATTTTAGAAGTAAGGTGACTCGACAAACTATCCAAGCTATCATTTGGCTTGATC
>JBBKWA010000303.1:0-8926 GCA_037968695.1 Saprospiraceae bacterium
CTCTACCCTTGCTGCATTTCTGCCCTGGGGGAGTTCGAAAGGAGCTGGTCGTATGACTCTCACTCAGGGCAAAGGTAAACCAATAATTATTAATCAGCCCGTTCCATTTCGAAAATCTCCTTCTGATATCTACGCCATAGCGGGTTATCAGGTAAATCAGCAGTCAATACAATCGGCTCTTGCTTTATGGGGTGTGTAAAGGCAATTTTTCTGCAGTGAAGCATAATAGAGGATGGATCTTTAATATTCACCCCTTTGTATTTTATGTCCCCTGCAATCGAACTCCCGATCAATCGCATATGTGCCCGTAGCTGATGAGATTTTCCTGTGATCGGTTGCAATTCGACGAGGTAGTAATTTCCAACCTGTCCTAGTGTCCTGTATTTAGTTCTTGCTTTCACAGCACCGGGCTTCGCACCATTCACTATCTCCACAATATTTTTTGATTTGTCTTTCAATAACCAACTACTTAAATCTCCGGTATAAGGATCCGGACATTTAGAGACCAGCGCCAAATACGTTTTATCAACTTTCTGATCAGTAAATACCTGACGCATTCTGTCTCTCCCTTTTGATGTTTTGGCAAAAATCAAAACTCCACTGACAGGGCGATCCAGACGATGACAAGAGTGCAGGAAAACATTTCCAGGTTTTTGATATTTAATCCGAACATGCTCCATCACCATGTCCTCCAGGCTCTTATCCCCGGTTTTGTCCGAGTGAACGAGATAGCCATTCGGCTTGTTTATGACGATGAGGTGGTTATCTTCATAAATATATTCCAGATTCTTCATAGCAGAAGCACAAATTACAGTTTTCAAATATGTCCATGAATATAACCTTAGGATTTTCTCCATGTCCGAATGACACCTACATGTTTGCCGCTCTGGTAAACGGCTGGATCAACACGCATGGACTCAATTTTAAGGTGAGGATGGCTGATATCGAAACATTAAATGAATTGGGCGAATCCAGGTTATTGGATATTACAAAACTTAGCTTTAATCGGTATTATGCTTTAGCCGACAAATACCAGTTATTATCCTCCGGCGCCGCCCTTGGCAGTGGCTGTGGCCCGATTCTGATCGCATCGAAAAAACACGCTAAAGCAGCAATTGAAAATGGCACGATTGCCTTACCAGGTATGTGGACCACCGCTCATCTTTTGTTCACCCTATTTTATCCCAATGCCAGTAATAAGCGCTTTATGGCCTTCCATCGCATTGAAGATGCTGTCTTAAGTGGTCAGGTAGATGCAGGGGTCATCATTCATGAAAACAGGTTCACTTTTGAAGATAAAGGCCTCGTTAAAATTGAGGATCTTGGAGAAGCATGGGAGACCAAAACAAAACTGCCTATTCCACTCGGCGGAATCTTTGCTTCCAGCCGTCTTCCTGCCAATGTTATTGCGCAGGTCGATGATCTGATTAAGGAAAGTATTCTATTCGCCAGAGCCAATCCGGAGCTTGTCATGCCCTATGTACGGACCTATGCCCAGGAAATGGATGAGCAGGTGATGAAAGAACATATCAACCTTTACGTCAATGATTTCTCTTTGGATCTGGGTGAAAAAGGACGTGCTTCTGTAGACCAGCTAAAAAATATGCAAGTGAAGTAATTGGTCACTGGCATCCTATCTTCTAGATTTTCAACAGAAAACATATTACGATTTTTACTTCTGTATTTATTATTGATAAAAAGAGACTTACATATAACAACTTATCGTAATATGTGTGTATCTTTGTTATATCAACTTTATATGAGGACCTGAATAGACCTTTCGACCCTCACATCTAGCCCAGAGAAACAGAAAATTTAGCGGACAATAGCGCACCTATTGCCCAACGAATAAGATGTGTGATCTTAGTTTTAGTTAACCTTAAGCCTGCTCAACGGAGTGGGCTTTTTTTATGTCTTTATAAGGCCTGGCCCTAGATTCGCGCTAAAACACAAAAGACCAGGCCAACCATATTCTGCTCTACTTTGAGAAGACCGATCACAAGCGATTTTTCAAGTTGAATTATATACCTTTGACAGGCTTAAAAAATATTCAGCCTTATGATTATCGGTGTTCCTACAGAAATAAAACCTAGTGAAAATCGCGTTGCCCTAACTCCGGGTGGTGCATTAGAGTTGACGAAAAGAGGACATACTGTTTATGTTCAGTTAGGTGCTGGAGAAAATTCAGGATTTCCGGATGCAGACTACGAACAAAGAGGCGCCGTCATACTTCCTACAATCGAAGATATCTATGCAAAAGCAGAGATGATCATTAAGGTAAAGGAACCCATTGCTCAGGAATATCCCCTGATCAGAAAGGATCAGTTGCTTTTTACTTATTTCCATTTTGCTTCACACGAGCCATTGACAAAGGCGATGATCGATAGTGGATCAATTTGTTTGGCCTATGAAACCGTAGAACTTCCAGATCGCTCCCTACCCTTACTAGTCCCTATGTCAGAAGTAGCTGGTCGAATGTCAGTCCAGGAAGGTGCTAAATATCTTGAAAAACCTGAAGGGGGGCGTGGTATATTGCTTGGGGGAGTACCAGGTGTTCCTCCTGCAAAAGTATTGGTTCTTGGAGGCGGCATTGTAGGGACGCATGCAGCCAAGATGGCCGCAGGTCTGGGGGCTGATGTTACTATTATGGATATTAGTCTTAATCGATTGAGATATCTGGCTGATATTATGCCGCCAAATGTTAATACTGAATTTTCAAGTGAAGTCAATATTCGCGACCTGATCGGAACCCATGACCTAATCATCGGGGCGGTATTGATACCAGGTGCCAAAGCACCTCAGTTGATCACCCGGGATATGCTCAAAGAAATGCGTCCGGGGACAGTATTGGTTGATGTCGCTGTGGATCAGGGAGGATGCATTGAAACTTGCAGACCGACGACCCACGATGATCCCATTTTCATTATTGATGGTGTAGTTCACTATTGTGTGGCCAACATGCCAGGGGCGGTGCCATACACCTCCACTAAAGCGCTCACCAACGCTACGCTCCCCTATGCGATTAAACTTGCTGATCATGGCTGGAAGAAAGCATGTAAGGAAGATAGAGGTATTCGCTTAGGCCTAAACATCGCCAATGGTAAAGTGCTCTACAAAGGCGTAGCTGATGCTTTTAACCTACCATTAGTGGATGTCGAGACGGTGCTTTAAGGCTATGATCTTCTATTTGCCAGATTAACAAATGTTAAATCAGCTTCTCGTTTACCAGATTTTCCCAATAATTGAAAAATGACTAATAAGCCATCGGCTTATGTCTTGTGGTAGAAATAAGCCTGGAGGTTAGCAATAATTCATTCAATTTTTGTGTTATTTTTTTAGAGAAATATTTTTCTAAATGGTGATTAAGTACTAACTTTCAAACGAGAATGATTTTTCACCTTGTTTTAACACAAAGTTTAAACGTATGAATATAACTTTCGAAGATTTAAGGAAGATCAAGCATGCCTTACCAACCGGCAGTGTAAAAAAAATAGCTGACGAACTCCAAATTGAGGAGCAAACAGTTAGAAACTACTTTGGTGCACATAAATATGAGAATGGTCAAATTGTGTCTCAACACATTGAACCAGGACCTGATGGTGGGATTGTTCATCTTGAAGATGATACTATTCTAAACGTTGCAAAGCGAATCATCAAAGAGTCCATTCATGACATGATGCCACAGAATTAAAAAAAAGTGATACATTAATTTGTATCACTTTTTTTTAATGCCAGCTACAGGGCGAACCTACATATTCCCCAATAGCTGCTATGCACTGATACCTGCAAATTGAAGGTATTGGGCGGAGTAGCTTTTGTCACTTTCATATAAAGTGAGTTTTGCAAATCTTGGTTTATCCAGTTTGTTCTGAAAATGCAGCAAGCTTCGCACTGGAGCGGGATCCTGTTCAAATGAATAGATATCTACCCTATCCGTATTGTAGAATCCCAAGGCATTGGCTGCATCAATCCATTCCGAAGTAGAATAGCCGGGAACAATAATACAGCAATGACCATTTGGCATCGTATGCAATATCAAGCCACGCATCCATTCCATAACCGATGCATCACTATGTTTTGCAGTTTTCTTATGATTAAGTTTTGATGGATTATTGGCGTGATAAAAAGGAGGGTTGCAAACCACAAGTTCATATTTCCCATGACCTGATTTTGGTGTTAGTAATATGTCTTCTTGCGATAGAGAAATACGCTTGCCGTAACTTGATTCAGCAAAATTCTTTTTTGCAAGTTGAATTGCATTGAAATCAAGATCAATCGCCTTGACTTCAGCGGTAGCAAATGCATCTGCCATCGTTAATGCCAGAATGCCTGTGCCGGTTCCAACATCTAAAACATTGTTGGCCGCATGTATAATTTTTGGTATCCAGGCGCTGAGTAAAATAGCATCTGTTCCTATTTTATGGACTAAATTGTGCTGATGGAATTTAAGTCCTTTCCACAAAAAAACATCAGAACCGCTGTCAGAATTGTCCACCTGGAATTATTCATCGCCCGTAAACGCAATACGAATAGCTTCACTAGATTTCATGTTGGATTCCAGGCTGACACGCTGCGTAGAGACACCGTCAAAAATGCTGATAGAAGCTGTATTTGGCGGTACCATACCGACATTATGGGCATACAGGATAAGTTCCTGTCCAAACCCGACTAAGGTATAATCAATCATATATTTATCGGCCGTGAGCGTATAGTCTGTCAAAATCCATTCGTCGCCAAATTTGAGTGAAACAATATCACCGTCGATGGTATTATGATCCCAGACGCTAATGGTTAGTTTTCTACGCTTCACCTCCAGTGTTCCTTTCTCCAGTACTGCAACTGATTCAACAGCGATATCCTTAGGTGCTGGGGTAGCTTCCTTAACTAACCACGAAACCAAATCATGATTAGCATGATTTTCAGAAGTTGATGCAGTAAAACCGAGCCAGGCAGTATGATCAGGACTATTGATTTTTTCAGCTACATCCAGTTTGACAGAAAGCACCGGAAACAAATAGGAATCAAGATAAATCTCCAATCGTCCATCCCGATATACCACTCTTGTAAAATGCGGTTTGCCATCGGTTATTTCAGGTATTTCATGCACGGTAGCATACTGACGATAGGATTTTGTTTGTGGGTTATAAAACGATAGGTTAATATGATTTTTACTTCCCTCATTATTGTCCTTAATATCAAACTCTAAAGCTACTCCAAAGGGTATTTCTTTATAGCCAATATTATCTCCAATGCCACCCGTTATTTTCGGTGATTGCGCCTGTATAACAAAAGCAAATCCATCGCCAGGTAAAATACCATTGTTTGATTGGGAGATAAGGAAGGTAAATTCCGTTTCAAAACCATTCGTAAAATCGATTTTCTTTGCACTATACCAGCATGCTCCCGCTTGATTAGGCTTATCTGCTGCAATCCTTAACTTCCCATCAACGATCGTACTTCCCCCTTCCAGATTAATACTTTGATTAGAAGCTAAAAAACTATTTATTTGAAATAATGCTGATTGAGCAAAAAAAGGTGTTGTGTTTAAACAAAGAAAAATGGATAACAACCCAAATCCATAATACTTAGAAGTAAGTATTTTTAAAAGGTGCTTTGCATTCATTGTATAAACGTAACATTTAAAATAAAATCAAAATCCGTAAGCCGCTGACTCACAAGGCAAATGTATGGAACTGAAGCATATAATTAGGTATAATTCCTAAACCAAGGTCCATAAAAAAAAGCCGTTAACATTTCAATATGTTAACGGCTTAATCCTAAAATTGGTAGCCCCTAGGGGAATCGAACCCCTCTCTGCAGAATGAAAATCTGCTGTCCTAACCGATAGACGAAGGGGCCATCTGTCAGGATGCTTTCTCTAAAAGCAGGGCAAAATTATAATATTTTGAAAGTTAAACCAGAAAAATATTCCATCCACTTGCCTTCATTTTTTTTAAACCACCTCTTTGTCGCTGTGTATCAGTACAATAGCGAGGAATTAATCATTTTTAGAAAAATAACAGAATTCAAAAAAAATGGGTTTATCGACAGTTTCTTGAGAGAAATGACCTTACTTTTGCACCTCATTTTAATAATAAATAATAATTCATGTCCAAGAGAATTGCAATCAATGGATTTGGGCGAATTGGTCGCCTGACGTTCCGTCAACTATATAGTATGCCTGACGTAGAAATCGTTGGGATCAATGATCTAACTGACCCACTTACACTCGCGCACCTTCTCAAGTATGACTCGGCGCATGGCGTATTCGATAAGGAAATAAGAATTGAGGGAGACTATCTGTTGGTTGAAGATGAACGTATAAAGATCACCGCCATCATATCGCCTAGTGACCTTTGGAAAGATTTGGATGTTGACACTGTCCTTGAATGTACCGGAAGATTTAATACTAAAGAGATGGCCATGAAGCACATCCGACCGGATGGTGCCAAGCGTGTGATTCTCAGTGCCCCGGCGAAAGGAGCAGATTACATACCAACAATTGTTTTGGGTATTAATGAAGATCAGATCAATCCCAATGATCCTATTCTTTCGAATGCCTCATGTACGACAAACTGTTTAGCCCCAATGGTAAAAGTACTTGATGATAATTTTGGGTTGACCTCAGGCGCTATGACCACAATTCATGCCTATACCTCTGACCAAAGGCTCCAGGATGCCCCTCATAAGGACTTAAGAAGGGCGCGATCGGCTGCGATTAATATCATACCAACAAGCACCGGTGCAGCGGCAACTTTAAAAAAGGTGCTGCCATCAATCGGTGATAAGTTAAGTGCTGTAGCGTATCGCGTACCAGTCATTACGGGTTCTGTTGTAGAACTTAATGTTTTGCTTGATCGCCAGGTTAGTGCAGAAGAGATCAATGCAGCATTTCTTACCGCTTCGAAAGAGACGATGAAAGGCATACTCGCCTACAGTACCGATCCCATCGTATCCAGCGACATTATAGGCAACACCTTTTCTTGTGTTTTTGATTCATTACTCACTAGTGTCAATCATGGCATGGTGCATGCTGTGGGCTGGTATGACAATGAAGCCGCATACTCAAGAAGACTTGCAGAACTAGCCAATATTGTAACCTCCTGATTTCAATAAATACATTTATGAAAGGTGACCTGAAATCCATTAATGTCAAAGACAAAAAAGTAATTGTCAGAGTAGATTTTAATGTCCCACTTTCGAAGGAGTTTAAGGTGAGCGATGACACACGGATTCGTGGAGCACTACCAACTTTAAAATATTTATTGGCGCAAGGGGCAGCCATCGTGGTACTGTCGCATTTAGATCGGCCTTTAAAAAAGCTACTCCCAGATGGATCTGTCAATAAAGCTCAATTCACCTTAAAACACATTGTGCCTGCTTTTAGTGAATTAATTGGACAGCAGGTTTCATTTGTTGATGACTGTATAGGTCCCGAAGTAGAATCCAAAGTAAGTGCGTTGACTTCAGGTCAAATTATTTTACTCGAAAATACCCGGTTCCATGCTGGCGAAGAAAAAGGGGATAAGGAATTTACTCGCAAATTGGCTGCACATGGTGAAGTCTATGTGAATGATGCGTTTGGCACAGCGCACAGAGCACATGCATCCACTACATTGATTGCTGATCATTTTGACAATGCACACAAAGCCTTTGGCTTTTTAATGCAAAAAGAACTCGATCACGCTACTAAAATAACACAGCATCCATCCCTGCCATTTGTTGCCATTTTGGGTGGCGCAAAAGTTTCAGACAAGATTCTATTGATTGAATCTTTATTGGAAAAGGCAGATAAAATACTAATCGGTGGAGGGATGGCCTATACCTTCATCAAAGCGCAAGGCGGTCACATTGGGACTTCCCTGGTTGAAGAAGACAAGCTCAATCTGGCTTCTGAATTATTGGCAAAAGCAAAGGCATTAAACAAGATGATCATCCTACCAATCGATAGTATAGCTGCTGATCGATTTGCTGCAGATGCTGCATATAAAAACTTTCCCTCAGCTTCCATTGAAGACGGGTGGATGGGGTTGGATATTGGCCTTGAAGCAAGAATAGATTATGCCAATCACCTTAAAGGTGCAGGAACAATTCTGTGGAATGGCCCGATGGGTGTATTTGAAATGGAAGCATTCTCCCATGGCACACAAGCTGTCGCGCAGGCGGTTGCTTTAGCCACCAAAAACGGAGCCTTTTCTTTGATCGGCGGAGGTGATTCTGCTGCTGCTATCGAACAGTCCGGATTAGCGAACGAAGTAAGTTTTATCAGTACCGGAGGAGGCGCAATGCTTGAATTATTGGAAGGAAAAACCTTGCCGGGTGTAGCCGCCATCCTAAAATAAGAATAGCATACCAGAATAATTAATTCCAATATGCTATTCAGATTATTGTTATTGCTGTGGTCTTATCGAATAATGGTAAGATCTCCTGAGATCGTTTCTTTTATGCCTTCAAAATCCAATTCCGTCACATAGGCATATACGCCAGGTAGCATATATTTTCCATCTAACTTGCCATCCCATCCTGCAGCCTCTTCACCCGGGACCATATCTGTTCCTTCAAACAATTGATTACCCCATCTGTCGAAGATGCGTAAATACACAACGTTCGTCAGATTCGCTTTTCCTGTTACGTAGAAGAAATCATTTAGTCCATCACTATTTGGCGAAAATACATTCGGAATATAATATACTCTTGGTACCAGCACCCGCAAACGCATTGAATCTATTGCCTCACATCCCGATGTATCACTGATCATGGCGATCATCGTTGCACTCGAAACCGCTTTAAATGCAAACGTCGGACATCCCGGACAGGAGACACCGTCATATTCACTCCATTCGATTGTAGCGAGACCTGTACCAATCAAATTTGTATTGATGATCAGGGAAACAGAATCATCAATATTTACTGTCCGATCCGGACC
>JBBKWA010000304.1:0-3946 GCA_037968695.1 Saprospiraceae bacterium
GTTAATAATCAAATCAGGTACATCAAGATCCGGGATATCCAAGTCGACGACATCATTCCCTTCCTCCGGATTAATTTGAATGGAGGTAATACCCGCCATGGATATATTAACCGGAAAATTGGTATAGGATCCACCATCAAGAGAATAATTTCGTCCCGGCACGTTAAAGACAATATCAGCTCCGGCGTCAGTAACATAAAGTGTGTCGCCATTACCTAAAAGATCTGTGATTATGAGATTTCCACCTGTGGTCGAAATCTCATAATCAGGGGGGATATAATTGCAATCGTAATAGCTATCCCCCAACAGTGTCCAGCCTTTGTCATTGATTAGGGTATCTCTTGCATTTTGTCCTAGCCAATAAGTAAGATTTGTGGCACCTAAAGTCCTATTTAAGGGTGTGGATGGGTTGTCATTCCATTTAATCAAGGTACTGTCATAATTTGCACAGGACAATCCGCAATTATTAAACATATCTTGGAGGTTGACGTCGGCATGCAGTGTCCAATCGCCAAACTCCTGGTCAAGCGATGAAGCATCTTTAAACATCCAGATCATTGTAGTAACTGTACTTACATCCCAGGCACCAAGGTCCTGATTAAATGAACTGGCTGAACTGAACATCAAAGCAGTGGAGCTTACTCCATTCAAGTCCCATCCGCTGATATCCTGATTAAAAGCTGTGGCCTGGTAGAACATAAAACCCATAGTTATCGCATTCGTTGTATTCCAGTTGCCGATATCCTGATTGAAACTAGTGGCTCCGAAAAATGTATTAAAGAAATAGAGCACACTTTCCGTATTCCAGTTACCGATATCCTGATTGAAACTGGTGGCCCCTTGAAACATGGCTGACATATGCGTTATACTTTCTGTATTCCAGTCTCCTATATCCTGGTTGAAATCAACAGCATCATTAAACATTCGGACGACATACAGAAGACTTCCAGTATTCCAACTACCAATGTCTGCATTGAAACTGGTGGCATTATTAAACATAAAAGACATGTCTGTTACCTCGGATACGTCCCATGAATTCATCGCAGGACTAGTTAGCGACACGCATGATCTGAACATACTGTTCATCATTATCACATTCGACAAGTCAGGTGCATCTGTCGCTGAAAAGTCAAGATAAGTGCATCCATAATAAGCGTCTTCCATAGACGACCAGGCAATTGTACCCCATTGTTCGATGTCAAGGAGTTTGTGTTTATCCCCGCCATTATTAAAACGGATTTGAGTAAATGTACCAGTGCCTGGTGAAATTAATACGCGATAGATTCCCGGGTTTGGAAAAGTAATAGTTGTTGTTCCATCACCCAATTCTGTTCCGCTGTTGGAAGGCAGCGCTACTTCTTCCCAATAGATGTCGTATTTGATTCCTATCCCTGGAATAGTAATCTGATTGTTGGCTGAAGATCCCGAGTAAGTAGTGTCGGAATTCCAGACTGTAATATATTCCCCGGTTAGCATCAGGTCATCAAGAGGAACAACATGCGCAGTTGCGGAAATGGATCGCAGGTGTATATTTTCATAAGCTAACCCTTTTCCCAATGGAATCAAGGTCAAAATAAATACAACACATATCCAGATCAAACGACCAATCATATTGCGTAAGGATTGGAGTTATAAAAAAATAACATGTTCTGGTAAACTTGCATTCACCGGTGGGATTATGATTTGCAAGGACGATGTACTATTGTTAAGATTACTAACAAATCAAAAACACTCCGGCAACATACATTATTCAGGACAGATTACATGCTCTTATCTAGTAAAGTGGCACTATCACTGAGTATACTGTCAAGAATTTTATGGAAATGACGTCGGTCGTCAAATAAAGAGTACTTAGCTTTACACCATTATGCAATCATCACATCTATCGGATACTATTGTTGCCGTCTCTACGGGGCAGGGCGTTGCGGCCATTAGTTTGATTCGTATGTCAGGCGCCCGTGCAATTGAGATTACGGATAAAATATTCACAGGGGCGCTTCTTGAAAACGAGAAATCACATTCGCTGCATTATGGCATTATAAAAGATGAAAGTGGTACGCATCTCGATGATGTCGTCATCGGTATTTTTCGCGGTCCAAAATCATACACATCAGAAGATGTGATCGAAATCAGTTGTCATGGTTCGCCATACATTGTCAAAGAAATAATGGCGTTACTCATTCGCCAGGGTGCTCGCCCTGCAGATGCTGGTGAATTCACGATGCGAGCATTTATGAATGGTCGAATGGATTTGTCTCAGGCGGAAGCGGTGGCGGATCTTATTGCTTCTCAATCCAGGGCATCGCATCGATTAGCTGTCCAGCAGATGAAGGGTGGGGTTTCTTCTGAAATCAAAAACTTGCGGCAAAAGTTATTGGACTTTGTGAGTCTCATCGAACTCGAACTGGATTTTGGTGAAGAAGATGTGGAATTTGCGGATCGCAAAAAATTGAAAGAGCTGGTTGAAGAAATCATTACGCTTACTTCGAGATTGAAAGAAACGTTTCATATCGGAAATGCTATCAAAGAAGGCATTCCTACGGTTATCGCCGGAAGACCTAATGCCGGGAAATCAACTTTGCTGAATAAACTTTTAAATGAAGAGCGGGCTATCGTTTCACATATCCCCGGAACGACACGCGATACGATTGAAGAAATACTTATCATCGAGGGTATTCAATTTCGGTTGATCGATACTGCCGGCATCCGCGAGGCGCATGATGAAATAGAATCTATTGGTATAGGCCGTACGATGGAAAAAATCGGATTGGCTTCGATCCTGATTTATGTTTTTGACATCACTACACTTTCTCCAAAGGAAGTTGCCGAAGACATTGCGTCGATCCAACCTGAAAATGCAAAAGTGATATTGGCTGCCAACAAAATGGATTTAAATCCTTATGCTATTGCTGATGAATGGAAACTCAAAGACTACCCTATCGTACCACTCTCCGCGATGAACAATATGAACATCCCATATCTAATTGAAGTATTAGGTGAGTCCGTGGCAAAGGACATTCCTGCTGATCTTCCTATGATTAGTTCTGCGCGTCACTACCATGCGTTAGAGCGCACGCAGTCTCGGTTGGATGATGTCATCAAAGGATTAGAATCCGGTATCACGCATGACTTTCTGGCGCAGGATATTCGGCAGGCTTTGCATCACCTTGCGGAGATCACGGGGGAGATCAATACTGAGGATATCTTGGGGAATATATTTGGGCGGTTTTGCATCGGTAAATAGACCCAAGAAATAAAGTTTGCATTTTGAAAACTTTTCCCGTATTTTTGCCCTATGAACATCATAGTAAAGCGGGCTGTTCTGTATTATACCGATAAGTATCCATTGGCAAGAATTGCCCTGCTCACATGGTATCATGAATTTTCGACACAAGAATTCAAGAATTTTAATGAACTCAAAACTGTATATGGTTCGGCGAGTTTAATTGGTCGCCACAGGGTTATCTTCAATATAAAAGGAAATGATTTCAGGTTGATTATTGCTGTCAATTTTCGTCAAAAAGCTGCATATATTATTTGGTTTGGTACGCATAAGGAATACAACATCATCAACGCAGAGACAGTATCCTTCAATACTAAAATTTTGACATATAAAAACAAGAAGCCATGAATTGGAAAGTCCTAAAAACAGAAGCCCAATACCAAAAGGCGGTAAAACGCGCCATGCATATCTTTGAAGCCAGGGAAGGCACTGTTGAAGGAGATGAGCTGGCCTTGCTATTGGTATTACTCAAAGATTATGAAGATCGACATATCACTATCCCTGATCTTGACCCAATAGATGTCATTAAACTGAAGATGGACGAAAGTGGTATGAAGGCCAAAGATCTTGAACCACTCATCGGCAGCAAAGGGCATGTGTCCTCTATCCTATCAGGACAGCGGCAGATCACCTTGCAAATGGCCAGAAGACTACGCGACTATT
>JBBKWA010000305.1:0-5015 GCA_037968695.1 Saprospiraceae bacterium
GAACTATTCAATGCCATCGCTCTCTTTTATATTTTTTCAGCCAATGATCATTGCATTTTGTTTGAGCTCAGCAAACTCTTCACAATCAACCTTTAACATGCCGGTAAAGGGCAAAAACAGAACCATACCGGCCAGTCCCCAAGCAGCAGCACCAATAAACAAATCCACGATGGCGGTTAAAGCACTAACTTTTAAACTGCCCACCACAATGCGAGGAGATAGAAAATTATCGGAAACCAGTTGAACAGCTTAGTTTCACCATAAACAGACTAAATCTGAAATGAAAAATTAGCATTATGTCTCTCATAATTTAAGCATTTTACGAAAACAAATTTTAAAAATATCTATCGAATCCAATAGAATCAATTTCTTGTTATCTATTAAAAGTTGGTACATGAAAAATGCTTTTTATGGACGAAAGATAAGGTTCCGATAACGGCCTTATGCATGAGGAGTTCCGACGAAGAAGGAATTACTTCATGCATAATGTTCTGCACTGTTTCGTCCTAAAAATATTCAATAAATTGTACAGTAGTTTTAACAAATTGTGTATTTGATAAAACCTATTCTTAATCCAATTCTGATGCTCATTTTATAGTAATACAATGATCTTGAAATCAGAATTGTTCAGCGCGTGAACTAATTATATGACTTGTCATTTTAAGTTTTGCTATTGTCCCTGTAGCGAAAATATGTGTGATTTGCCTTCAGTAAAATGAACAAGATATTTGTAAAAGCATAACGAGTAATTAATAACCCGATTAAATAACACTAATTATATAGGAAGCCCAATCAGAAGATTTGATTTATATGTAATTCGCCAAATGAAATGACGAAAATTAATAATAAATTTCTGCATGAATGATAGCCCTTAAATCATTGCTATATTTTATTTAAATACAAAGCAGCTTCAATTTTTCTAAATGGCGAACTTTGCAAAAAAAAACTAAAAGCTTCTTATTGGCCGAATACTCATTGTACTTCCCTTTCCTAAGGTTCCGGATTGAAACCCAGAACTAAAGTTTTGATACCAAGCAGTACTACTACCAAATTCAGTGGAACTCCAATAATTAGAATTGGAAAAATTACCCAAATTTGCCAAATGAAGATTTAAATAAAGTTGATTTAGTTCTCCTTCAGAAGGTAAAAACCAATCTGTTTCTCCTCCTCCGGAATAATTATCACAAAGTTCAGCTGCGCTAACTAATGGCTCTTCAACTTGGCAAGCATCCGAAACAATTCCTAAGGTATTCGAACCCCCATCTCCAATTTCAGCTCCAGGTCCAGTTGGAGGGCTATTCGTTACATCTGGCACATTTGTCATATTTGTTCCACTACAACCCCATTTTTCAAAACCACCTTGATCTGAGGTAGCAGCTAATAGGCCATTGAATGAAGGATGAATCCCAAGCGTATCCAAATAAAAAACAATTCCACCTTCAAAAATTTTCCCAATTAGAGAATCGATAGGTATGTTACCAAAGAATAAGTTCAATGGAGATTCCCCAGCTTCCAATATATCTGCAATTGTGACTCCAGCAGAAAATAAATCTGCGTAGCTAACTCCACCTGCTATTAAGTCTGGTATTGAAACTCCGGCAGACAAAAGATTGCCCAGTGTATAACCTGCCCCAAGGACTGACTCTATTAAAAAGGGTGGCATGGCATTATTACAACTACATAAATGTTTCGCAAGCTCAAAATCTGTTCCTAAAGATCGAATTGTGTCAGGGATGGGGGGTGGTAATGAAGACAATTGTCTAGTCCCTAAAGTGCCGTCAGCTTGCTTAACTACCAGCAGTTTTTCATTATTTAAGGTGTCCATTGTGGATACTTTAAATTTACCTATAACTTCTACTTCTTGGGCTATCATTTGTTGAACATTCAGGATAACAATCATTAGTAAAAGAATTGTAAATTTTATATGTGTTTTCATTTCTTTATTTGTTAAATGAAACATTGTATAATTAGTTATTTCTTTTTTAATCTTTGTTTTGGAAGAATATACTGAATTATTATCAATGTTAATTTATTTTTGATTATGGTGTAGAACGTTCCGGCTGCATGTGCTGTCAGCGGTTTTACAAATCTGAATTTATGGATAATAACTTTGATAAGCAACGAAATTTTCATCTTTATCCAGATTCAATCCGCTTATGGCATCTTGCAGCGTGTTGGCAGCTGGTTCATTTACATATATTACACTCATTGGTCATGTTTTGTAAATTCTTCTGAACTTAGAACTAATTATCCACCGCTAATTTGAAATGTCAGGGTTGTCCCATTACTATTTCCTGCCCCTTTAAATCTAGCAGATGTCAATACGTGACAACTTCCATTTGTATTGTCCGGAGATTGACTGCCACAATCGATGGCCTTCAATATATATTCATGGTCATCGGTTATTAAAATTTCTTTAGGTGATCCAGATGGACAATTGTTGTTATTCCATTGATTATTTAAGGTGCCTTTATCCTGCCAGTTTCCATTATTGCTTGTTATGTCATAAAGCCACAAGTGCACTGGATCTGTTTTGCTGCTGTGACAATTGCTGATGAGCAATTTAGAAACACCTGGTTGCGTAGGAGGTGGAGGTTGAACAGGTGAATCAGGTATGCCGCATTCTTCATCGCTGGATGCCATATTTTCAACTTTCCATTTACTGTATGCTCTAATATCTACACAATGCTCTTTGCTTTCTGAAGATTCTTTACTTTTTATGGAAAACTTATAGCTGTTTTTATTGGCTTCCACGGTGATGTAATCATATTCATTGTTTCCTTCAATAATTATTTGCTGATTTAATAAATCTTCGGTTCTGTTGTTTTTGTTCCATGACAAATCGCCTTTCACTATATATTCATAATGCCATTTCCAAAATTTCCAAGTCGATTGATTGAGATCTCTTTCCCACTTCAAGTTGGTAAGTTTGACATCAACTGGTTCATTGGGTTTTGTAGTCAGAATTCTCCATTTTTGAATCTTGCTTCCATTGAACGCACCCAATACCAGAGACCCGCCTGAACTAAAATCCAAAGGTTCAATGACATAATTTTTATTAAAGTGTGCACTTTGAATATAATATACATCAGGTTCATTGGGAACAGGAATGATTTTCCATATTTGCTTTGGTTCAGTACCCAAGCTGATATGAGGGCTTATACTAGATGTCTCATACGTTACTTTGGCATCGATGGTAAAGTTGTAATTGTTTAAAATTTCTCGGGTATTACCGCCAATCCCTGCATCAACAAGCTGAGGTTGATCCGATAATGTAGGATTGATTGTGCCCGTTGGACCAATTCCAGTTCCAGGAAACAAATTGTTGGGACTTATAACCGTGTGAGGTTGTTTTACTGAAAGATAAAATTCTGTTGAAAGTGATGAATTGTAATAAGCCAAAATGTATCGTGCATCGGAGCCAAAGTTGCTTGGCACAGTGGCGCTTGAAAACCTAAACATCTGAGCTTTCGAATAATTCAGCGAATATGGCCATACAGTTGTGCCATTGGCTTTCACGTTGCCTTGTACATCGATTATCAATCCTGTTTGAACATTTTCAATATACACCCATCCTGTGCCCCAGTTTTGAGAATAAAGAACTGTAAAGTGTAACAAAAGAATCAAAGAAAACAGACACTTGTTAAATAAGACCTTGTTAGATGCTAAAAAGAATTCGTCAAAAATCAGAACATTTTTCATGATAAAATAATTTTAATTTGAAAAATTAAACTTTGATGAGGGAAGAACAAAATGTAAATACCTAACTGCCAACGGTTTGTATATGAAGCGTAGCGACCGAATGGGAGCTATGATTTCATATACATTGTTGGTAGTTTGTTGTTTTTATTTCTATTGCAACTAATTAGATTTTCTAAAATGTCCCTTCAATCAGCTTTTAATCTCATTTTTCCTACTCCTATTAATCAGTTATATATCTGTTCGGAATGGGTTGCCCACTTTTTTCAACATCCCATATGATAGAATTAATTAACCATTTTCCATTCACATTTAAGACTTGAAAACTGTTAACACCTCTTTCTCCAATTTCTTCGGCGTCATTAAATTTAGTAGCGTAAGCACTAATCCGATGTCCAATTTTGCCAAAATATTCGGTTTTACCTCCCAATTCTTTTTCGTCAAAAGCAGTTAATTCACTGGCAAAATTACCAGCTTTGAATTCTTCAATAAATTCATCAATGTAGTAGGAACTCAAGCTATCCTCACGAAAATTAATCAATGTAGCCTTAGGCGTAAAAAGGGATTTCATAGCTACATAGTCTGGCGTTGTTCCTTTCTCGAAAGTAATGACTTTATAGGCATCAGTTATTAGTTGGTTAATGGCTTGCTCTGTTTCGGAAATTGTCGTTTCCTTCTCGGGCGTTGTTTTTTTTGATACTGAATTATCTGGATCTTGATTACAAGAGTATAGTCCTGCAAGTAATAGAAATAATAAGAATTTAAAATTTTTCATAAAAAATAGATTATAGTTTGAATTTGAGTAAAGTCTTGATTATTCGGAATATTATTATGTAAATGCATTTCCGTTTCAATGACTTCCAACGTTCTTGGCTACCCGACGGCAGTCCCGCTAGCTATCGGGATGCCGAAAGTCTGTGCCAGGGAGTTGTTCTTTAAAGTTAAGTTTTTTATTTTCTATGATATAATTCCTGCTGGCGCGGTAGGTTTTGTTGTCTGACGTACTTTTAGATATTCTCAAAAGATTAGCTCTGTTCCAATCCCAAAATCAAAAGCATGTCCTTTATAAATGCCATAAAAGGCTTGGCCTTCTCCTTCAATTTGGCTGTCTATCCCATATTTTGAGAAGATTGAAAAATTAAGTTTATTTGATTGCCATGGCATTTCATACCCAAATTCTAAATGACATGCAAGATTGGGATTCCTTGACTTGTAGAAGGGTTCAGCGTCAAGATCAATGATATTGACTCCAGATTCATAAATTTTTGCTTCAAACTTTTCGCTAATAGTAATTCGATATTCGAACCCTCCTGCTA
>JBBKWA010000306.1:0-6691 GCA_037968695.1 Saprospiraceae bacterium
TCAAATGGTGATGCACCTGATTTCGCTCCGGCAGATCTTTGTTCAATTTATAGCGATAATTATTCTCTGCCTCCTGATAAAATACACGTGTAGAAAACCTAAGTTCTGGCGTACCATAATCATATTTCGCCTCCCCTAAATAGGCCCCCCAACTTCCAGCTGAAAGATGCACGCCCAAGCGATTCGTTTTTGAAACAGGCTTATTCGTAAGTGAGACTAATCCACCAATAGCGCCTGATCCAAATGCCGCGCCATGTCCGCCATAATGAATAGCAACTTCATCAGTAAAAAACGAAGGGATCAATGCAATATCCAGAAGCCCCAGCATAGGATTTCGCAAGGGGATTCCGTTCCATAAAAATTGTGTGTGTACTGCACTTGCTCCACGAATACCAAGTGTGGCAAGCGTGCCTAGTCCATAACTGCGGATGTATAGGGGCGTCTGGAAAGCCAACACCTCCGCAAGATTATTATACTGACGAGCGACAAGCATCTGACTATCAATTACCTCTGTATGCTTTCCAACATCTGTCAGACTGATACGCTGTGCAGTAACCTCAATTTGGTTAAGCCATCTGATGCTATCCTTTTGACTCAATATATCCTTTGGAAACAAGCATAACCCTATGCCCAACAAGCACATAGCCTTTATATTACGCTGATAAACCATGAATCGCACTATGTAAAAGTAAAACTAAATAGGCCATTCCCCTTCTTCCTATCCCAGGAATGAGGACTTTTGTCAACTAAACTGTTTTTACGATATGACGGGACTCTATCATTTTGCCAACCTTATCCCCAAATATGTAAGATTGGTCGAAAGTCAAATAATTAGCGCAACCTCCAGTACTTCTTATTCGTCTATAAGTTGAAATAAGGCGTTTAATCAATGAAGAAACTACTACTCTTTGCATTAATTCTAACAAGTACGATACCGCTTTTTGCACAAAATGCAGAAACAGCGGTGACAGGTAATCTCATTGATGAAAATCTGGAATCAATTGCTTTCGCTAATGTTTCCCTTTTTACATCATCTGATTCATTGCTAGTTAAGGCAGGTTATACTCTGGATGATGGCTCCTTTGCTTTTACTCATCTACGCCCCGGAGCCTATTATTTATTATTCTCTTTTGTAGGTTATGAATCGTTGACATCCAGAGGTATTATAGTCATAGAAAACCAAACAACTGCAATTCCAACCGCGCAAATAAAACCAAAAGTTACTACGCTTGGAGAAATCGTGGTTTCCACCTCAAAACCAGTCATTGAAGTAAAGCCGGACAAAACCGTATTTAATGTCGAGGGATCGATCAATGCCACCGGTGATAATGGACTAGAATTATTAAGGAAAGCACCTGGCGTCATCGTGGATAATAATGAAAGACTAATGCTTATCGGCAAGTCAGGGGTGCGTATATATGTTGATGGGCGACAATCTGTTCTTCAGGGGGATGATTTAGCTAATTTTTTAAAATCACTCCAATCTTCGCAAATAGAAGCGATTGAAATCATCACACAACCATCCAGCAGATATGAGGCTGAGGGGAATGCTGGTATTATTAATATCAGATTAATCAAAGACAAGTCGCAGGGCACAAACGGCAATGTAAGTATTGGGCATGATCAGGCCGAACACGGGAGATCTAATATCAATGGAAACTTCAATAGCCGCAAAGACAAGCTAAACCTGTTCGGAAACATAAATCTATCCACAGGGGCGAGTGAAAACTTCTCAGTATTTGAACGAACGACGCCAACTCAATATGTCTATCAATACAAAACTGAGTTAAATGATCGGAAAAATTTTTCTTTGCGCACGGGGCTTGACATTTCTTCAGGTCCAAATACGACCTTCGGCGTTTTATTCGACGGCTACAGAACAGAAGGTGTTGGTGAATCCTTTATCAACACGGATCTACATCCAGAAAAAGGCGCTACACAAAGTTCGCTTCTATTAGGCGATAATTTTACCGATAATATGAATGAAAGTTATAACCTGAATGGAAACTATAAGTACGACAATAGAAATGGCACGATCCTAAACATGGATGTAGACTATGGAACCTATGGCACCGATGGAAAAAGTTACCAACCTAACTATTATTATGATCCCGTAACAGGCGATCTGACAGACCAAAAAATATATTCCTCTACCAGTGATACTGAAATTGAAATAAAAACACTAAAGGTGGATTATGAAAATCCATTCGCTGGCGGGACATTAGGCACAGGATTCAAACTTGCTTCTGTAAATACAAATAACGACTATGTTTTTTACGATGTCGCAGATGACACATTGATTCTTGATCCAAACAGAACCAACAATTTCGATTACACAGAAAATGTCTATGCTGCCTATCTCAATTACAGCAAGCAATGGGAGAAAGTTAGTATCCAGGTTGGTGCCCGGATAGAACAAACAGACTCAAAGGGCGTACTGACCAGCCAGACGCCTGAAAATGGTAAAACTGTAGATCAGAATTACTTTGATATATTTCCAAGCGGAGGTATTTCATATCAAATGGATAAATTGAATGCCTTAAGTTTCAACTATAGTCGACGAATAGATCGGCCAAACTATCAAAACCTCAATCCTTTTGAATTTATACTGGATGAATTAACCTACAAGAAAGGCAACCCCTTTTTGCAGCCACAGTATTCAAACAACTTCCAACTCAATCACACGTACAAATCAATGTTAAGTACGTCGTTATCTTTTAGCATGACTAAAGATTTAATGGCTAATCTAACGGATACAGCGGCTAATGGGGCGGTGTTTCTAACCACTAAGAACATTGCTGATCAGGAAGTATATGCACTTAACACGAGCTATCCTTTTGCTGTCACCAAGTCATGGAATATATTCATGAATTCTGGTATTACCTTCACGCACAATGCTGCCGACTATGGCGACGGCAAAACTATTGATGTATCTGCCACGACGTTTAATATTTATGCACAAAATACATATAGCTTGCCAGAGAACTTCACATTAGAATTATCTGGTTGGTACCGATCGCCGGGAATTTGGGGTGGCAACTTTGCAACGGGAGATATGTGGTCTATTGATGCCGGTGTTAAAAAATCTATGTGGGACAACCGGGCTTCCATCAAGATCAGTGTAGCTGATATCTTTAGGAGCCAAGAGTGGTCTGGCGCAAACAATTTTGGTGAGTTGATG
Source organism: Saprospiraceae bacterium (assembly GCA_037968695.1). Classification (GTDB taxonomy): domain Bacteria; phylum Bacteroidota; class Bacteroidia; order Chitinophagales; family Saprospiraceae; genus Opimibacter. The sequence continues at coordinate 3,182 of JBBKWA010000306.1, forward strand.
ATAAATGCCAATGGCGGTTGGGAGAGTCGTCGCTTAAAGCTAAACTTCAGCTATAAATTGGGACGTAATGAAATTAAAGGGAGCCGAAGAAGGTCTACCGGAATGGAAGATGAAACGAGCAGGATATAAGCACGCCTAGTGATCTTCATGCGGTTAATTATCTCGAATGGAAATAAATATCAATCGTGCGTATTAACTAGGAAGACTCTAACTTCTTCAATTTTTTTATCGCTTACTTTTTCAATTACAAAACGATAATCATCCAACTCAAAATCTTTTCCCATTTCTGGTATTTCACCAGAAGTCATAACGATATACCCGGAGAGGGTTTCATAATCACCGTCAGGTAATTTCAATTGAGGATACTTATTATTCAAGTAGTCCACTTCCAGCCTTCCAGAGAAAAGGAATTCTTTCTCCCCAATGACTTCTTCGACATAATCCACCAGATCGTGTTCATCTTCTATCTCGCCAAATATCTCTTCCGTAATATCTTCCAGTGTAATAATACCTGCTGTGCCTCCGAATTCATCAACAACTACAGCAATATTATTTTTTTGCCGCGTAAATATGGTCATGATGTCCAAAGCGCTGGTAACTTCCGGAAAGTGTTGAATGGGAATAATCAACTCTTTTATATCGTGGGGACCTTCCAATAAGGATTGGTGATGGATATACCCTAATACGTTATCAATATCACCTTCAGAAATCAGGATTCGTGAATGTCGTGTTTCAGTAAACGCTTTTTTAAGGTTTTGAAATTCATCCTCAATATCAATATGCATGATCTCTGTCCTGGGGACCATACACTCACGAGCCTTTAAGTTCTTTAACTGCAAAGCATTTTTAAACATTTCTGCTTCCATCTCATCCTGATCTTTTGCCAGCGAACCTTCAATATAATCTTGCAGGTCAAGTCTTGTAAAAGCTGCTTCTACTTTAGCCACCGGAACACGGAACACAAATTTTATAAGCAAATTGGAAAGGGACATCATAATCCAAACTGGAAAACTCAGTATCCACTGAAAAAAATACAAGGGATAGGATACGATGGCTAATGCTTTATTGGCAAATGCCCTGAAAATAATTTTAGGAAAGTATTCTCCCAGAAACAGAATAAAAATTGTTGATATCAAGGTCAGCATGATAGACCTGATGGATTCAGAAGAAACAAAAGGTGTGATCAGCGGCTCAAACAGAAGCGTCATATAAAAAGTATACAACACCAACACAATGTTATTGCCAACGAGTATGGTACTTAGAAATTTCTTCGGTTTGTTGTAAAATGCTGATATGATTTTACTGCGACGCGTTCCTTTGTCGCGTTCGATTTCGACGCCTAACTTATTAGCTGTTATAAATGCAATTTCCGACCCCGAGAAGAAGGCAGATAAGGCCACTGTCAGCAAAATCATCATTATTAGAAAACCCATATCATCACAAAGATATACATCTGAAGCTGAACTGACTGTACTTGAGTCATCCGGCAGAGAAGGAAATCAGCAGGCAGAAGCGCCATTGAATTTAGTTTTTGGGTTTGGGCTTGATTCCACGGGTGTCATTAATATCCTTAATATTCATATCGCCTGAGACTGCGTTTAATTCGTACCTGGTAAATCGATCGTTGGATTTAAAGCCATAACTATATACTACGCTTCCATCCGCTCTCGTGATTTTCACAAAACGATCTGTATAGATTTCTTTTGCTTTTTCATCCCAAATCAACTCAGGTCCTTCTAGTTTTTCATTTTGATCATTTCGAAGGATGACATTTTTTTGAACGGTAATAATTCTATTTGCCTGATCCCTAATCGCAAAATCAGATGTCAGCCAGCTTTGAGGCTTGCCGGATTGATCATAGAACGTAACTTCGATTCCTTCCGGAAACTCCTCCTTTACTGTGCGGTGTTCAAAGATCCTTCTTGAAAGTGGTGATTTAAGTTTAAAAACTATTTGACTACTGTCTGTATAGATGACATCGAGGTCTCTTGCTTCTTCTACATTTTCCACTTTGGAGCCAATATACCTTGACAAATCTGCCTGGTCTACGACGCAGGAAGACAGGAAGGCTAAAGTCAAAAAGAAGGTTATTGAATTGCGCATCGCTTTGTAAAGTAATTAGGCTTAGCGTAGCACAGTAACTGTGCCATGATAGGTTACGGGAATATTGTCTACAAAATTGACGATAGCAACGTAAGCAAAAACACCACTGTTCACGAGCTTTCCATTGTGCTTTCCGTCCCATCCAAGCGAAGGTTCATTTAATGCAAAATCTGTCCCTTCCCACATCATACCACCCCAGCGATCAAATATTTGAAATGATTGCACTGTCGTTGCGGCAACATTTCCATATATGGTGAGATAATCATTAATAAAATCCTGATTGGCTGAAATAACATTTGGAATATATATTGGCTTGTATACTTCTACAACAATCAGTACAGAATCAGTAGAGACACAACCTGCATCATTTGTAATTGTCACAACGTACCAAGCCGTAGTCGTTGGCAGAACGTTTGGATTTAAGCGACTGATGACATCATCTCCGTCAAATGTCATATTTTCTTCAAGATTCCATGAGACCGTACTAGGTAGATTTGGAAAGACGGTGGCATTTATTTCAGTGGTCTCACCAAGATTAACAAAAAGTGTATCTCCGGCTTCAACTGAAAATCCAGTGGATGGCAAGACTGTCAGTTCAACCTGGCTTTCACAACCCTTTTGATCCTGCACACACAATGTATAGGTGCCGGGGTATAGTGATGGAAACAGCGTTGAAGGTTGATAATTCATGCAGTCAAGACTAAACTGATAGGCAGGACTTCCACTTATTCCTATCCCCTGAATAAACCCACTTGGGGTATCGGGACAAATCTGATCTTGTATGGTCGCTGTGACTGCCAACGTTGAGGTATCCTGACAACAGGGTTCAACAAAAAACTCCAGAATCTCTGTCACCACGCATCCCTTTGAACTCTCCACCGTTAAGGCTACCTTTTTTGGACCAAAGGATTCATAAACTACTGAAATTGGTCCTTTTGTCGTATCAAATGATGGCGTTGCTCCAGCGCCAAAATTCCAGAGATATCCTACAATACTATCTGTAGGGGCTGTAGACTCATTGCTAAAAATGATTGTTTTGTCACATTCAAATGCCTGAACAGCTGATACATCAAAGGCCGGAAGTGGTCCTTGAAAAGTACCCGTACCTCCCCACTCTATTGAAAATCCTAAGCCGGACTGACTGAAGTTATTGACTAAGAGGGCGTAGCTTTTCCCAGCAACCATATCCAATGCATCAACAAAATTATTCTGTGATGCCCCTTGACACCCTGCAGGCTCCGTAATATCCGGATCGCCCATTCGAAGACCGGTAGGGCCATTGCATCGAGCCCAACTTGAAAATGGTTCATTGGTATTTGCCCCTGCAGCCATGCATCTGGCGACTAGCTTATTACTACAATCATCAATTCCATTGACCAGCTCATATACCACAAAGTCGATATCGTC
>JBBKWA010000307.1:0-3065 GCA_037968695.1 Saprospiraceae bacterium
GAGGAGAATAAAATCATCATCAACGAATCGGCCCGCAGGATGATGGGACTAGAAGACCCCATTGGTAAATTAGTGGCTTACGGCCAGAGACAACGTGAAATCATCGGCGTGGTCAATGATTTTAATTACGGTAGTATGCACCATCGTATCGAACCGCTGATATTTCGATTTACACCGAGTTATGGCAATAACGTTATGGTGAAAATAAAAACGGGTGCCGAAAAGTCCACCATTGAACAAATTGAAAAAAAATATGCCGCTTTTCATCCTGTTGCATACCCGTTCGAATATACCTTTTTGGACGAGGATTACCTGTCCATGTATAAGGCAGAAAGTCGGGTAGGTGTGTTGTCAAAATACTTTAGTGGCTTGGCTATCATCATTTCCTGTCTCGGCCTGTTCGGGCTTGCTATGTTTACCATCGAACGCAGGAAAAAAGAAATTGGCATCCGTAAAATACTCGGTGCGACGACTGCTGGGGTTGTTGGCCTATTGTCCAAAGATTATCTGAAACCTGTCATCATTGCCCTTCTTATCGCATCGCCACCAGCTTATCTTCTTTTGGAAAAGTGGCTTCAAGGTTTTGCCTATCGAATAGAGATGTCTGGGTGGGTGTTTGCGCTTGCAGGGCTCATGGCAGTTGGGGTTGCGTTTTTAACCGTCAGTTTTCAGAGTGTAAGAGCTGCATTGACCAACCCGGTGGACAGTTTGCGGAGTGAGTGAAATTTGCTACTAATCATACAGAGGAGAAACAATTTTTACTATTTAGCGCTACCTTTGAATCAAACTTTTATGCATTCAAATGAACAAGCATCAAAACCTTTTTTCATCACTGCCCTTTAGTGGGCTTGAATAAATTTGGCTTTGTTTTTTATGCTGATTTATCCGATAATGGAAAGAAAGTACTGCCGTCCGAGATTGCCACAAGAAATTGTCTTCCGAATAGAAGGTTTCGTCTTCGGAAAAAGAACGGCGACGTCGGGTATTGAAGACATCAAGAATACTCAAGGTGACGGTTCCATTGTTGTTAAGCAGGTCAATACTGGTTGCAAAATCTAAGGCCACCGAAGCCCTGTTTAATCCTTGGGTTGTAGTACGAGGGGCGGAGTAGCTACAAGTCATTTGAGTATTAAAATTTTCCCAAAGCATAAACCGTGATATGGCTTTGGCAGTCATAGAAAAAGATTTGCCACCTACATAAATCTCTTTGCTATTGTGTTTATATGTCCCTTCCGAAAGACTATGAAAGAAATTCATGTCTCCGTTTAACTGCCACCATTTTGCAAGTGTAAAAGAATAGGTAAACTCGACGCCAAAATTTCTTTTTAGGGATAAATTCTCTGCTTGAGTAATGGTAGTTTCTGGAAATCTTTCATCAACCCTTTGTATTCTTTTAATTACATTATTGGTGTTATGGTAGTAGGCTATTGAGCTTAATGTCCCACTGTCCCAATATTTAATATAACCTAATTCAAAGGCATGCGTGAATTCAGGTTGAATGTTTGGGTTTCCTCTCCAAATATTCCGACGGTCTCTTAGTGTTAAAAATGGGGTCAGGTCGAAAAATGTGGGCCGCTCAATGCGACGACTATAACTCAATTGAATACCATTGTCATTAGGTAGGTTGTAACCAATAAAGGCACTTGGGAAAAAATTGATGTACTTGTGGAACTTCGTTTCATCTTTAATATCCAATCCAGATTCGATAGCGGAGTATTCTGCTCGAATTCCGGCCTGAAATGCAAACCGCTTAATTGTACTTCCAAAATTGGTATAGAGACCATGTATGATTTCATGGTACTTGAAGCTATTGGTAAAATTTGAATCGGGTATTTCTACTTTATTTATAAGTTGCCATGTACTGTAGTCATCTGTAATAGTTCGAAAAGAACTTTGAAACCCTCCCTCAAACTTAGCTTCTTTTCCAAGCGGCAACCAATAGTCTGATTTGACTATTAATAGCCTATTGTCTGATTTGTTATCAGTTATTTGATTGAAGCCAAGTGCATTTAAGGGTTTGTTATTGCCATCGAAATAGTTCTCGTTGTAAATTGACAACTCCGTTTCCGTTTCCGTTCCATATCTGATTTCTGTAATTAGCTGGTGGTCTTTTTTTGAAAATGATTTCCGGTGTCTCAAAAAACAATTTAAATTACCTTCCTCTCCGGTTTCATCTTCCTGCCTTTCGGTAATGGCATGAATAGTTTCAAGCGAGCCGTAAGCATCCTTGTAAATGAGTTGAGAAGTGTTTATATCCTTGTTCCCCCAATAATAAAAAGAAGCAGTAAAGGTGTTTTTTTGGTTCAGGAAATAGTCCAGTCCCACTTTGCCATTAATTGGAGTACTATTCCTTTGGTGCGTTCGGTCCATATTCGAAAATAGTGTGCTGTCAGAGTTTTCGTAGTTATAAAACCTGTTTCTGAAATACCCCATACCTGAACTTTTCAAAAACCAGGCTCCGGTACCTGCAAAGAGATTTATCTTGCTTTTTAGGTAATTAATATTTATTCCCATCCCAAAATTATCAGGATTTCCAATGTTTGAGCTTATTGCGCCATTTAAGCCCCTATGTTGGTTTTTTTTCAAAATTATATTGATAATCCCTGCCATTCCTTCTGCCTCATACCTTGCGGATGGGTTGGTAATTATTTCGATTCTATCAATGGCATTGGCTTGAATTTGCCGTAGCCCATTTGAGTTTTTGCCACTGGTCAATAAAGAGGTTTGGCCATTCAACAAAACATGGGCATCACCACTGCTTCTTAAGCTGACATTTCCATTAATGTCGACCCAGACACCCGGTACATTCCTCAAAATATCCTCTGCTGTGCCACCCTCACTTACCAAATCTTTACCGACTCTAAATACACGTTTGTCCAAGTTCAGCATAATCGAACTTTTTTCGGCCCTGACTTCTACCCCTTCTAATAATTCGAAGTTTGGCACCAATTCAATGATTCCCAAATCCAATGTACTTTGATTATATGTCAGGTCAATTTCACCAATTATTTTAGATCGGTAAGCAATGAATTCTATTTTGAGGAAAATTCCTTTCAGGCTAGTTT
>JBBKWA010000308.1:0-4250 GCA_037968695.1 Saprospiraceae bacterium
ACCGAGCGTTGATGATTGGACAAAAAGAGCCGGAAGGGAAGCTCCAGGCCGTAGACATCTAATTGGGGATTGCCCGCCAGGATGAAAGTCAATGGCTGCTGGCGCGGCTCAATACCGCTGGCATGGTACCAGTCTATTTGCAGACCACCATTGGCATGGAATTGCAGCGGCGGCTTCTCGCCGATCTGTTCCAGATCCTGTGCTTGCACCCCAACAACGGAAAGCAACAATAGTATGACGTATACTCCTCTCATAAAACAGGCTTTTGGGTGATATTATCTCCAAAGTATTCCTGTTAGAGTAGGGCTGCAAAAGCGTTGTCCAAGCGGTCAGGAGGGATGAACGAACGGTGGGTGGGCGGTGCTCATTTCATTCGCGGTAGTGTTCGCTAGCGCTCACGGTTGTGCTCATCCCGACCTTTCGTCGGGATTACGCGGAGGTGCTCGTGCCGTTTTAGCCTTATTTATTGTAAGCCGTTTTTTTATCTAAATTGATTTGGCCTTATTCCTTTGGCAGCCGATTGTGCTATTTCTGCAATTCTCTTCTTTCTTGTTTCAATTCTTTTGGCAGTTACAACCCAATGCAACATTCCTTTTTTAATTGATTTTGACTGGCTCTGAAAAAATTCCATTGAACTTTCATTTTCATTCAATGCAATTTTTAAATCCTCTGGTATAATCAAATTTTCAACATCATCCATTAATGCCCATGTCCCATTTTGTTTAGCCGTTTCTATGCTGTCAAAACCTGCCTTTGTCATTAGGTTATTTTGGATGAGTTTATCAATTTTGTCTTTGTTTATTTTTGACCATGTGCTACTAGGTTTTCTTCTGCTGAAATATTGCATATACCTTTCTTTGTCAATCGTCTTTTTAGTGCTATCTATCCACCCAAAGCAAAGTGCTTCATCAACGGCTTCACTCCAACTCAGAGAAGGAACTTTTGTTGATACTCTAAAATAAACAAGCCAAATGGACTGTTTTGACTGATGATTTTTTTCTAACCATTCTCGCCAATCTGCTTGGCTTTTAGGACAAAATGTTTCCATTTCCTTTTTATGCATTTCTATTTCTTTGTTGCTAAGAGCTTGTTGGGACTATTTGGTATCCTGCTGTTCCAGCCATTTTAAAATCACTTGGTTTGTTTCTTCTGGCATTTCTTGCTGGACCCAATGACCGCAATCCAGACTGACCACTTCCACATTGGGCACAAAATCTGTTAGTTTTTCAGACTTCGCGATCGCATCTCGGTCGCCATAGATCATGAGTGCGGGCTGTTGAATGATTGGGTTGACGTCCGCCAATAAGTGCCAATTTCGGTCAAGATTTCTGTACCAATTTATACTGCCTGTGAACCCTGATGATTCGAATGCAGAGACGAAAACAGCCAGTTCGCTTTCGCTCATTATGGGCTCACCAAGTGGTGTTTCTGCTCTGGCGAGGTTGATCATCGCCATACCTGGCTGAGGCGCTACGGTGGGCTGGTTCTTCCGGTACAAGTTGCGAAGGAATTGGGATGTATTTTCTTCCAATATAGCATCTGCAACGCCCGGCTGTCGATTAAAGTGGACAAAATAGAAGTCGCCACCAAACATATCTTCCATTAACTCGATCCAGGGTTTTTCCCAACGCTCTTGGTAAGGCAAGCTCAGATTTATCACTTTATTTACGCTGTTTGGATGCAATAAAGTCAGCCCCCAAACGACCATTGCCCCCCAATCATGCCCCACAAAGGTAGCATCTTCGTATTCGTAGTGATCGAGAAGTGCGACGAGATCACCCGACAAGTGTTCAATGTCGTATTCAGTTACTTCGGTCGGACGGGATGAGTTGCCATAACCCCGCTGGTTTGGAATGATGACATGATAGCCTGCTGCAACAAGGGCGGGCACCTGATGCCGCCAAGAAAAGGCATGTTCTGGCCAGCCGTGACAAAGTACAATAGGTTTCCCTACATTTTGTCGGCCTGCTTCAAAGACTTCGAGTTCCACACTGTTGACTGAAATAAGAGTAGGTTTGGGAAAATCGATTGCATTAATTACGTTTGTCATTTTCACGCGTTTAAAAGATTCATTAATGCTGCAAACGTATGCCTGACAAGTGACAACCTTATGTCAAGGGTCAGCAAAAATTAATGGTATTGGTCAAAATACTCTTGCAAAGTCAAATTGTGAGGCTCAAAGTTTTCTGATAGAATTTCCGTTTTTTGAATTCTGTCCAATCGAAAAAATCGAAATTCCTTACGCAAACGACACCATGCAACCAAATACCAATTTTCAGCACTCAATATTGCAAATGGCTCTATCGATCTGTCCGTTACAATTCCCTCCTTATTAATATATTCTATCTTGACAAGGTTGTAATTGGTCAATGCATTTTGCAAATCTGACAAATTGTTACTACTCCTTTCTTGATTTATGACTTGGTTAAATTGAGTTCTATCAGCAAGTAAATTTGCTTTGTCTTTGATGTTATACCTTAGAATTGATTTTATTTTATCAATTGCTTCCGAATAATCCTTTACAAATGAGGCATCCTTGCTTTTCAAGACTAACTGTTCTGCAAGTATTAAGGCGTTTGCTTGTTTTTCGGTGAACATTATTGGTGGTATCCTATAACCTTCCATTAGCGTATATCCTTTTCCTTCTTCGGTCAAAATAGGAACACCTGCTTTCTCCAATGCTTTTATATCTCGGTAGATTGTCCTTTTACTAACTTGAAATTTTTGGGACAATTCAGAAGCTGTAACAATTCTCTTAGTCTGAAATTGAATTAAAATAGCTGTTAATCTTGATAGTCTATTGGTTTCGGAATAATCCATTTTTCAACGTAGTTATTTTTTTTTCAAGTGAAGTCCATGTTCTTATAAGTTCTTGCAAACCCAATAGAAACATCCTGTGCAGCATGTTGAGAATTACCACTAAACAAGCTCTTATCTCTACGCAGTAGGTTTCTGACCAACCCCATTAAGTTATACCCGTTACTAAGTGGTCTGGGACATTTTCTCTTGTCCTTTTCAACTCTGCCTGCGTTGAAAAGCCTCGCCGAAGCTTAGGCCTCGCCTACGTTTTTCGCCTTGTCAGAACAGAAAATGACGTTGCGATAATATTCCCAAACCACTTAGTGCCGGGTATAGAGCCTACCTGCTAAGCAATCTGGTTAGCAGGTAGGAATAACTATAATTAGATAGGCAGGTTGACCTGGCAGCCAAGTTTGTGCTGTTCCTAATCAAGATCAGAATACCCAATATTGGTGAATTTCAATCCTGTTACTGATATAACAGCATCTTCAGGGTTGAGCAGTTCTCCTTTTCCATTATCAATATTGAGGTTCTTTACTTCTGCTACACCCGAAGCGCTAGATGAATCGGACAAATCAATCGTTCCAGATAGTTCGCTTTGTGGGCTTCGTTTTCTTGTTTCGGGTTTGAGGTTATAATAGCAGGTAACGGGACCACCACCTTTCTTCGAATGCCTTAATATTAATGATACAGCATACAATTCAAAAGAGTCGGCATCATAATATAATTGAATGTGTTCACTGCCTTTTTCTAACTTCTTTTTAAAGGTGATCAACGCGGTACGTTTTCCTGTTTTTCTATCTGTTGAGACAATACCTGATGCCTCGGTATAATCCCAATCCTGGCCATTGATTTGACATAAATTATTGCTGCTAACAGCTTTTTCATCAGCTATCGAAGTGTCATTTACTTCCTGCTGCTCAACAGAACTATTATCGGTTGAAACCTGCTGTTCATTTGTATCCTTACAAGATACCAGACTCGCAATTGCAGTTAAAATGATTATTGCTTTTTTCATATTTATTTATAGTTAATAATTCAATTACAAAATTAGTAGCGTTAGTTACAGCTACAGATTGGAAATCAAACACTTTTACCCGGATTTCCAATCTTGACAGACCACTGATTATCCATCGATGTCTTTCCAGATCCAGAGACGAGTTACGTACGGATCTATTGCAATATAGATTTTTTCTACTTGGGGACATTTTGACTCTTGTATTTGGCTAACAAATAGCTGAGTCTGTAGAAGTATCTTCTATTATTATCGCACTTTCAGCTAATGCTATTTCAGGTTGTAGAGAAGCCTAGAACTTATTCAAAAAAAATCCTACTCCTATAACTATCCCGACAACAAAGTATTTTGGGCTCAGCCCAAATACTTCAGTCGGGATATACCGATCAAATTAGTTCGGGCAAAAGCCCGAACTAATTTAAGATCGGTATAACAT